>NZ_LKDV01000001.1:0-448249 GCF_001401875.1 Pseudoalteromonas sp. P1-13-1a | reverse complement strand
GCGATTTCTCGTTGTTTAAGAAATTTACCTAATAAAAAACATAATTATTTTTAGAGTGTAATTTAGTTAATAAATCTCAATTTAAGTGCCATATTTCATTATAAATCAACAAGTTCTCAACGCGCCGTGAATTCTCGATTTAAGTGGCACTGATCAAATTTTTTGAAAAATAAGCTTTTCTACTGCGAAACAATTGATAACCATTACTGTTTAGATTAATATGCACCTACTAAATGAAATTGAGAGTAGTTTGTATTCATGTATATTTGTCTTTGTCACGGGGTGACTGATAAAAAAATTGAGCAAACAATTGACGATGGTGCAACTACCATGCGTGAATTAACTAAAGAGCTTAAAGTAGGCAGCCAATGCGGTAAGTGTTGTTGTTGTACTAAAAAGATCCTAAATCGCAAACTTATTGAGATTGCAGATATTACCGATCAAGTCGCTTAATTCATTATTACAAAATTCTGATACAAAAAAAGCAGCTTATAAAGCTGCTTTTTTTATGGCCTAAACTTACCTTACAGTTGGGACTGTAAGTAATTTTCAAGCCCCGTGTTTTGAATAAGTAATTGCTGGGTTTCTAGCCAGTCAATTTGTTCTTCCTGCTCGTTCAAAATATTATCAAGCGCTTCACGGCTAATATAATCTTTTTTGTTTTCAGCTAACTTAATTGCACTGCGCAAGTCATCAATTGTATCTAGCTCAAAGCTCATATTTGCAGCAATCATTTCTTCGCTGTTTTCGCCTATGCGTAATCGGCCTAAGTCTTGTAGGTTAGGTAAACCTTCTAAAAATAAAATACGCTCAATTAGACGGTCGGCATTTTTCATTTTTTGAATTGAAACTTTGTAGTCTGCTTTATCGAGCTGGCTAAAACCAAAATCTTTAAACATACGGGCATGCAAAAAGTATTGGTTAATACCCACAAGCTCATTAGCAAGTACTTTATTTAAAGCAGCTATAACGTCTTTATCGCCTTTCATACTTTATGCTCCTTACTCGCCCATTTGTGCTTGATGGTAGTTTTGTGTACCAATTTTATCAATTAGACCTAGTTGTTGCTCTAACCAATAAACATGGTCTTCTTCGGTATCAAATAATAGCTTTTCTAATACTTCGCGCGACTGATAATCTTGTTGTTCTTCACAAATAGCAATTACCTCTTTAACACATGCCACTACTTCAAGCTCTAGTGTTAAGTCGTTCTGCATCATGCTTTTTACATCGTTACCAATTAAAAGGTCACGGCGTTTAGTCATGTTAGGCACGCCTTCTAAAAACAAGATGCGTTTTATAAGCCAATCGGCGTGATCTTTTTCTTCTTCCATTTCATGGTTAAGGCGCACATATAATTTATCTAAACCCCAGTCATCATACATTCGTGAATGAATAAAATACTGGTCAATTGCTGCTAACTCATTGGCTAGCAAAGTATTAAATGCATCGATTACTTTTTGATTACCTTTCATGATAAATCACCTTAACTATTTTAATTGTGCACAGTGTAGTTAAATCTACGTATTTTGCAAGTTTTTCTATAAAAATCATTGATTTACAATTGGTTTTGATTCTTATTTAAGTTTGCGTTATTGCTTGGTTTGTGTACAGTTTTGTATTTTTATTTAACTATGAAATGTGATTTATTTGTAGTATTTTCACCAAAAATTTTCAAATGTGGCTTAGGGTTTATACGTGTAAACGCACAATTGTATATAAGCGCGAGCGGTGTTATACCAAAAAATTGAATAAATTTAAGCACATTTTAAGGTTCTAGATAAGTAAAAGTTCGTATAAATAGTGAGCTTTAGTTTTTAACAATAAAATATAAAAAAGAGAAAGGTTAAATTTGCCGTAATTTAAACGTTTAGTCTATTTGAGTAATTAATTTTTAATTGCAACTTACTGATGTTTAAACTGTAATTAAGTGGTGTATTTTTCCAACTTTGAGGGCTAAAACTTGCGTCTTTTAGGTTTTAGTGCATTAATGTAGGTAACAAATAATGCATTTACAGTTATTGGATATATAGCATGGTTGAAGGAAAAAAGTATGGGCTGCTAAGTGGCACAGCTCAGTCTGTGCGTAGTAAGCTGATCATTACTTTTTTGTTTATGGCTATTGTTCCTCTTTGCTTACTGACCTGGTTCAGCTTACAGCATGTAAATAGTACCTTAAAAAAAAATGCAGATGCAGAGCTTCACGAATTAAGCTCTATTGCATCTGAGTTTACTAATTTATGGTTTGATGATCATCTTACTGATTTATATACCTTTAAAAACCAGCTTGCTAATTACCCTCTTGAACAAAGCAAACTAATAAACCATTTTGTTACTCACTATGATTTTGTAAATAGTATTGAGGTTATAGCTGCATCGGCACTTAAGCAGCCCATTATCTCGACTTACGGGCAGATAGACAAAGGTGAACTGAGCCAGCTTATTAACTCTGTAAGTACCTCAGCGCAAGCCACTTTCGGCTCTGTTGAGTTTAAAGGTAAACAGTTTAATATTGTGGCTATACCTTGGCTTAGTGATGCGCAAAAACTAGAAGGGGTAATTTTAGCAGAAGTAAATATGCATGGTCTTTTAGAAGGCCTAAGCACCATTCATAGCACACATAATGATGTTAGTTTTTTTGTACTTCATAACAATAAAATAGAGCGTTCTTCAGTAACGAATGCAGAAGAGGCTTCCGTTCTTACGCAAACCACACTAACTAATAAACAAATGTTTGAGTACAGCAGTACTCAGGGTACCACTTATAATGCTCACGTTAGCGAGTTAGATTTTTTGGGCGTAGAAGGGTGGCAACTTTTAGCGGCAAAACCTTCACACATAATGCTCAAAGACTTTGGTTATTATAAACGTTTGGCAATTTTATCAAATGCAGTGTCTTTATTGCTTGTTTTATGTGCAGCTTGGTGGTTTAGTCGGCGCTTATCTAAACCTTTAATTCAGCTCACCTCAGTAATGACTAAAATTACCGATGGCGAGAAAGTAACTGTACCGACCTTAACTGATAGCCATGAGTTAAATAGGTTATCAGTCGATCTTCAAAAAATGGTGGCAGTGAAAGAAGAGCAGCAGAGTATACTGCAAAAGCAACGTTCAGCTTTGCAAACCGCGTTTAAACAATTAGATGAGCAAAAAAGTGCCCTTGATGAACATGCCATTGTTGCAGTAACCGATTTAGCGGGCACTATTACTTTTGTCAATAAGAAGTTTTGTGAAATAAGCGGCTATGAAGAACATGAGCTTATTGGCCAAAACCACCGCTTACTAAACTCAGGCAGGCACGACAAAGGTTTTTTTAAAAGTATGTATAAAACCCTTAAACGGGGTGAAGTATGGAACGGCCAAATATGTAATAAAGCAAAACATGGGGGGTTTTATTGGGTAGATACTACCATAGCGCCATTTTTTGATGAGCATGGTAAACCACAAAGCTACATTGCTATTCGCACCGATGTAACACCATTGAAACTACAAGAGCTTGAACTTGAACAGCATAAAACCCAGTTGCAGTTAGTTATAGATACCACCGCTGTAGGAATATGGGATTGGTTTATAGATACCAGCAAAGTGACGTTTAATAATCGCTGGGCAGAAATAATAGGCTATAAGCTCAGTGAGCTAGAGCCAACAACAATTGATACTTGGTATAAGTATGCACACCCTGATGATTTAGTTATTTCAGAGCAAAAATTAAAAGCGCATTTTAACGGTGATACAGACTACTATGTCAGCGAAGCGCGGATGAAACACAAAGATGGCCACTGGGTGTGGGTGCTTGATACTGCAAAAGTAGTCGACTGGAACTTAGATGGCTCGCCTCGGCGTATGATCGGAACACATTTAGACATTACCGAGCGTAAGCAGATTGAATCTGAACTACAGTACAGCCGCGACCGCTTTGCTTCGTTAGTAGATAATATTCCAGGCGTGATTTATCGGTGTAAGTTTGATAAAGCATGGACCATGTTATATATGAGCGATCAGGTAAAAGGTATAACAGGTTATACGCCAGATGCGTTTATAAATAATAAAATACTGAGCTTTGCTTCAATGATTCACAAAGACGACAAAGAGGTTGAGCTACAAGTAAGTACTTGTATTGCTCAAAAACTACCTTGGTCGATTGAATACAGAATAAAAAGAAGTGATGGCCATATTCGTTGGGTACACGAAAAAGGTCAGGCCATTTATGGTGATGACAACCAAGTACTGTATTTAGATGGTTTTATTTCAGATATTACTGAGCGCCACAATACTCAAGCAGAAATTACCCGCCAGCAAAATTTGCTTGAGGCAATGAGTAAACAAGGCCAAATTGGTGCATGGGAAATAAACCTTGAAAGCCAAACCATGTATTGGTCAGATGTAGTAAAAGTAATACACGAAGTACCAGAAGAGTTTGAGCCTAGCATCGAAACAGCTATAAATTTTTATAAGCCAGGAGAGCATCGAGAGAAAATCAGTACTTTATTTGAATGTGCAGTCACTTTAGGTGAAAGCTGGAGTGTTGAGCTGATCATTTTAACTTATACCGGTAAAGAGCGCTGGGTTAAGTCGATGGGGCAGGCGGAATTTAAAGACGGTAAATGTGTGCGTGTTTTTGGGTCATTCCAAAGTATTGATACACATAAACGCCTAGAGTTAGAAAGCGAAAAAGCAAACGCCTATAACAAAAATTTAGCGTCATTAACGGTTTCGCCTGAGGTACAAAATAGCGACGTTGCACAAGTCAAAAAGCTGGCGATAAAGTCGATGGTAGAGGTATTAAATGTTGAACGTGCCTCTATTTGGATACTTAATAAACAGTGCGACGAAATGGCATGCCATGGCTTATATACTCGGCAAAACGGATTTGTAGATTTTGACGGCGTGCTCAAAAAGGCTGATTTTCCAAGTTACTATGAGGCAATTTTTGATCAAAACCTAGTGGCAATTGACGATGTGTATTCGCACAAGGCAACGGTTGAATTTACCCAAAGCTATACTCAACCATTAAATATTGAGTCGATGCTGGATGCAGTTATTTCATCCGGAGATGGTAATTTAGGTATTTTATGTGCAGAGACCGTCGGAGAAAAGCACATTTGGACGCAAAGTGAGGAGACTTATTTGCGCTCTTTGGCTACGTTAGTGGGTAGCACATTGGTCTCGCAAAAGCGTAAAGAAACCGCTGAAAAGCTAAAAGTTGCTTTAGTACAAGCGCAAGAGGCTGCGGTGGCAAAAAGCCAATTTTTAGCCACAATGAGCCATGAAATACGCACACCGATGAATGGCGTATTAGGCATGTTAGAATTGGTTGAGTTAGAGTCATTAAGTAAACCGATAGAAAAAAAGGTCGCTATTGCTAAAAGCAGTGCTCACTCCTTACTTGGTGTTATTAACGATATTTTAGATTTTTCAAAGGCGGAAGCAGGCAAAGTTGAGCTTGAGCATATACATTTTAATGCTCGCGACTTAATTGGCGAAATAGCCGAGGCGCAGGCCTTTACCGCACAAGAAAAAGGCATTGAGATTATTTTAGATTTAGTTTCTTTGGAGCCTTCTCATTTAATGGGCGACCCTGGGCGCATACGTCAAGTGGTAACCAACTTAATTAGTAATGCGGTTAAATTTACTAGTCAGGGTGAGGTGGTGGTAAGTGCTTCTGTAGAAAAAACTGAGCAAGACCTACTGCTAAATATAAAAGTAAAAGACTCAGGAATAGGCATAACCGAGGCAAAACAACAGCAATTATTTACCCCTTTTTCGCAAGTGGATGCATCAACCACACGGGAGTACGGAGGCACGGGCTTAGGGCTTGCTATATGTAAACAGTTATGTGAGCTAATGAATGGCAAAATTTCACTGGTGAGCGCACCTGGCAAAGGCAGCGAATTTACTGCAACCATGCAAGTGGCTGAAGGGGAAGAAAAAGAACGCATTATCCCAAATATAAATATGAGTTCGTTAAATGTACTCGTAGTTGATGATAACGAGACTAACCGCTTAGTTATTTCTCAACAGTTAGGACATTGGGGGGCAAAAGTTACGCTTGCTAGTAGTGCTAAGCAGGCGCTTGAGCTATGTGCAAAGCGCATAGAAAACAAACAAACTATGTTTGATATTGCCGTGCTAGACATGCAAATGCCAGAAATGGATGGAATGGAGCTGTGTAAAGTACTTAAAGCACATGATGACTATAAAGCCGTGCCACTGGTAATGATGACCAGTATTGCAGGTATGGAAGGCGCTCAGCGCTACTCAAAAATTGGTTTTCAAGCGTATTTTCCTAAACCAGTTACAACCGCCGATTTAATTTCTGCGTTATCGGTTATAACAAGTTCAGACAGCACCGACCCCCTTCCTCTGGTGACTCCAGGGTATATTTCGTCACTAAGAAAAGAAAAATCAGACACACCTGCAAAAATTTTATTAGTTGAGGATAACCCCGTTAATCAACATGTTTCTACACTGATGCTTAAAAAGCTAAATTGCGAGGTGATACTAGCGCAAAACGGGCAAGAAGCCATAAACACCTTAAGCGAGCACAACGAGGGGTATTTTGACTTAGTATTAATGGATTGCCAAATGCCGGTAATGGATGGCTTTGACGCCACGGCTAATATACGAGACGGTATGGCAGGGGATGAGCACAAAGCAATAAAAATAATTGCCCTAACCGCCAATGCAATGAACTCAGATAAAGAACGTTGTATTAATGCCGGTATGGACGACTACTTAACTAAACCCATTCAGCTTGATATTTTAAAAGAAAAAATAGAGCAGTACTTTTAGGATTAATAACATGAGTAAGCAAATACAAATACGCGACGCTAAAAAAAGCGATGCGCCAACCATTTTACAGTTTATTACCGAACTGGCCATTTACGAAAAAGAACCCGATGCAGTAAAAACAGATGAGCAGGCAATTATAAAAACGCTGTTTAGTGAGGGGGCAACAGCACACAGCGTTATTTGCCTTGAAGATGATGAGCCTATTGGCTTTGCGGTGTATTTTTATAATTACTCTACGTGGTTGGGTAAAAATGGATTGTATTTAGAGGATTTATATGTGAGCCCTGATAGCCGTGGCAATGGCGCGGGCAAACTAATAATGAAGCACTTGGCTAATAAAGCCATAAAAAACGACTGTGGTCGCTTTGAGTGGGTAGTACTTGATTGGAACAAACCCGCTATCGATTTTTATAATAGCATTGGGGCAAAAGCCCAAAACGAATGGATAATCTATCGTCTCGCAGGACAAGACTTGCTCGATTTTGCAGAGCAATAGTGATACTTACACGCTTAACTCACTAAGTGGGTTGGTATGATACTTTTAAAAGCAGATGAGTACCGAAAATGGCCAGTACTGGTTTAAAACATTGCTATGCTAAGGTACGTTTTATTGATTAAGACCCTTGATGAATAATCAGTATTGGCAAAAAGCGCGGCAAAGCCGTGATGCCCGATTTGACGGTTTATTTTACGTTGCCGTAAAAAGCACCGGCATTTATTGTCGGCCGATTTGTCCCGCACCTACTGCACATGAAAAAAACGTGTTGTACTATCAATACGCGCACAATGCCGCGCAAGCGGGCTTTAGGCCGTGTATACGCTGCCGGCCCGATAGTGCGCCAGGTAGCGCGGCTTGGCTGGGAGTAAAAACCACTGCACTAAGAGCTAAGCAATTAATTGACCTAGGTGAGAATGATAATTGCGAAATACTTGCTACTCGCTTGGGTATTACGAGCCGTTACTTGAGGCGTATATTTAACCAGCACTTTGGTGTGTCTATTACCCAATATCGTTTATTTAACCAATGTCAGTTTGCCAAAAAGCTTATTCAAGAAACCACATTACCAATAACCGATATTGCCTTTGCAGCTGGGTTTAAAAGTGTGCGCCGTTTTAATGATGCCTTTTTACAACAATTGCATTTAGCGCCATCAACGCTCAGAAAAACAAAAAAAGAGTCAAGCCCTGTGATTATATTAACGCTTCCCTTTAGGCCCCCCTACAATTGGCAAGCCTTACATAGCTTTTTATCAAAGCGACTAATATCGCCTATGGAGTGGATAACCCCGAATAGTTATGGGCGAACATTTAAGTTAAATGGGGCTGTAGGCCATTTTAACGCGCACTTTAAAGCAAAAAATAACCATTTTAAAGTTGAAATAGTGATAGACAATACCGAGCATTTACATAAAGTTATTAATAATATTCGTCGTGTGCTCGATGTAGATGCTGACATAAACCATATAGAAACTCACTTGAAGGGTAGTATAAATGGTGCATTTAATTTAAGTGAAGGATTAAGATTGCCTGGAATATGGTCGAGCTTTGAAGCGGGGATCCGCGCTGTGCTAGGTCAGCAAGTTAGTGTAGCAGCCGCACATACTTTAGTTACAAAGTTACTCGCAGAACGTGGTGATCAACATGCTGATAAAATATATTTTCCACAGCCAGAAGACTTAGCTACCTGCGACTTTGAATTTTTTAAAATGCCGCAATCGCGCAAAAATGCATTAAAAAATTTATCTAAGTACTGCGCCGATAATCCTGAAAATAGCCTTTTAGATAATTGGCTTGAGATAAAAGGGATAGGCCCATGGACCGTTAACTACGCCAAACTGCGCGGGCAAAGTAACCCAGATATATTGTTAGCTGGCGATCTGGGCGTAAAAAAAGCGTTAGTAAATACGCAGCAATTTAACCCTGAACTGAGCGCCCCATTTCGCTCATACTTAACCTTTCAGCTATGGCAACAACTTTCATGATTATCCAAACCGCTATTTCGAGCCCAATTGACGACATTATCATTCAAGCAACCGAAAACGGCGTGGGCTATGTCGGTTTTTATCCAAAAACACACTACACACATACACCCATTGAGCAGGTGACGAATGAACCGGCTTTAATTTGCGCAAAGCAATTAAGCGAATACTTTAATGGCAGGCGAATAACCTTTAATGTGCCATTAGATACGCATGGTACGCCTTTTCAAAACAGTGTGTGGCAAGCATTACTCAGTGTCCCTTTTGGTAAAACCAGTACTTATGGTGATATAGCCCGACTGTTAAACAATCCAAAGGCGGTAAGAGCTGTAGGGGCTGCAAACGGTAAAAACCCTATTAGTATTATTGTGCCGTGCCACCGGATCATAGGCGCAAACGCAAAGTTAACAGGCTACGCTGGTGGGCTTGCAAGAAAGCAATGGTTGTTAAAGCATGAAGGTTTAATATAGATTATAATCATTAACTTAGGCATTTATAAAACGACGCGCTACACTTTAGATAACTCAGCTAAAATAAAAATATTATGAGAATATATAGACTTATCAGCTTGTTTTGTGCTTTTACATTTGCAGCCCCTGCGCTGGCTGACCCAACGAATTTAGTGTTTTGCTACGAAGACAAAGACGTAGCACCTATGTTTTTAGGGGTAGGGCAGGAAGTACCGATAGATAACCCTGGCGCTTCGATTGAAATTTTAAAGCAATTAGATGCCGGCATACCCAATGTGACTATTTCATTTGTTAGAAAACCATGGCGCAGGTGCCTAAACGATTTAGAACTTAACCGTGTTAATGCGGTTATTGCAAGTTATCGTGCTGGGCGTGAACGTTTTGCTGTGTACCCTACAAACGAAAAGGGCGTATTGCTAGAAAGATTTGCAGTGAGTCGATTTAGTAGCTGCTTAATAGGGCGAGCGCGTTTTCATAAACAATGGAAAACCCGCGAAGTATTCCAAAATAAAGCATTCACTATTGCCATTCCTAATGGCTATGGCTTGAACAGCGCGCTAAAAGAAGAGCCTTTTTACATTCATAATACGTTTTCTAAAGATAAAGCATTTGAATTACTTGATAAAGGCGTTGTGCAGGCAAGTGTTGACTTATGCCAAGTAGATGACTTAAAAGTGTCGAGCTATCAACATAAAGGGAGTGATGTAAAACCCCTTTACCCACCTTATGAAACAACGGACGGTTATTTAATTTTTTCAAAGCAGTTTTATCAGCAAAATAGCCAGCTTAGTAAAGAGATATGGCAATGGCTAGCGCACTTTGATAGTGCTGAAATTTACATAAAATACTTGCAAGCTGTTGAGTAATAAGAAAATCAAAGCGCTTATTAACTAAAATAGCGATATGAAATTGGTATTAATCGTATATTAAGGTAGCATAAGCGCACTTTTTATCTTAAGGCACGGCAATGGCTCAATTATACTTTTACTACTCTGCGATGAATGCGGGTAAATCAACCACCTTGTTACAATCTGCGTTTAACTATCGTGAGCGCGGCATGGAGCCCGTTATTTTAACGGCTGCCATTGATAACCGCTCTGGTGTAGGGAAAGTATCGTCTCGTATCGGTCTTCAAGCTGATGCACATATATTTGATGAATCTAAAAATGTATTTGATTTGATTCAAAACCTTCAAAACGAAAAAAAACGCCACTGTGTATTGGTCGACGAATGCCAGTTTTTATCTAAAGAGCAAGTTATGCAACTAACTGATGTGGTTGATGAACTTGGTATTCCAGTATTATGTTATGGCCTGCGAAGCGATTTTAGAGGCGAGTTATTTATAGGCTCTCAGTACTTGCTAGCATGGGCCGACAAGCTGGTTGAACTTAAAACAGTATGTCATTGCGGCCGTAAAGCCAATCATGTGTTGCGCACAGATGAAAACGGCAATGCGATTGCCGATGGTAACCAAGTAGAAATTGGCGGCAACGACCGATACGTTTCGGTGTGCCGCAAACATTATAAAGCAGAATTAAATATGGGCCGCTAAGGCATTTAAAAATGTATCAATATCTTCGCGCGTAATATCTAAATGCGTTACTAGCCTAAGCTGCTTGCTTGGGCTAAATAATATACCTTGCAGCTTAAGCGCTTGTGCAAGCTCTTCAATATTAATACTACTACTGTACGTTGCATACACCATGTTGGTGGTGTTACTCATATCTACAGTAAAACCGCTTAATTTATTTAACTTTTGAGCTAAATAACGCGCATTAGCGTGATCATCTTGCAAGCGATTTACATTGTGCTCAAGTGCATATTGACCAGCGGCTGCAAGCATTCCTGCTTGGCGCATGCCGCCTCCGAGTACTTTTCTCCAGCGCCTAGCTTTGTCGATTAATGCTGGTGCGCCTAATAATAGCGAGCCGATTGGCGCACCTAAGCCTTTAGATAAACAAATTGAAACAGAATCAAAGTGCTTTGTAATTGCTGTTATATCTACATTTAGATCAACGGCTGCATTAAACGCGCGCGCACCATCTAAATGCAGTGCTAATTTATGCGTATTAACAAAGTCGTGAGCTTGGGTTAAGTACTCAAGCGGGAGCACTTTACCGCCAATAGTATTTTCAAGGCTAAGCAAGCGCGTGTTGGCAAAATGGCAGTCCTTAGGTTTTATAGCTTCGGCAATCTTGTTAAAACATAAGCTGCCGTCTTTTTCGTTTTCGATAGGTTGAGGTTGTATTGAGCCAAGCACGGCAGCGCCACCGCCTTCAAACTTATAGTTATGGGCATTTTGTCCACAAATATATTCGTCCCCGCGCTCACAATGCGCCATTAAAGCTAATAAATTGGCTTGCGTGCCAGAGCTACAATAAAGCGCAGCGTCAAAGTTAAAACGCTTACACGCGTATGCTTCTAATTGGTTTACGCTAGGATCATCCCCGTACACATCATCGCCTACTGGCGAGTTGTACATTACTTCGCGCATAGCTATTGACGGTTTAGTAACTGTGTCTGAGCGAAAATCTATCATTATTGTTATTCCTTTATTAGGGCCTTTTTATTTTGTGGGTTTACACAAGTTCTTCAAAAATGTGTTCGCGAGTGGCTTTATCAAAATAACTCCAGGCAATAAAACGACTTACTTTTTGCCCTTGTGCCATATTTATAATTTTATATTCAGCAATAGGGAGGGTGTTTAGTTTTTTTTCTAAGGTAGTAAGGGTTTCTTTTTTTGAAACCAGTGATGTAAACCATATAACTTGCTCTGCAAACAACTCGCTTTCGGTGATCATATTACTGATAAACTGGGCTTCACCCCCCTCGCACCATAGCTCATTATTTTGCCCGCTAAAATTAAGGGTGTTTTTAGGTGATTTTCCTAAATTTTTCCACTTTCGCTCAGTGCCTTTGTTAGCCTCGTCCGCGCTTGCGTGAAACGGAGGGTTACACAGAGTTAAGTGAAATAAATCTTTTTGATTAATAATGCCTTTAAAAATAGAAGAAGCATTTTTTTGATGTTTTAAAGTGATTTTTAAACCGTTAAACTGCGCTATTTGCTTTGCAATTTTTATTGAACTTGCATCTATATCACTCCCTGTAAAGTGCCAGTTATACTCGTGGCTACCTGTAAGAGGGTAAACTAAGTTAGCCCCTGTCCCAATATCAAGCGCTTTAATTTTACGTCCTGTCGGTATGTTTTGTTGGTTATCTGTGCTTAATAAATCGGCTAAGTGATGTATGTAATCTACTCGCCCAGGAATAGGGGGGCATAAGTTTTGATCGGGTATATCCCAAAATTCTATATTATAGTGCGCTTTTAATAGAGCTTGGTTAAGCGTTTTAACGGCTTTGTTATTGCTAAAATCGATGCTTTTACTGCCCGCAGGAGTTGTTATTATAAAAGGTGCTAACGCATTATGTTTTTCACATAACATGTCCAAATCGTAGCCATGTAAGTGTTGATTGCGAGGATGTAACTTGTTGCTGTTTGATTTTGATTTCATAGCTTAAATTTAGCAATTCAATAATAATGTAATTGTATCAAATGCCCCGCTAAAAAGTGCAACCATTTACTTTAGAATTAACCATGCTACTGGTAGGATGAGTAAGTAAAAATAACAAAGGAAAATTTGTGGCAATCACTCAGCAATCACATTTTGTTCAATTAAACAATCAACAAACTTTGCATCTACGCCGTATCGCGAACGATGATAAAGCAGGCCCCGTCGTGTTTTTAATGCATGGAGCAGTAGAAAACGGCAAAATTTTTTATACTCACAGTAATAAAGGTTTAGCGCCTTTTTTGGCGGAGCAAGGATATTGTTGTTATGTAGCAGACCTGCGTGGGCGTGGTGAAAGTAAGCCGCTGATTTCACGTCATGCTAAATATGGTCAAACGGAGGCGATAGTTGAAGATATTCCCGCCTTTATTAATTATATAGAGGAAGAGGAGGGCAAAAAGCCTGACTATTGGGTCGCTCACTCTTGGGGAGGCGTTTTAATGAATAGCGTTTTTGCTCGTTTTCCTGAGTATGTAACAGACGTGAAGGCCTGTGCCTATTTTGGCTCAAAACGTTCATTATTTAACAACCACCCTAAAAAGTTACTGCAAGCGAATGTGATTTGGTACTTTATGGCGCCATTACTCGCTAAAAAGCATGGTTACTTAAATGCGAAAGGTTATAAGTGGGGCAGCGATAACGAATCGCAAAAGTCGCATTATCAAAGTATGCAATGGGCTAAAAAAAGGCCTTGGGTAGATAGCGATGATGGTTTTGATTACGCAAGTGCGTTAGCTAAGCTGCATGTCCCCCCTACACTTCATATTGGCGCAGTAAACGACAAAGCTCTGGCGCAGCCTATTGATATCAAAAAGTTTATGGCAGAGTCAGGGCCTGGAAAACAAACCCTAAAAGTTTATGGCAAGCGCTATGGCCACAGTGTGGATTACGATCATATTAATATGCTTACTCACCCGCAGGCACGGGATGAGCAATTTAAAGATGTTGTAAGCTGGTTTAACGAGCACAGTTAGGCAATTAGGCTCATTCAAATTGTTTTAAAAGCGGTGTTTTATAGCGCTCCCAATGCGCGAGTGCCTGTGTATTAATTGGCTGCCTAATGGCGTGTTTGCTTAATGTGCTAACAGCAGCCTTACGCTTATAAAATGCTAAGCATTGCGGTTCATACTCACACCCTAAAAACGAAAATAAAGCACTTAGCTGCGACTCAGGCTCGGCAACTATTTGCTCATAATGAATATCGTATAGCGGTAATGAGGGCAGGCTGCGCCAATGATCCATTAATTTTGCATACAACGCATGGTAAAGTTTAAATTCTTTTAAATCACAAAAGTACGGCTCATTTTCGGCAAAGTAGTTACTGAATACCGAAAAAGCAGTGGCGTTAAAATCCCTACTTAAATTAATAAATTTAGCATTAGGGAACAGCAAGTAAATTAAGCCAATAGACTGATAGTTACTCGGTAGCTTATTAATAATGAAAGGGCGTATAGGCTGTGCTTTTTTTAATTCTTCAATATAGATATTGCGAGCTTTTGCGATTAAATCGTTACTAAGTGCGCTTAAGCATTGCGGGTAAGGGGTTTGCGTTTGCTGCTCTATAAATGCCACCACTTGGTTAGCAACACTGGTGTTTTCACCTAATGTGGCAAACTGTGAGTGGCTGGCCATCATTTGCTCAAGTAAGGTAGAGCCACTTCGGGGCATGCCAATAATAAACACGGGCGTAATAGTGCCGGTAAAAGTCTGATCGGCAGATGCAATTAGCTGTTGTGTATTATACGTTATAATTGCTTCATAAAAAGGCACTAAGTCACTGGTTTTAAAATGAGTAAGCTTTTTTTGAAGTTTATTGGCAAGCACATAATAGTTAAATGCTTGCTCTGTGTCGTCTAGTTTGTCGTAGCTTTTGCCTAATGCGTAATAACACACCATTTTTAAGCGCAGGTTATTCGTTTGCGTTAAAAAGTGGTGTAGGTTGCTCACATAATTATGTTCTTTATTAAAGCGGCCCAATTGAACTAATTCAAATAATATATAAGCCGTTACAGGATAAATCCCCATACTTAGCGCATGCGCAAATGTAGTGTGCGCCTTGTCTAATTCACCGTAGTTTAAATATTGTTGGGCTAAGTAGTAGTGAGGCTCCGGGTTATGGCTTGCAAGGCTTTTAGCATATTCGAGTACTTTAAGCGCATCGTCAGGGGATTGAACACCATTAAAAGCATCGGCAAGGGCGTGTAAAGGTTCTAGCATATGAGGTAAACGTTCGCATGCTTTTTGTAATAAGTATACCGCTGCATCAAAGCGCTCTAGCCTAAGCGCTATTCTACCTAATCCAAAAAATGCCTCGCCGCTTTGTGGGTCACTATTTAAAATTGCTTTAAAATGAAACTCAGCTTCTTTGAGTTTATTTTGCTGTAATAATTGATTGGCTTTTTTAATTAGCATGATGAGACATTATTGTTTTTTAATTAATATAAAATAAAAAAGGCGAAATGTCTTACCATTTCGCCTTGGTTTATCATGAAAAAATATTAGAACGTATAGGTTGCTTTCGCGTAGTAGAAGCCGCCGTTAATACCGTATGGAGACGTTTCGTAGTATTGCCCGCCCCAGTTATTGTTAGGAATACCGGTACGGTCTTCAAAATCAAGTTTTTCAGCGTCTTGGTCAAAGATGTTTTGTGCACCTACCGAGAAACTAATAGATTCGTTTAAGAAGTACGTTATTTCAGCGTCAATGGTCACCGCTGCGTCAGCTGTTTTTGCTGTTGCATCGTAATCTACGTGAACACCTTGGTATTCGCCGTAGTAATTAGCACGGGTAAACATTGAAAAAGATTCCCACTGCTGTGCCCAAGTAAGCGTTGCACGGTGGTTAGGTAAATCTTCTTCTAAGCGCTTAACTTTAAACTCTCCGGTAATGTCGCTGAACTTAGTTACTTCAGTTTCATTCCAGTTGTAAGCAAGGCTAAATGTAGAGCTTCCGCCTAGCATGTCAGCTGTGTAGTTAGCTACTAAGTCAATACCTTGCGTTGTAGTATCAAAGTCATTAGTAAAGAAGCTTACTTGCGCATAGCTTTGTGCATTAGGTACACCTGCTGCTTCTAACGTGTCTTTATCAGCTTGGCTTAATACGATTTTTTCTGATTGGCTGATGCGATCTTCTACGTCAATGTTGTAGTAATCAAGCGTTAAGAATAAATCACCAATTGTGTATACTGCACCTAATGTGTAGCTTTGCGATTCTTCAGGTGTTAGCTCTGTACCACCTAGTTGCACAGCAATTGGGTTTGTAGGTGGTAAAAGTGCTGAATCTTGTAATACACCATCACTTAAGTTTGTTTGTACGTTACTTACGTTTGCTTGGCCAACAGTAGGCGCACGGAAACCTGTACTTACAGAACCACGAATATTTAAGTCTTCTGTAAGGTGGTACTGTGCCATTACTTTATAGTTGGTAGTTGAACCAAAGCTGTCGTAATCTTCAAAACGTACTGCAAGGCCCATTAAGAACTCTTCAGTAAAAGGTGCTTCTACATCAACATAGGCTGCGTAGTTACGGCGGGTGTATTCGCCGGCATCCGACGGTTTAAAACCAGGGAAGCCGTTAGAGCCAATGCCAAAACCTTGCTCGGTTAAAGGACCTGCTGTAAATGACGCTTCGTCACCAGAAATAACAGTAAATGTTTCTTCGTGCCATTCTAAACCACCGGCAATATTTACATCGTACGCTAGGTCAAAATCAAAGCCTTTTGAAAGGTCAAAGTTAAAGTTTTTCTCTAGTTGCTCGTATTTACCTGGGCTAAAATCACGCGGGCTGTCTGCCCCTAATGAGGCATTAACTGTATCGTAAATAAAGTAGCGTGATTCATTTAAGCCCACCGTACCACTTAAATCGTAAAAAGCATCTTTAAGGAAACCACCTGTAAACATACCTTTTGTACCAATAGTTAAAGAGGTATCTGTGATGTTGCCACCAAAATTAGGTGTAAAACCACCAGGAATGGTTTCGTTAAATGCAAAACAATCAGGGTTATTAGCAACACCGCTAATGTAATCTGGGTTATCTAAAACGTTATCGTCAATCGCGATAGTTGGACAGTTACCGCTCATGTCTTCTGTTAAATCGGCAACAAGCAGTGTTTCACCGCCATCGTTTGAGTAAACACCTGGGCGAGTATGTGGGTTACGGTAGTAAAAACCACCGCGTACGTCACGCTCAGAGTAGTTACCAAACATATAAAATTCAGAGTCGTTTGTTAGCTCTAATCCGACATTACCAAAAATTGAAATGTCGTCATCAACTTCAGGTGCACCCCAAACTTGGGCAAGCGAAGAAACGTCAGGCACACCTGCAGCAGCGAGTCCTGCGGCATCTGGGCGTTGTACTGAGCGGCTTGTTGCATCTGCTGTTTTATATTGAAAACTTAAGTTAGCAAAGCCGTTATCGGTAAATGGTAAGCCCACATTACCCGAAATCTGTGTTGTGTCACCATCGCCTTCATAGTATTGGCCATGACGTACTTCGAACTTACCCCCTTCAGAGGCATCTTTTAGTTGGAAGTTCATTACACCTGCGATTGCATCAGAGCCATATTGTGCTGCTGCGCCATCGCGTAGTACTTCTACTTGCTTAAGTGCAATACTTGGGATTACTGAAATATCAGCACCTTGTGCACCATCGTTAATACCACCACCTAAAAATGCAATAACTGAAGCACGGTGACGGCGTTTACCATTTAAAAGAATTAACGTGCTATCTGAGGGCAGACCACGTAAGTTAGCTGGGCGTACTAGTGATGCTGCATCACTAATAGGGTTTTGGTGAACATTAAAAGAAGGAACAGAGCCTTTTAGTAGTTCAAGCATGTCAGTGTTACCTGACTTTTCAAGCTCTTCACCGCCAATAATATCAATAGGAACTGGTGAATCACCAATAGAGCGTGGCGCTGAACGCGTACCCACTACGGCAATTTTTTCAACATTTTTGTTTACTTTGGTTTCAGTTTCTTCTGCTGCAATAGCAGACCCTGATATAAACAAACCAGCTGTGGTCGTTGTAGCTAAAGCAAATCTAATTGCTTGATTTAGCGTGTTGCTTTTAAGTTTCATTCTAATTTTCCCCAGTTAGAATATATTCTGTACGTAATGCAGTAATTAACACTACTTATTTATTATTTTGGACGTGTTCACATGGGGATAAAAAGTCAACCTACTCGACTTTTTAGAGCTAAAAGCTCACCTCATGTGAAGTCCTATGTACAGCCTATACATAAAAAACTTTGAGGGCAATTAATAATTAACGCTTTAATAACAAAAAGTTCAAAATAAAATATATTTGCAACAATGGTGCAGTATGTAACTAATTTGAACTAATAAAGTGCGGTTTTAGTGTTTTTTAGAAGATTTAATGCGTGAAGCAGGTAGGTAAATGTTATCAACTTGTTTATTTAAGTTAGTTTGAAGGTGGGTTTTGCGCTTGCCAGTCACGATACTTTTGCCTGTATTCGTCCCACACGCAAGGGCAGCAGGTACCTCCACCGCAACATTCATCAGGCTTAGGTTTTTGGGGTTTAGGGATGGCCACTTTTGGTTTGTTTTGCATAGAAATGAGTTTATAAGCACTGATATAGTGCAAAAGCATAAAGTATAGGGCGTATTAAGTAAATTATTCTTGTGTAAAACCCTTTATGTGTGAAAATACACGCTATGCGATTATATAAAGTTATTCACCGTGCGCCTTGGCGGGTAGTTAAAATTAGTAAAAAGCGCCAACAGCTTCGCTTTCGTCGTGCCATGGTGGCGCTTAAAATTGCGCTCGAGCAAGAAAAGCAAGAAACCATAGAAATGCTCACTATTTATAAGCGTTACACGCAAGGCCAAACCAGCAAAGAAGAGTTAAAACGTGCTAACGAGCAGTTTGTTGATATTTTAAAGGGGCTTGGTCTTGGTATATTTGCCGTACTGCCGTTTGCACCTATTACTATTCCTTTGGTGGTTAAGCTAGGCCAGTTAGTAGGTGTTGATGTGTTGCCAAGCTCATTTAACATTAATAAACCCGTCAAAGATCTCGACGCCGAAATTATTAAAGAGGATTTAAAACAACATACTAAAGCACCTAATAAAGAATAAACTAGGTTAAATTAGCTATACCTTTTGGTCACTCTTATTGATATGCTTTGAGATACCATTTTTTATTTTATGAGCTTTTCAATGAGTGCATTACTTCGTCATACTTCTTCTGGTATTCCTTTATCTTTTATTCTCAAAAACGAGTTCACTGACTGGCAATCTCAACAACCGACTTTTATACAAACATGGTTAACTAATAGTGGCTTTGAAAAGCAAGGTTTAGCGCTTGTGCCAGATGCGCAAACCGGTGAGTTAAGCCACGTATATTGTTTATTACAAAGCAAAGATGATTTTTGGGCCGCAGGCGAGCTTGCCAATAAATTACCGCTGGGCACGTATCAAATTCAGGGTGATGATACCTTTGTAGAACAAGTAGCACTAGGTTTTGTGTTAGGCGGCTATGAATTTAGCGAATATAAAGAAAAACCAACTGCCAAGGCACAACTGGCCATCGCCGATGAAGCATTGTATCAACGTATCAAGCAACAAGCCGATGCTATTTATTTGGCGCGTGATTTAGTAAATACACCGGCGGTCGATATGATGCCGCAGCACTTATCGCAAGTAATGGAAGATTTAGCCAGCAATTATAATGGCGAGTTTACTCAGTGGATTGGCGATGAGCTACTTGAGCAAAACTACCCAACTATACACATGGTAGGGCGCGCCAGCGAAAACAAACCGCGTTTACTTGATTTAAAATGGGGCGACAAAAACGCACCGCTTATTACCTTAGTCGGTAAAGGGGTATGTTTTGACTCTGGCGGGCTTGATTTAAAACCAAGCACAGGCATGCGTAACATGAAAAAAGACATGGGCGGTGCAGCGCATGTTATTGCATTAGCTCAGTTAATTATGGCAGCTAATTTACCAATTAGATTACGCGTTTTAGTGCCTGCGGTTGAAAACGCGGTATCACGAAATGCATTTCGTCCAGGTGATGTAATTAAAACGCGTAAAGGCATTATGGTAGAAATAGATAATACCGACGCAGAAGGGCGTTTAGTATTGTGTGATGCACTTAGCGAGGCACAAAACGATAACCCTGAACTAATTATTGACTTTGCGACATTAACAGGTGCTTGTCGTGTTGCTTTAGGGACTGAGTTACCGGGCTTTTTCTCAACAGAGCGTGATGTAGCAAATGGGATTATTGATGCAGGTATGGATGTAAACGATCCTGTATGGCAATTGCCTTTATTTGATCAGTACAAAAGCTTTTTAAAGAGCGATGTAGCCGATATGGCTAACTGTGCTAGCACACCGTTTGGTGGGGCCATCACCGCAGCGCTTTATTTAAAAGAGTTTGTAGAGCCAACCACTCCATGGGTACATTTTGATGTAATGGCGTGGAATTTACGTGCATTACCTGGTCGCCCAACAGGTGGTGAAGCGTTAGGGATTCGTGCGGTATTTAATTACCTGCAAAGTCGCTTTAAATAAACCTTGTTATACGAGGGTTATACCTCGTATAACTCAAGTGGCAGGTTATCTGGATCGGCAAAAAAGGTGAATTTTTTGCCGGTTATTTCATCCACTCTTATCGCTTCCACTGTTATATTTTGTGACTCTAAATACTGCTTTGCTTGGGCAACGTTTTTAACTTTAAATGCTAGATGCCTTAAGCCCTGCGCTTCTGGGTAGCTTGGTCTTGCAGGGGCTGCGTCAAACGAAAAGAGCTCTATTTGGCTGCCATCAGGCATGGCTAAATCTAACTTATACGAATTACGTGCCGCTCTAAAGTGCTCGTTAATAACGTCAAGTTTAAGTATGTTGCTATAAAAGTGTTTAGAACGAGCGTAGTCACTGCAAATAATAGCAGCATGATGAATACCTAATAGTTCCAAGTTAGTTCCTTAATTTTATTGTCCTTAAAAACAAAAACGCACCAAAAAGTGCGTTTATGTATAGCTTGTTACATGTGTTTTTAGTTTGGCTCAGCTTCCTGGCATGCTTTAACGGCTGGAGCTACAAGCTCAAGGCCTGTTAGCTCACAAGGTGGCAAGGTTGCATCGCTTACTTTGATAGGCGTTACACGCTCGCCCCATTTTATGTAGCTTGCGGCCCATGTTAAACCGGCCCCAAAGGCTGCCGACATAATATTTGAATGTGGCTTGATCAACCCTTGTTCTACGGCCTCACACAATGCAATAGCAATTGTAGCGGCTGAGGTATTACCGTAGTCAGCAATGTTAACCATGACTTTTTCATCCGGCACTTTCAAACGCTGCTGAATCGCTTGGATTATACGTAAGTTAGCTTGGTGCGGGACAAGTACGTTTATGTCATCAAGGCTTAAATTAGCTTGCGTTAATACATCATCACACGCTTCACTCATGCCTTTAACGGCACGTTTGAAAATTTCACGGCCTTCAAAGAGTAAGTCTGATGGACCAATTGGCTCATATTTATTTAAATCACTACCAAAGTTGGTGATGTGTAAAATGTCTCTGTCTTCACTGTCACAACCGGTTTTAGTGCCAAGTAGGCCTGCAGGTGTTTCTGCGGCTTCTAGTACTACGGCGCCAGCGCCATCCCCAAATAATACAGCACTGTCACGGCGTGCCCAGTTTACATACCAAGTCATACGCTCAGCAGCAATAACCACGGCCTTTTTTATCATTCCCGCTTGAATTTGTGCGGTAGCAGCCTGAAGGGCATATAAAAAGCCAGAACACGCAGCATTGGTATCCATCGCTGCAGCGCCCGTAGCGCCAATGTTTTTTTGTACTAAAGAGGCGGTATTGGCCACAACTGTTGAAGGGGTACACGTCGCTAAAATAACTAAATCAATATCCTTTGCATCAATACCAGCACAATCAATGGCGTGTTTAGCTGCAACGGTTGCAAGTTCTGCGGTGCTTACATGGCTAACCCTACGAGATTTAATTCCGGTACGTGTGGTGATCCACTCATCGTTGGTATCAACTATTTCGCTAATTTCATCGTTGCTAATGCTTGCTGGGGGAATGCATTTACCCCAACCTGTGATATGTGCGTAGGCCATAATGTGTTCTCTTAAATGGTGGTCTGACGTGTATTGCTAAAGGATGAGTTATATCAAAAATTGCCCTTTAAGAGAAGTTATTACCCTGTTTTGTCTCTTAAAGTTTAAATTTACTGTAATTTTAAATGCCCGTTGCTGCATTTATAAATATAACCGTTCGAATTTAAAGCAAATAAAGGTATTATTATCTTAGGTCTGTACTGATAAAAGGGAAGTGTATGGGTAATAAAATTAAAGCATCACTATTTAATCACTTAATTGAGTCTGAACGGCAATTATTAGACCCAGAAGTACGCCAATCAAACGATGCATTAAATGCCTTGCTTGATGATGAATTTATTGAGATTTCAGCTAATGGCACCGTATTTGATAAGCAGCACGTACTGACTCGTTTACCTACTGAGGTTGTTCCACAGTTTTATAACCAGCACTTCAAGGGGCGAATGCTAAGCGAAGACATCGCGCAAATTAGTTACCAAGCAGCTTACAGGCGCTCAGCCCGAAGCGAGTTCAACTACTCCTTACGTATGTCGCTTTGGCGCAAAAGTAATGAACAATGGAAAATGGTGTTTCATCAAGGAACACCGTGCGCGCTTTTTACTATATCAATGGATGATTGACTGCTTTTATTAACGTATTAAATTTTATAGGTAAACCGTACCTTGTTTATGCAAACCGACCCGACCATTAGCCGTCTTTTAATGCTGCGAAGTGGTGCCATTGCCGTGCAGCTAATTGCTGTACTAAGCGTGTATTTTTTATTAGAGCATCAAATAGCGTTATTGCCTTTATTAGTGGTAATAGCGTTAGAGGCTATATTTCAATTAGTGAGCGTATTTGCTTATCGCAATGTAAGTCGAGCGCGCCCCGTTGGTATGTTGATGCAACTCACTGCGGATGTGCTGTTTTTAACTATTTTGCTCTCATTAAGTGGCGGCGCAACCAATGCGTTTGTATCGCTATTATTGCTACCTATCATGATTGCAGCGGTAACACTTCGTGAAAAAGGACTCGCTTATATCGCCGTACTGGCAATTGCCGCTTATAGCTTTTTACTCATTAGGATGCCCGATCACAGTATGCATCAAATGAATATGAGCGGGCATTTTATAGGCATGTGGGTTAACTTTGTTTTAAGTGCAAGCGTTATCGCTTTGGTTATTGGTGCTATGAGTAGAGCATTAAAAGAGCGCGAACGCACAATAGCTAAAGCTCGCGAGCAACAACTGCGTAACGAGCAACTGGTGACCCTAGATGGCGCAGCGGCGCAAATTACCCATCAACTAGCCAGTCCTATTGCTAACTTACAGTTACTATTTGAAGAGCTTTTAGAAGAGGAGCCAAATAACCCTGTCGTGGTGCAAATGCAAACGCCGCTTAAGCAGTGTGCGTCGCAGTTAAACGACTTTAGAAAACTCTCTGCTCAGCTTCGTAATAAAAATACCATCGAGCACATTACAGTCAAGCAGCTGCAAACACAGATCAATGATACATTATTACTGCAATACCCAGATCAGCACATTATTTGGTTAAGTGAGCCAATAGCAGCCACCTTAAAAAGTGATGCAATGCTATTGCCTGCTATTCTCAATTTGCTACAAAATGCATGCATTGCTAATCAAAAAAATAACCAAACCCAGTTAGAGCTAAGCTGGCAGCAAGATAATCAACACAGTGAATGTATATATTTGCTAGTTCGTGATTTTGGTAGCGGTTTTAGCCAATCACAATTAGCAGAGCTTGGCGGGCAACTTATGCCTAGCAGCCAAGGTATGGGGCTTGCGGTTTTGCTTTCTAATGTAACGTTTGAGCGCCTAAACGGATCGTTAACTTTGTATAATCATGCTGGTGGTGGGGCGGTTGCTAAAGTAAAATTAGCCACAGTAAATAATGAGCAGTCACATACATGAAATTACTTATAATTGAAGACGATATAAACCTAGCCAGTACACTTGCTCGGCGTTTAACAAAACAAGGCTTTAGATGTGAAGTTGCGCATAATCAAAGTGATGCATTACTAAATGCACATAAACATTTACCAGATTGTATTTTGCTCGATATGAAATTGGGTGACGATAACGGCCTTGCCTTAATTAAGCCACTTCGCAGCTTATTACCGCAGGCGTATATTGTATTACTAACAGGCTTTGCAAGCATAGCCACCGCTGTAGAGGCCATGCGTTTAGGTGCTAACGACTACCTTACTAAACCCGTTGATATGGCCACGCTATTAAAGGCCCTAAACGCAGATTTAAATACACAAAATGTCAGTGATGTTGCCACACCAGTTATGTCTCCAGAGCGTTTAGAGTGGGAGCACATTCAGCAAGTACTGCATAGTAATAATGGTAATGTATCGGCCACAGCGCGGCAACTCAACATGCATAGGCGCACATTGCAGCGTAAGTTACAAAAAAAGCCGGTTCAGCAGTAACCGCTTAGGGGTATAAAATGAGTGATGATGCGGCTACATTAATGCGTAATCAAAAAATTATATTATTCGATGCGCAGTGTAAATTATGTAGTGCGTGGTGTAGTAACGATGCCAATGTCATTTTTAAACTATGCAGCGTGCAATCTCCAAAAGGTGCACTGCTATTAACTCACTTTGGTTTTTCAACCACACAATACGCCTCGATGGTGTACTTACAAAACGGCAAAGTATTCACGCAAAGCCACGCTTTTTTTGAAGTAGTAAAGCAGCTAGGTTACCCCTACAAACTAGCCACTGTATTTAGTGTTTTACCCAATACCTTTAATAATTGGCTGTACGATAAAATTGCTTTAAACCGCTATACCTTATTTGGCAAATATCAGTATTGCAGAGTACCCAATTTAGAGGACGCAAAACATTATTTATAAATTAGTCGTTCACACATTGCAGCATAAGTAGATGCTAGGTTTAGGTGGCTGTGCTAAAATCGCCGCGTTTTAAATTATCAGGGTTTTGAAATGGCAAGTACAGCGCACGCACTCCACATATTGGTTAAACACAAAGAAATAGCAGAAGACATTATTAAGCAATTAGGTAAAGGCGCCAAGTTTCAAACCTTAGCTAAAAAATACTCGTCGTGCCCATCGGGTAAAAAAGGTGGCGACTTAGGCGAATTTAGACGCGGGCAAATGGTTCCGCAGTTTGACAAAATAGCCTTTAATGGCGCTATTTTAGAGCCACATTTAGTTAAAACTAAATTCGGCTGGCATGTTATTAAAGTGCTTTATCGTACTTAATAAGCTTGCAAACAAATACTAAAAAGGCTGCACACTGCAGCCTTTAAGATATAACCTTACCCGATTATTAATTATCCAAATTAAACTCAATTGTCATTTCTAAGTTTTTGTCAGGTACAGCAACACCATTAACAACTTTAGGTGAGTATTGCCATTTAGATAGGGCACGTTTGGCTTCGCTATTAAACACTTGCTCAGGTTTAGCGTTAATAACGTTAATATTATTAGGGCGCCCATAACTATCTACATCATAAGACATGGTAACAAAACCTTCTGTTTTATTACGCACCTCTGCAATAGGGTATTTAGGTGGAACTGTTGATTTTACCGTTGCTGCAGGCCTGTCTTGAAGTGGAGTTGAAGTACAGCCAGTAATGATTAGAGCGGCAATGATAGACAGCAAGTATTTCATTTTAAATCCATTTATTATTTAGTTAGTCCCCCTTTTTTACACTAAATGACCAGCTGTGTAAAATAAACCGTTTAGTTATTAAGCTCATGATTTAACCTTAATTAAGATTACTTAATAAACATCCAGACACCTGCGGCAATCATAAACAGGTTTTCAGTCAGAGAGATAAACCCCAGCGGTACATTACTATCTCCGCCAACGCAGGCACACTTAAGCTCTCGTTTGTCTATGTAAACAGCCTTAATCACCGACACGGCGCCAATACCCCCAATAAATAAAGAAATGGGTGCAACAATATAAGCAGAGAGACCCGCAATCATGCCAATACTTACAAATGCTTCTAAAAATGGGTACACATAAGCATATCTCACGACTTTCATTGCAAATAAATCATAGGTTATAAAAGAATTACTAAAGCTGTATAAGTCACGTAATTTTTGTATAGCCAGTACGCCCATTGTTAACGCGACAAACAGCATAATTGTATGCATAGAAAAAAGTGCAAAGCCAGTGGAGTAGCTAAATGCAAAGGCAAGTAATAAGGTAACAGCAAAAATGGCCGTTACGGGAGTGTAAGTAGTACCTTGTTGACCAGGCTCCGATTTATTAAAGTAAGCGCGCAGGTCGTCATACCCGCCAATGCGTTTGTTATCGATAAATGTTTGTGGTGTGGTATCAACATTGTGCTTTTGTTGAAATGCATCGGTTTCTTCGCGCGAAGTCAGCGGCTTATCATCTACCTTATAGCCTTTTCGCTTAAGTAAATCTTTTGATTTGAGTCCAAATGGGCAAATATGCTCATTGGTTACCATTCTGTATAATGTTGCTGACTTAGCCATGCTTGCTCCTTATGCGTATTTAATCGCTCGTTAGTCCTTAATAAATAGAGAGTGAATCGCGGTATGAAAGAAGTTAATGGCACCTTGTAATATTTACGTGGCATTTGAAATAAAACAGCGCGCAGCACACTCATTAAGAACACAAAATAGTTAATGCACGTATAGTGCCAGCACTTTTATAAAAGCGCAGAAGGTGAAGTTTGAGTAGCAGAGGGTTTTTGTTAAAAGCTTATAGAAATATCGGCTCACGTAGACAGCAAAGTCATGCTGCACCTTTAAAACCGTATAAGACTGCATTGCGCAGCCTTATATATGTTAAACAGCAGCTTACTTGCTAAGCGTCTTGCTTGGCTTCTTCTTCACTAATTTGTTTAAGTGCTTGTATAAATGAATCGCTTGGTTGTCCGCCACTGATTGCATATTTATCGTTTATGATAAACGTAGGGACTGAAGTAATACCTAATTGCTTAAAGCGCTCTTGCTCTTGGCGCACTGTTTGTACGTATTTATCTGAGTTTAAAATACTACGCGCCTGTTCTTTATCAAGGCCCACACTTTGCACTACATCAAGCAGTGCGTCTTCTTGATTTAAGTATTTTAAATCGGTGAAGTGCGCTTCAAAAAAGGCGAGTTTTAACTGTGTTTGTTTGCCTTGTTCGCGCGCCCATGTAAGTAAGCGGTGCAAATCAAAGCTATTTATCATGATACGTTTGCCATCAAAATTAAACGTAAAGCCAGCACGCTTTCCAGCTTCAAACATGTTTTTACGATTTTCATCGCCTTGCTCTTCAGTCAGGTTGTACTTTTGCATTAAGTGTTCGTTTAAATCTTGACCCTCAAGTGGCATATCAGGGTTTAGCTCAAAAGGATGCCACGTAATATCTGCACTCATTTCGTCTTTAAGTTGGCCAAGCGCTGTCTCTAGGTTTTTATAACCTATTACGCACCATGGGCACATTACGTCTGACACGATATCAATTTTAAAGTTTTTCATATTCATCCTTTTGCGGATTGCTTGGTATAAAAGGGATATTGGGATGAAGTATGTATTATCAATCCTTAAACTAAAAAGAGCAGCTAATGGCTGCTCTTTATTAAAGGGTTTAAGCGTTAAGCCCAAACGGGTCGTCAATACTATAACTTGGTTGTGTAAACCAATGTGGACCGTTGTCGGTCATATAAAAATGATCTTCTAAACGTACGCCAAACTCATCGGGTATAACTAGCATTGGCTCATTACTAAAACACATGCCAGGGGCAAGTGGGGTTTTATCACCACCAACTAAGTATGGCCATTCATGAATATCTAAGCCAATACCATGACCAGTACGATGTGGGCAGCCGGGTGTTTGATACTGTGGCCCCAATCCTTGAGCCGCTAAATAGTTACGAGCCCCTGCATCAACCTCTTCACACGTAACACCAATCTTGGCTGCATTAAACGCGGCGAGTTGCGCTGCTTTTTCGTGATCCCAAAACATGCGTTGGCGCATTGTTGGTTCGCCATATACATAAGTACGGGTAATATCCGATAGGTAATCGTGTACTTTACAGCCGGTATCGATTAATACCATATCGCCTTTTTTAAGTACTTGCGCGTCTTTAACACCGTGCGGAAAAGACGTTGCAACTCCAAATAAAACAATACAAAAATAGTTACCTGGTGCGCCTACCTTTTGATGCGCTTTTTTTATAAAAGCCTCTACTTCTGTGGTGGTAATACCTTCGTAAAGCATACTTGCGGTTGCTTGATGTACAGCTAAAGTCATGTCCATTGCACATTGCATAAGCGCTAATTCATTTACCGACTTATGCATTCTACAATGTGCAGTAACGCTTTGTGCATTGATTAGATTAAAGCCTTTTTGCGCTTTGTTAATACCGTCAAATATAAAAAACTGCGCGCTTTCATCAATGCCTATAGTGGCGGTGTCGCTTACGTTAAGCTGCTTTAATACATTTACAAAAAGCGAGTAGGGGCTCTCGTGCTCTTGCCAACCATGAATAGGCCCCTCAACCACTTTAAACCCATTTAGGGTGCCAATTTCAAAATACGGGGCAATGTATTGTACTTCACCAATAGCAGGTAAAATGGCACCAACCATGCGCTCACTTGCGTACCATTTCATACCTGTAAAGTAGGTGAGATTAGTGCCTGCATTTAAGTATATGGCATCAATATTATTAGCTTGCATGTATGCTTGTGCTTTAGCAATACGCTGCAAATATTCATCTACTTGTATGGGGGTCACTTTGCATGTCATATTACTTAAACTTGCCAGTGCTTGTTCACTTGTTTGCGTACCAACGCCTACTGTGGCCATAAATGTCTCCTTGGTTTTTAGGCATTGTGTTTAATCTAAAACAGTAATTCAACATTATGCGACGACATACATATTAAGGCTTTTTAGCATAAGGTAAACGAGATAGTTTGTTGCCTGTATGGTAGCTATCAAGCCCCGTCACAGCAACTGTTTCAATAGCCTGTAAATCTAAAAAGCCATCGCTTTGCAAGGCAACTTCATCTAAGTAAACATCGGTAATTTCACCTATAACCAGCTCAGTGCCATTTACGGCTAAGTGTTGGTGCTCAACATAATTTACCGCATATTTTAATCGTGACTCTTGCACAAATGGCGCTGTAAAGTCATTTAGGTATTCTGGCGTTAAACCGGTCGCATTGAACTCTGATTCGCCTTTAGGGTAACGGGCCGATGTTTGATGCGCTTGTTTATAAATAGCTTTGTTAACTTGGTTAATGGTGTAGCTACCCGTTTCGATTATGTTTTCGAATGTATGGCGTGGCACACTGTTTGGGCGCATTATCATGCCAACCAGCGGCGGGTGTGCACCAAGGTGAATGACAGAGCTAACAATGGCGAGATTGGTATTGCCTTGCTTATCTTGGGTGCCAATTAAATTGGCGCTTTTATAACCCGAAAGCGAGTTAATTAAATGAGTACGGGTGTGTTTTTCAAGTGCGTTTATTCGCTCTTTAGTAAAATGCATTAAAGTTCCTTACCACGGTATGGTTTCACCTTGCCAGTCTAAATAGGCAGGCGCACCATTGAGTTCTAAATGAGGGTTATTAAATGTAAGTGTAAAAAGCTGTTTTGCCACAAATTCGGTACTAAAAAGCTTACCCGCAGGTACATTTTTTTGAAATGGCTTAGAAAGGGCTGTATCGGTAGTACCTGGATGGAATAATACTAATTTGGTATTTTTGGCGCGCCGTGCAAGCTCAATCGCAGCGGTTTTGAAAAGCATATTTAAAGCAGCTTTGGAGGCGCGATACGTATACCAACCGCCTAACTTGTTGTCGTTAATGCTGCCTACACGCGCACTAAGTGCGGTAATATTGCACTGCGTTTTGTGTGTTAAAAGTGGCAAAATACTTTGCAGGCAAACCAGAGGGGTTAGCGTGTTTGAGTTTAGAAGTTGGCTGAAATACTCAGCGTCTATATCTTCAAGTTTTTTTTCGGGCATATGAGATGTGCTATGCAGCATACCGTTAAATATAACAACCTGTTCAATTTCAGCGCTTTGCTCTTTTAAGTAAGCACTAACGCGCGCTAGGCAAGGTGTTGTGTAATCAGTTTTAAAATGTACAACACTCCCCTCAAAATCAATACTCTTTGAGCTAACACAAACAATTTGATGAGTGGGTGTATTTATTTGTAGCTGCTCTATATAAGCTTTTGCAATGGCACTACTTGCGCCAAATAATACAATTGTTTTCATTTAGCACCTTTTGATTTAACACGGCATTGTCCGTTGGTGCACTGTGTATTTGGCATTAAAAGTCGGCTTAGCGTTTGTCTGTATTTGGCAAAAAGTAAATAACCACAGTCAGCGAAAAAACTAATTATAGGCAAGCGAAAAATTTTCAACCAGGTGTGTTTTCCAACGGTTTTCCATGCGTGATAAGTCACATCTAACCCGTAAATCATTTCACCGGAAAATGTTTGTGCTTGTAAATGATTCATTGCTTTATTTTTATCAATATATGAATAGCGGTCACTAAAATCGGGCGCATTTAAATCTTCAAGCTGGATTTTATTGGCGGTGTCAGCCTGTTTTAATTTTGTCATCTCAGTGCTACATAATGGACAATTGCCGTCATAAAAAATGATCATAAAATAACTTAACGTTTATTTTTCATATACTTTTTTACGACATACCATTGCAAATGGATCTATTAAATATGCGCTCATAATGATATTAATAGCATTCCATGAAACAAAGGAGACTGAGAAATGAGTGAACAATATGCCGCCTTGCGAGGAAATGTTAATTTACTAGGGCAGTTATTAGGACAAACAATTAAGGACGCCCAAGGCCAAGCGATTTTAGATAAAGTAGAAGAAATTCGCGCTTTATCAAAGTCATCTCGCAGTGGTAATGAAGACGACAGACAAGCGCTAATTGAGGTACTGCATGCGCTTAGTGATGAAGAGCTTTTACCGGTTGCCCGTTCATTTAATCATTTTTTAAATTTAGCTAATGTAGCAGAGCAGTTTCATACTGTGTCGCGTTTTAATGATGTTGGCTTTTGCCAACTAAACCCTCTCACTCAAACATTAAAAACGTTAACTGCAAAAGCAAAAGAAGGCCAATTAGACAGTAATCATCTGGCCGAAACACTCTCAAAACTCCACATAAATTTAGTATTAACTGCTCACCCAACTGAGGTGACGCGCCGAACAATGATCAACAAACAAGTTGAACTCAGTGAATGTTTAGCGTCGCTTGAGCGAAAAGATAATTTAGAGCAAGAACGCACCGCTATTTTAAATCGTATTGCGCAGCTTATTAGCCAAGCGTGGCACACAGACGATATTCGTCGTTCACGTCCTACGCCAATTGATGAAGCTAAATGGGGCTATGCAGTTATTGAAAATAGCTTGTGGCATGCTGTGCCGCGTTTTTTGCGTGAATTTTCAGATCAAGTAAAAGAGCATTTAAGCTTAGAGCTGCCTATTGATTATAGCCCTATTGAGTTTACTTCTTGGATGGGTGGCGACCGCGACGGTAACCCGTTTGTGACCGCGCAAGTGACCACACAAGTGCTTGACCATGGCCGTTGGATGGCACTTAATTTATACATTCAAGACTTAAAAACATTGTGCGCTGAACTGTCTATGTCTGATGCAAGCGATGAGCTTATTGAACTTGCGGGGCAAGAGTTTGAACCGTACCGTGCTGTAATTAAAAAGCTGAAAAACCAAGTTGCTGAAACAGTCTCTCACTTGGGCGCTAAAATTAAAAACAAGCGCAGTGATTCACAAGACTTAATTACTGATATTAATCAAATTAAACACCCAATAGAAGTATGTTACCGCTCGCTATTAAAATGCAATATGAAAGTAGTCGCCGATGGCTTATTACTTGATTTACTGCACCGTATTAACAGCTTTGGCCTGCGTTTGGCAAAACTTGATGTACGCCAAGATTCAGACCGTCACAGCGACGTATTTTCAGAGCTAACACGCCACTTAGGCTTAGGTGATTACAACCAATGGCAAGAGCAAGACAAGCAAGCATTTTTGCTTACTGAGCTCAATTCCCGTCGTCCGCTAATCCCTAAAAATTGGCAACCAAGCCCAGACGTACAAGAAGTGCTCGACACCTTTGATGTAATTGCAAAGCAAGATGAAAAAACATTTGGCTTATACATTATTTCAATGGCGCGAACCGCTTCTGATATTTTAGCTGTACAACTACTTCTTAAAGAAAGCGGCTGTCAGTTCGATTTACCCGTTGCACCATTGTTTGAAACACTTGACGATTTAAATGCGGGTAGCGATGTAATTACTACCTTGCTTGATAACGTGTGGTACCGCGGGCATATTAAAAATACCCAAAATGTAATGATTGGTTATTCAGATTCTGCTAAAGATGCCGGCATGATGGCTGCAGGTTGGGCGCAGTACGAAGCAATGGACAAACTTGTACAGCTTGCCGATGATCGTGGTATTGAGCTTGTTTTATTCCACGGCCGTGGCGGTACAGTAGGTCGCGGTGGAGCGCCCGCTGCACAAGCACTGCACTCACAACCACCGGGTTCTTTAAAAGGTGGGCTACGTGTAACTGAGCAAGGCGAGATGATCCGCTTTAAGTTTGGTTTACCCGATGTAGCACTACAAAGCTTAAATATATACGCTGGTGCAGTATTGCAAAGCAATTTATTACCACCGCCGGAGCCAAAACCGCAGTGGCGTGAAGTAATGAAGTTAATAAGTGAGGAGTCATGTGAGCACTACCGTAATGTAGTTCGTCACGATGAAAACTTTGTACCTTACTTTAGAATGGCCACTCCAGAGCTTGAGCTGTCTAAATTACCATTAGGCTCACGTCCTGCTAAACGTAATCCAAATGGCGGCGTTGAAAGCTTACGTGCTATTCCTTGGATTTTTGCATGGAGTCAAAACCGTTTAATGTTACCTGCATGGCTAGGTGCATTAACAGGCTTAAAAGCAGCGCTTGATAAGTATGGCCTAGAAACACTTCATGAAATGAGCTTGCAATGGCCGTTTTTCAGAGCGCGCCTAGAAATGCTAGAAATGGTATTTAGTAAAGCTGATAGCTGGTTAAGTGAGCATTACGATAACGCGCTGGTGGAAGATATGTACAAACCACTGGGAGTGTCACTGCGTAAAGAGCTTGAAGAGGCAATTAGCCTTGTACAGTCTCTTAGTCCTCAAAATAGCTTACTAGCGGACCAACCTTGGATAAAAGAATCGATTGCGCTTCGTAATCCGTACACGGATCCGCTTAATGTACTGCAAGTTGAGTTACTACGACGTGCGCGTTCAAGTGAAAAAGGCAGCGAAGGTGACATTGATAACGCCTTAATGATCACCATGACAGGTATTGCGGCAGGTATGCGTAATACTGGTTAATACGTGATTTTATTATCGTGATAGTAAATCACTAATTTAATGTAATCGGTATTTTAAAAGGGAACACGCTGTGTTCCCTTTTTTATTTAATAACCTAAGGATTAACTTTTACGGCCTATATGAGGCTTGATAAGGTGTAGATGCATTGTTTAGCTTTACTGAATGTAAGTCATTAAAATAGCACAGGAGCAGTTATCGAACACGCTAGGCATCAAAGTTTAAGACGCGCATAAAACACATCTAGTCTGAACAAATGTTAACCACAAAGGTCAATAGTCCTAGTAATTCTAACCTTAACCTTTTAAACTACTTGGCCATTAAATAATTATAATATGTTATGGCTTCAGCAACTTTTACTGTGCAACAAGACACAGCCCTTACAAATTCACATATCTCTTTAAGCGTAGCGCAAACTCACGCTTTACGTGGTCAGCTAAAAACCCAACGCGGCATATTAAATTCTAATAATATAAAACAGCTATGTACGCAATTTAATGTATCCGATGATGCGTTATTACAAGGTTTGGTACCGCTTGCCTCAGAATTTTCAGTGGCTCCCGTTTCACACTTTCATGTGGGTGCTATTGTTAAAGCGCTTGATGAGCAAGGCGATGTAAATTTTTATTTTGGTGCTAATGTAGAGTTTGATCATCAAGCACTTAGCTTAGTAGTTCATGCAGAGCAGTCGGCGATTAATAATGCGTGGTTAAATGGCGCTAAAAAAATAGTTAAAATCGCTATAAGTGATGCGCCATGCGGTTACTGTAGACAGTTTATGAATGAACTGGCCGATGCTAAAGAGTTTGATATTTTATTGCCAAAGCAACACTTTAAACTAGCCGATTTATTACCGCATTCATTTGGGCCTACCGATTTAGGTAACGAATTCAGTTTGTTTAATCCTAAGCCTCACCAGCAAACGTTTGCCAATACTGAGCTTGATGAAAAATTAGCATCAATTGCACTTAGTGCATATGTACCCTATAGCCAAAATTTTAGTGCGGTAAAGATTAGTACATTTGAGAATGGTGACTTTTATGGCAGTTACGCAGAAAATGCAGCATACAGCCCAAGCCTTTCGCCACTACAAAGTGCGCTTAGCCAGCTGTTTTTGGCGGGACTTAGTTTTAATGGTAATACGGTTAAATCAATCACCCTGTTAGAAACACAAGGCCGTGAAAACCAAGGGGGAGTAGCGCGTGCTGTACTTGCAAGCTTTGACAACCTACCTGAAATAAAATTGATTAGCGCACCGCTGGGTAACCAGAGTTTAGGTTAAGCTAAAAACAATAAAGCACAGCCATTGCTGTGCTTTATACGTTTAATTAAAGTGCTAAAAAGGATTAGCCTAATAGTACTTTTGCAGCTTCTAATACCACTGCTACAGATTTTTTCTCAATTTCACCGTGGTCAACATTTGGAATTTCTTGACGAGTACGGTTTACCAACACACCGGCAACACACGCAGCTTTAAGGCCAAGGGCTGCACACATGGTAAATAATGTAGCCGACTCCATTTCGTAGTTCATTACGCCTAGGTTTTGCCATTCTTCACAGCTACCTTGTAATGACTTTGGTACATAGCCAGAGTGCGTATCGTAACGCTCTTGACCTGGGTAGAACGTATCGCTTGATGCTGTAATACCAATATGAAAATCAATGTTTAGGTTTTTACATGCTTGCACCATAGCTTGCGTAGCAAAAAAGTCTGATACCGCAGGGTAGCTAAGCGGCGCAAAGTGCTGGCTTGCACCATCTAAACGCACTGATGCTTGGCTTACTAAAATATCACCTTCGTTAATATGTGGCTGAATCGCACCTGTAGTACCAATACGTAAAAAAGTACGTACACCAAGTTGCGCTAGTTCTTCTACTGCAATAGATGTAGACGGGCCGCCAATACCGGTTGAACAAATCACTACAGAGTGACCATTCAACTGACCTAAATAAACATGAAACTCACGTGTTTGAGCAAGGCAGGTTGGGTTGTCTAGGAATTGAGAAATGCGTGCAGCACGATCTGGGTCACCAGGGACAATAGCAAGTTGCGCCCCTTTTAAATCGTCAATACATAATCCTAAGTGAAATACCTTTTCCATAACTAAGCCTTTTTATAAAATTTGTTGTCAATCTAGCATCATTGCGACAAATGTAAACTATGTACAGGACGTATGTCCGATGTTGAAAAATACACGTATATGCTGGCTTTATTCATCCACATTGAATATTAAACCATAGACTTAAAGGGTGTTAAAATAAGAGGAGTTGACTTGTTAATTTAGAGTCTATATGTATTGGTTATGGTGATAATTTCAATTTATCAGTATGTGGTTTAAAACGTTTTTAATTGTTTTATAACAAATGGTTATGTATTGATTTTGGCTTTATTTAAACATCGATTTTTCAAGCGTGTATTAATTGCTAGTTCAATAAGTGAGCGCGCAGAGTGTTTTAGGTAATTAAGCCGATAATTTTAATATTTGCATAACTAATCAAAACCGCATGAATAAAAACACAAGTATAGGATTTATTATGAGCACACAATTTGACGCGTTTAAACGTAAAGTAGAGCACTGTTTATGTGCCCCAGGCGACGGTGTATTTACCGTGAATACCGCCAAAGAGCGTAAAGCGGCATTACGTAATAAATTATATGGGCAAAGCGAGAATGTTGATGTTTTGTGGCGAAACTCTTTAACACAGCTGCCTGAGTCTCCTCATAAAGCGGTTATGTTAGGTATTAGCTCAGATTGTGGCGGTGGCATTCTACGTGGAGCAAACTGGGGGCCATTATTTTTGCGCTCTGCGCTGATAGATCAACAACCGCAGTGTCACTCATTCGATTTAGGCGATGTGAGGGTAATTCCTCACTTATTGCACGATAAATACTTAAACGATGCAACCATTTCAAATTGTCAAAAAGCCCTTTACGGTGATGAAAATGATGACTATTACGTAAGCCCGCTTTCAATTACTGAAGACGTGTGCGATAGCTTTTATGCAACGTTTAAAGACAAGGGTATTTTTGGCATTGGTGGCGATCATTCAATTAGCTACCCACTAACTAAAGCGTATTTAAAAGCAAAGCGTGAGCAAGGTAAGCGTACTGCTATAATTCATTTTGACGCACATACTGACTTATTAGTAGAGCGTTTAGGTATAGATTTATGCTTTGGTTCGTGGTGTACACATATTTTAGAATTTTTACCAGCGCCGCATCATTTAATTCAATTTGGTATACGCTCAAGCGGTAAACCAAAAGCGCATTGGGAAAGCACCTTTGGCGTTAAACAGCATTGGGCTGCTGAAATAATAGAACGTGGTGCTAAAGCGGTTGCTGCTGAAACCATTGCACAGTTAAAAGCTGATAACGTAGATGAAGTGTATGTAAGCTTTGATATAGATGCACTTGATGCGGAGTTTGCCTCAGCAACGGGCACACCAGAAGACAATGGCTTAACGCCGCAACACGCTTTGGATATTTTACAAGCCATTGCTGATGAGTTTCCTATTACGGGCGCTGATATGATGGAAATTGCGCCGTTCACCGACAGCTCGTTGGTAGGGCAAGCAAGCTCGGAAACTACATTACGTGAAGGCGCAAAAATCTCAGCGTTTTTAATCGGCGCAATGAATAAATAGTTATAAAAAATCTAGTCCTATCAGCGTATAGGGCTAGATTAAAAACTAGCGGTTCAGCTACTCTCAGCTATAGTTTGTTAATATCTGTTTAGTTTTGAGGCGAAGCTGAATGAAGTTGTATGTACTTTTGTTGTGCTTTGTATGCATAAGGCTCAATGCAGCTGAAATTACAATAGTGACCGAGGTATTCCCCGATTTTCAGTATATTGATGAGAACAATCGGCTAGCAGGGCGTTCTGTAGACAAAGTAAGAAACGCACTTGCCAACACAGATATAAAATACACTATGCTAGCGCAAAGTTGGGCTGTGTCTTATAACGCAGTGTTAAGAGACACAAATACCTGTATATTTTCTATTGTAAGGCTGCCTAAACGCGAAGATAAATTTAGCTGGGTGGCTGAACTTGAAAGTTTTGACTCTGCTATTTATGCGCTCAAATCGCGCAATATTCGTTTAAAAACGCTTAACGATGCTAAACAATATAAAACAGCGGTGCTTAGGGACAATTTTAGCCACCATTATTTGTTAGAGCGTGGCTTCAGTGAGTCTAAAAACTTACTTATAATTGATAGCTTAGACAAAATAGATAAATTAATAAGCACACGGCACGATATTCTCGACTTTGTTATTTTAAGTAAAAAACAATTTAACTACCGAGCACAATTTGAGCCAAAGCTAAAGTTATTAGAACCTATATTAACCCTCAATACACAAAACTCCCCTTTGTACTTTGCCTGTAATAAAAACATGCCACAAAGCCTACAAGATAGACTCTCGCTCGCTTTTGATGAAGCTAAATATAAAAATAAATAATTGCTAATCAAAGGCTTACTGGTTTTTGTTGTAAAGTCGCAAATATTAATTGCCGCGTTTAAAAAAGCGTCTATAATCAGCTGCTTTTTATTGAAAAAAGCGCTAACTTTTTGGAGCGTTAAATGGGTGATTTGATCGGGATTAGCTTATTGATCTTGATGAGTGCGTTATTTGCTATGTCGGAAATCGCCATTGCAGCGTCGCGTAAAATTAAGCTACGTGTGATGGCCGATGAAGGCAGTGATAACGCGCGTGCAGTATTAAAGTTGCAAGAAAATTCGGGGGCGTTTTTTGCAATGATTCAAATTTCCCTAAACGCCATTGCTATTTTAGGTGGGATTGTTGGTGAGCAAGCTTTATCGCCCTATGTAAAAAATGTATTGATGCTTTTTTATCAAGGCGCCCACCTTGATAAAATCAGTTTTATATTTTCGTTTTTTACTATTACTTCTTTGTTTATCTTATTTGCTGATTTAATGCCGAAGCGCTTAGCTATGATCATGCCCGAAGCAGTTGCAGTGCGTGTGGTAATCATTATGCGTTGGGTTACGTTTGCACTTACACCGTTAGTTATGTTTTTTAATGGTTTAACTAATTGTGTGCTGCGCCTATTTAAAGTACCTGCAGAGCGAGAAGATAGTGTGACTACAGAAGACATTGTGGCGATGATGGAGGCAGGTGCAGAATACGGTAGCTTACAACAGCAAGAGTACGAGCTAATTGGCAATGTGTTTGAACTAGAGGCGCGCTTTTTATCGAGTGTGATGACTCCGCGAGACCAAATAGTGTATTTTGATTTAGATGAAAGCAGCCACGATATAGCCACTAAAATTATTGAAAGCCCCCACAATCATTTTTTAGTGGTATCAGGGAATTTAGATAAATTACGCGGCTCTGTTGAGTCAAAAGATATATTACGCCAAGTGCTTAAAGGTGAGCTTGCAACCATTAAACAAGAGCTAGTAGAGACGGATATTTTTTACCTGCCCGAAACTTTGAGCCTATCTGAGGCGTTAAATGCATTCAAAAGTGCCGCTAAACCGTTTGCGGTAGTGGTAAATGAGTATGCGTTATTGGTTGGCATTGTAACTGTAAAAGATTTAATGAAAGGCTTTATGGGCGATTTAATTACCCACCAAGGCGATGAACTTATTGTAAAGCGTGATGATTGCTCATGGTTGGTAGATGGCTTAACCCCCATTACTGATTTAGCAAAAGTATTAGATATTGAAGAGTTTCCTGAGCAAATGCATTATGAAACGGTGGCGGGGTTTTTAATATACACAATGAAGCGTATTCCTAAACGGGCTGAACATGTAAGCTTTAACGGGTTTAAGTTTGAAGTAGTTGATGTTGAGGGGATTAGAGTAGAGCAATTACTGGTGTCCCAAATTAAGAACTAGACCTAAATTTACGTTTAAAGCCAAGCTTAGCTTGGCTTTTTTGTTGCGCGTAGGTAATTAGCGAATCGCTTTTAAGTTTATTTTTCATACTGTTTTATTTAATTTTCATCTAATTAACACCAACTACAACCTATGGCGTAGTTTAATTATGCAACTGTAAGTTAGTGTAAATTTGAAGCTGTTTTAATTTATTATCCTTTAGATTTACTTTAGAATGATCGTTCACTCTAGACATAAATAGATTAAAAGGTATTTATCATGCAGCGTTCTCGCACCGCTTTATTTGTATTAACAGCTCTTATTGGGTCTGTTGCTTTAACAGGTTGCGATCAAGCAGCTGAGTCGCAACAAGCTTCAGCGCCACAAGCAGTACCTGTTGGTGTTATTACTTTAAAAAGCCAAGCGCTTACACTAAAAAAGGAACTTCCTGGTCGCGTTAGTGCTTTTCAAATTGCACAGATTCGCCCGCAAGTAAGCGGCATTGTGCAGTCTCGGTTATTTAAAGAGGGGGCTCAAGTAGAAAAAGGTCAAGCGCTATACCAAATTGACCCCGCGACCTTTGAAGCAGATCTTGCAGCAAGCGAGGCGGCTGTAGCTCGCGCTGAGGCAAGTATTGCGAGCACTAAATCTAAAGCGTCACGTTATAGCGAGCTTTTAAAAATTAAAGCCGTAAGTCAACAAGACTATGACGAGGCCGATGCCGCGCAAAAACAAGCAAAAGCCGAACTATTAACAGCAAAGGCCCAGCTTAAGTCTGCACAAATTAATCTCGATTACAGCCACGTATCTTCACCAATCAGCGGTCAAATTAGTAAATCGAGTGTTACCGTTGGTGCACTTGTAAGTGCAAACCAATCGACAGCACTTGCAACAGTGACTCAGCTTGACCCTATTTATGTCGATTTAACGCAATCAAGTAACGAGCTAACCCAACTAAAAAAAGCCATTGCATCAGGCACTTTAAGTGTTGATTCACAATCACAAACTGATGTTGAACTGCAAATGGAAGATGGTTCAGCTTACCCGCTCAAAGGCACATTACAGTTTTCAGAAGTGACTGTAGACCCAAGCACGGGTTCGGTTACTTTAAGAGCTAAATTCCCAAACCCTGACAAATTATTGTTACCTGGTATGTACGTGCGTGCCTCAGTGGTTGAAGGCGTTAAACAAAATGCTATTTTAGTGCCGCAACGTGGAGTTAGCCGTAATACAAAAGGCGAGCCAACAGCTATGGTGGTAAGCAAAGAAAACACCGTTGAAAGCCGTGTGTTAAAAGTAGATAGAACGATTGGCTCTAACTGGTTAGTAACCGACGGCTTAGCTGATGGCGATAAAGTAATTGTTGAAGGCTTACAAAAAATTCGCCCAGGTGCACCTGTTAGCCCTTCAGAAGTTTCACCGTCTGCAACAGCCGACAAAGCGTAATAACGGAGAGTTTTAATGTCACGATTTTTTATCGACAGGCCCATCTTTGCGTGGGTACTTGCCATCGTGGTTATGCTTGCAGGTGTGTTGGCTATTCAAAGCTTACCCATAGCACAATACCCGTCAATTGCACCGCCAGCAATTAGCATTACCGCTACTTACCCTGGGGCATCAGCTCGTACTTTAGAAGATACGGTTACTCAGGTTATAGAGCAAAAAATGAAAGGACTTGATGGCTTGTTGTATATGTCATCTACGTCTGAGTCGAGCGGTTCAGCTACGCTTACGCTTTCATTTAGTGCCGACACAGACCCAGACATTGCACAGGTACAAGTGCAAAACAAGTTAGCCACAGCGACCCCTTTACTCCCTGAAGAAGTACAAAGACAGGGCGTATCGGTGGCAAAATCTGCACGTAACTTTTTAATGGTTTTAGGTTTTGTATCAAAAGACGGCAGTATGACGAATATCGACATTGGTGATTATGTCTCATCGAATGTGCAAGATATTGTCTCGCGTGTTGAAGGGGTAGGTGAAGTTCAGTTATTTGGCTCTCAATATGCTATGCGTATTTGGTTAGATCCAGCTAAGCTGCAAAATTATAAATTAACACCTGCAGATATTAGCACTTCAATTAGTGCCCAAAATGCGCAAGTATCTGCTGGTCAATTAGGCGGCATGCCAGCGGTTGAAGGCCAGCAGCTCAATGCAACGGTGACAGCGCAAAGCCGTTTGCAAACCGCAGCAGAGTTTGAACAAATTATAGTAAAAGCAAACGCTGATGGCTCGTTTGTTCGCCTTGAAGATGTAGCGCGTGTAGAGCTCGGCGGCGAGAGCTACCGTGTTGTAGCACGTTACGATGGAAAACCTGCATCGGGCTTAGGTATTAAGCTTGCCAGTGGTGCAAATGCCCTTGATACAGCCGAAGGTGTAAAAGCTGCAATTGCAGAGCTTAAGGCGTTCTTCCCTGAAGGATTAGACGTTGTTGTACCATACGACACTACACCGTTTGTGTCGCTATCGATTGAAAAAGTGGTTCATACGTTAATAGAAGCAGTGGTACTGGTTTTTGTGGTTATGTATCTGTTTCTACAAAACTTCCGCGCTACGCTTATTCCAACGATTGCTGTGCCAGTGGTGTTGCTAGGTACTTTTGGTATTTTGTACACGTTTGGTTATTCAATAAATACATTAACCATGTTTGCTATGGTACTTGCCATAGGCCTACTGGTAGATGATGCCATTGTTGTAGTAGAAAACGTTGAACGTGTAATGAGCGAAGAAAAGCTTTCTGCGCTTGAGGCAACACGTAAATCGATGGATGAAATTAAAGGCGCGCTTGTAGGTATTGCCATGGTGCTGTCGGCGGTATTTATTCCGATGGCGTTTTTTAGTGGCTCAACCGGTGTTATTTATCGTCAGTTTTCTATTACGCTGGTATCAGCAATGGGGTTATCGGTATTGGTGGCGCTTATTTTAACACCAGCATTGTGTGCAACGCTTTTAAAACCAAGCCATGTTCATGATAACAGCTCGTTATTCGGTCGTTTTTTCAGTGGCTTTAATCGCGGGTTTGATAAAACTAATTCAGGCGCACAAAGCTTTGTGAGTCGCATGATCCGTTTATCTAAGCGCTATCTTTTATGTTATGGCCTTATTGTCGCAGGTATGGTGTATATCTTTTCAAGCTTACCAACGGCATTTTTACCAGATGAAGACCAAGGTATTTTGTTTAATCAGGTATCACTGCCAGCAGGCTCAACGACGGAAGAAACGCTAGAAGTTGTTAAAAAAGTAGAAAAGCACTTTTTGAACGATCAATCGGATGCTGTAAATGGTATTTTCACGGTAACTGGGTTTAGTTTTGCCGGTTCGGGTCAAAACTCAGCAATTGCTTTTGTGAACTTTAAGCACTGGGATGAGCGTCAAGGCGAAGGTTTATCTGTACAAGCAGTGGCAGGTAAAGCAATGGGCTATTTTTCTACCATTAAAGAAGCGTTTGTATTTGCTTTTCCGCCGCCAGCGATTGTGGAACTAGGTACGGCTAATGGCTTTAATATTTTCTTACAAGACCGTGTTGGACTTGGCCACGATGCACTACTGGCCGCGCGTAACCAGCTATTAGGATTAGCAAGCCAAAGCCCAATTCTTGCGGGCGTACGCCCTAATGGTCAAGAAGATATGCCAGAGCTACAACTTGATGTAGACCTTGCTAAAGCTCAGGCACTGGGCGTTTCGCAAGCTAATATTAACAGCACCCTAGCAACTGCGTGGGGTAGTAGTTATGTAAATGACTTTATTGACCGCGGCCGTGTTAAAAAGGTTTACCTACAAGGCGATGCCGATTCGCGTATGGTGCCAGAGGATTTAAATAAGTGGTATGTACGTAATGATAGCGGTGATATGGTGCCATTTTCGGCCTTTGCAAGTTCGCATTGGACCTATGGCTCGCCGCGTCTTGAGCGTTACAATGGTTTTTCAGCAATGGAAATTCAAGGTACTGCTGCGCCAGGTTACAGTACAGGCCAAGCAATGGATGAAATGGAGCGCTTAGTAAAGCAATTACCTAATGGTATTGCCTCTGAGTGGACCGGTATTTCGTTTCAAGAGCGCTCAAGTAGCGGCCAAGCGCCATTGCTATATGGTTTATCGCTGTTGTTTGTATTTTTATGTTTAGCAGCGCTTTATGAAAGTTGGTCGGTACCATTTGCTGTAATGCTTATTGTGCCACTGGGTATATTTGGCGCTATGGTTGCTGCACTAACGGCTGGATTATCTAACGATATATACTTACAGGTTGGTTTGTTAACCACCATAGGTCTTGCCTCTAAAAATGCAATATTAATTGTAGAGTTTGCGATTCATAAAATGCAAGAAGGCTTAAGCTTAGTCGATGCGGCTGTTGCTGCCGTACGCTTGCGTTTACGCCCCATACTTATGACATCTATGGCCTTTATTTGTGGTGTTATTCCACTTGCTATTGCCTCAAGTGCTGGCTCAGGCGCACAAAATGCACTGGGTATTTCAATTATTGGTGGTACGCTTGCCTCTTCTATTTTAGTCGTGGTATTTGTGCCGTTATTCTTTGTATTAGTTCGTCGTTTATTCCCTATGGCAAATAGCGAAGACAAAAAGGAGCGCGCGCAATGAGCAAAAAACGTCTAAGTTTAAGCGCTATTACGCTTGTTATTTTAAGTGGTTGCCAATTAGCGCCAGAGCAAAAAGAGCTTACTTTACCAGTGCCAGATGCATATGCATCTGACACTGAGCAAGCATCAGCACAGCAATTACATTGGCAGCAATTTTTTAACGATGAAAAATTAAAAACCCTGATTGGCTTAAGCCTTGAGCATAATAAGGATATGCAAATTGCAGCGCTTAATGTACAGCGCGTTCGTGGCTTATACCAAATTGAAGACTCGGCTTTATACCCATCGTTAGATTTTAACGCCAGTGGTACACGCCAGCGTTTGCCTGCTGAGTTGTCAGGTAGTGGCGAAGCCACAATTAGCTCACAATACAGTGCTACAGTGGGTATTACTTCTTATGAGTTGGATATTTGGGGCAAGGTACGTAATCAATCAGAGCAAGCCCTGCAAAACCTTTATAACACTGAGCTTACTCAGTACAGCACGCAAATTTCACTTATTGCTGAGCTTGCTAATGCGTGGCTAAACTACGCCACCGACTTACAGTTATTAGAACTCGCTAAAGAAACATTAAGCTCGCAACAAGAGTCACTTTCGCTTACGCAAAAAAGCTTTGATTTAGGCGCTACATCGGCCATTACGCTTGAGCAGCTCAAAAGTACTGTGGCCACAGCAAAAGTAGATATAGCAACGTATAAACGCTTGTTGAAACGTGATAAAAGCGCATTAGATTTACTGGTAGGGCAGCCTGTATCGAGTGATTTATTGCCAACTAATTCGTTAACCAATTTATTGGATTTACCAGAAGTACCGGTTGGTTTACCCTCTGATTTACTTACGCAGCGCCCTGATATTAAAGCCGCTGAACATGCTTTATTAGCCGCGAATGCGAATATTGGTATAGCGCGTGCGGCTTTTTATCCTAGCATTAGTTTAACGGCTAATGCGGGCTCTGCCTCAAGTGATTTAAGTGGCTTGTTCGATTCAGGCTCGGGCACGTGGAGCTTTGTACCGTCGATAAACTTACCTATTTTTACTATGGGGCGTAATCAGGCAAACCTTGATGTAGCAAAGGCCGAACAAAAAATTGCAGTGGCGACGTACCAGCAAAAAATTCAAAATGCGTTTCGTGAAACCGCTGATGCATTAGCAGATAGAGAAGGCTACAAAGAGCAACTTGACGCCCTTGATATGCTAATTAGCTCGCGTGAGCTTACTTACGATTTATCAAAAATGCGTTACGAAAAAGGAGCTGATAGCTACCTACAGGTACTTGATGCCCAACGCACGTGGTACTCGGCTCAACAGCAGTTAATAACGGGTCAGCAGGCATACCTTGCCAGCCAAATCAACTTGTATAAAGCCTTAGGTGGTGGTTGGAATGTAGCTAAAACTTCTGTGCAAGAGCAGTAAAATGAAAGGTGCTATTAAATTAAGCTGTGCAATTAGCTTATCGAATATTATGTATGCCTTTAATACTGGAGTCGGGTTATGAGCACTAAGGCTAAAAGACATTTAGACCCAGCCTTAGCTCAAGCTAGGCGTGAACAGGTGCTCAGTGCTGCCGCAGAGTGTTTTAGACGCAAGGGATACCACGGCGCGGGTATGGCTGAAATTTCCCGAACTGCGGGTATGAGCGCTGGGCATATATATAACTACTTTGAAAGCAAAGAGGCAATAATTGAAAGTATTATTGCTAAAGATATGGAAGAAATGTTCTCTATCTTTCAGGAGTTTGAAGATCACCCGGGTGATGTTTTACAAGCGCTTATAGATGGCCTAAACATTGGTGTGCAAAGGCATATGGATACCGGTGCTTGTGTGATTGACTTAGACATGATGGCGGAAGCAGGTCGCAATAATAAGGTGGCCTCGCTTTTGCGCGATATGGATACTCAAGCACGCTCTCGCATGCGCCAACTGCTCACCAGTGAGCGTAGTGCGCTTAAAAACACGGATGAACAAGAGCTTGAGAGCCGTATTAATGTTATTTTTTCGATGATGGCAGGGTTACTGCTTCGTAAGATGCTCTACCCAGAACTCACTGAAGAAACGGTGTTAATTGCACTAAGGCCTGCAATGAAAACCCTGTTATTGCCGTTCGATAAAGCCCAGTAATGGAAAATAAAAAAGCGAGTCATCGTACTCGCTTTTTAGCATTAAATTCGCTCTATACACCACATTAAAGCCATTGCGGCTATTGCAAGCGAACCTACGGGCATTACCCATTTTATGTAGGTAGGCTTATCTCGCACGATAAGTAATAGAGGTAGCGCTATACACAAAATACTCAATTGTCCCAGTTCAACCCCTAAGTTAAATGCTAAAATACTCAATAGCTGATAATCACTCGATAACCCAAGCTCACCAAGCACACTGGCAAAGCCCATACCGTGTAATAAACCAAATGCAAACGTTAGCCAGCCAAGGCGCAATATAACTGGCCATACGTTATTTAAAGCTGCAAATAATACTGAAATTGCAATACCAAGCTCTACCCAGCGGCTATTTGGCGACACCATATTAAGTGCTGTCGCTGTTAAAGTAAGTGAATGGGCGAGGGTAAATGCCGTTACAATCCAGGCTGTGTGCTTAATTATTTGTTTTTTAGAGGCGATTGCCTGCCATTGTTTGTTAGTGCGATACAATACACAGGTTAAAAGTAAGGCAATTAAAAATAAAATATGGTCAACACCAATCCAAATATGTAATACACCTTGGTAAACATATTGGTTAAATGTACTTAGGTAACTTGCTTGCTGTGTAGAAAACGCCTGTTGTTGCTCAGCTTTGGTAAATACGCGCGATACTTGGTTTACGTTAACAATCACCTTGTGATTAGCATCGTACTCAAAAAAAGCACTGTAGTTAAGGGTGATATCGGCATTATTGGCGCAACTAAATAGCAGCGGTAAAACTAAATAAGCCTCATTAAAATGGTTATCTAATTGGTAGTTATCAGCAATTGTTAGCGGGCAAGTTTGCAAGTTTTGTAAAACAGTAAAATTAGATTTTGCATAGCGATTAATGGCTTCGCTTTGTGACTTAAGTTCGGCCCAGCTTATTTGTTGGTCTTGGTTTAAATCAAGCGCAACGCTTTGTTCTAAATCGTTAATATTTATTTGCCATGTACCGGTATATTGCTGCGGATTTTGCGCGTTATCTAAAGTGATGTAACTGGTACTTAGTTGGTGTGCATGGGCACTAAAAGTGCACATTAGTGTAACAAGTAAAGCGGTTAAAAAAGAGCTTAATGTTTTCATAAGGTGTCCCTAGCCATGGCATTAGCTTGGTGTAATAGGTGTTGATCTGTGCTCATTTTTGCTTGCTGCCAATTTATATTTGCCCAATATTGTGCCTTGGCTTTATCTACTTGTACATGAATATAATAGTTAGCTAAATCATTGGCATGAAAAGTATCTTGTCGTTGTTCTCGTAAGTTAACTCGTTGCTGCATACGTGTTTGCCACTGATCACTAACTTTATGTGTGCTGCGTTTTTCAGCTATGGCGAGCCGAAGTAAAACAGCATCTTCAAGTTGACTCTTTAAATTACTAAATTGACTCAAGGTATTAAGTACCTGCTCAGGGTTGTTTTGGCTTAGCTGTATATCAGCCCATAACACAATGAGGCTCACAGGTGCTTTGCTTAAATCAATACTGTTAATGTGCTCAAGCGCTTCATTGAGCTTGTTAAGCCTAAACGCCATCTCACTAAGTACCTGTTTGGTTGTTAAGCTTATGTTTTTATTTTGAGTAATATCAAGTAATGATTGATAGCTTTGCTGTAATTGACCTTGCTGACTTTGAATATCAAGCACACAGGTTGTTGCACTGATAACGCTTGCTGCACCAATAAGAGACACACAGTGTTGCTTGGCTTGTTCAAACTTACCTTGTGTCATTAACATATTTGCCAGTAAAAGGTGGGTATTGACGTGGTGTGGGTGTTTTTTTATTACAGTACTTGCAACTTCAATAGCGTGAGTAAATTGATGCTCTTTTTGTAACACTCTTGCATATAAATAGCCTATTTGTGCCGTGGGCTGTTGTTTATAAAGTGCCGCTAAGCGGTTTTTTAGCACGCCTTGATACAGCTCGGTTTGCCCTATGTATTGGCTATTTAAGACCAAAGTGTTGAGTTGCTCTAGTGTCAATTTAGCGCTAATTGATGAATTACTGGTTGCAATAATATCGTTATCTTCTGGAATTATGGGCTCTGCATCAGCATTACTTACATACAGTGCAGCGCAAAAAACAAAGAGCATTTTTTTATAATAACCGCGCATCGTTTTATCCTCTTAAAAAAGCCATCCATGGCCATCAGCTTAAATTATTTACTCTGTTAGTTACCTGATGAAATAGTACTTACATCGGTATCTGTATTGGTAAAAACACGTCCGTTGGTCGATAGTGGCTCATCGTTAGGGCTTTGATTAAATGCATCACTGGCAAATTGTGCAAAATCTACTTGCAAAGCCTCAATGGTAATATCAACCATAGCTGTCACTTGCTGGTTTACCCCATCAGATACGCCAAACATAAAGCTGTCACTGCCTGTTGCTTCTTTATTGGGTGTATAGGTAAAGCTGCCATCACTATTAACTACTACATTGCCCAGTGTAGGCTCTGTTGTGAGTTCATAGGTGAGTGAGTCGCCATCGGCATCACTCGCTACTAACGTGTCGTTAATTTCAACTTCTGTTTGTGTGGTTAACATTACATCGCTTGCACTGGGGGCTGTATTTACCACCGGTGTAGGCTGCTTATTGTCATCATCGTTGCTACATGCGCTAAGCGTTAGTGCGCCCAGTAGTACACCGATATGAGTAAGAGTTAAATTACGCATACGTTACTCCTTATTTAGACCCTGCAAGTGGGGTGGCTAAGTATGGGAAAGCGGCATCCATCATGCTTGCATCAACAGGCGCACCATCAGTAAATGGCACTGTACCTACATCAGCATCTTCTGGTGTACACAGCCCTAAGTCGGTGTCTTCACCATTTACTGGGATAGGGTGACACAAACGACCCATTACCACGCGAAGTGCAATATCTACTACATCATCACCTGGGCGACGGCCATTTGGAAAGCCCGCTAAATCATCACCAGCAACACCAAATGCAGATTGATCAGCCTGTGCTGTGGCTGCAATTGCGGTATTTAAGCGTAACATTTCTGAAGGCGTTACCGTTGCTTGTTGGTTTACTCCAGCAAAACCGGTTAAAAATGCGGTGATTAAATCGGTACGCGGAAAATTAGTGGGGGCGAGGGTTTCTAAGTTAGCGCCAAGTGTGGTATTTACTGCATCTTTAAATAAAATATTTAAAAGCTCAGGTAAAGAGGGGTGCGAAACATAATCTAAAAATTGCGCATCATCTTTAGGGTGAGCTGTTGAGAAGGTATCTTTGTCTTTAATACCAATAACAAGCTCGTTAACTAAAGGGTTACCTAAGCGTGAAACCTGTGTTAATGCACCGCCATTTACTGCGTTATCTGCAAACTTAGCGTTCGGGTTTAAAATGCGTGCTTGCGGTAGGCTTGCTGTTGTCCAAGAGCCAATTACGCCGTTGCCATCACCCACAATACAGCTTTTAGGCATTTCAATGGCAATTGATGTCACATTTTTATCAATAAGGTCATCATTATCAGCCGATTGTGTAATTCCCCCAGGAAAACCACCACCATCGCCCGCACCTGGCGCACTATCACCTTCTACAGGCACATAGTTAACTAAATCAAAAGTTTTACCTAAGTTAACAACAAATGGGTCTTTGCGCTGACCAACAAACACTTTGGCCATATTGTCACAGCCCGGTACAGACACTTGGTAAACAAACTGATCGGCATAAGTTTGGTAATCAGCCATTGAACCAAATGTTTTATCGCCTACATAATCTAGCGGTTTGTTGAACGTGGTTGAGCTGGTGGTTGTATTGCTTAGTGTGGTACTGGTACCTGTGCGTTGTGGGCCGTTAATCATGCTTAGTGTATATGACTCACTAAAATTTGCAGCGCTATCATCACCAGCTGCAACGCCACCAACATTTTTAAGCGGTACAGATACAGTGCGTTGATTACCTTCTGGGCCAACAGTTAACTGAACACCCTGGTTATCGTTTGGCAGCATACTGGTAAAATTAAAGGCAAAAGTAATATCTTCTACTGCATCACCATCATTATCAATATGAATACTGTAGGTTGCATCTGGGTCCATAGCGAAGTAGTTAGGGCCGCCATAGGCATCTTGTAATGGAATATAATTGGCAATAAACGTAACGTAATCGTTTCTGCCTGCTTCATAACTATTAAATACGTAAAAGTCGGTAGAGTCTAAGGTTGGAAAGCGGCTAATATTTGGCGCTTCACGATGACTTGATGCCTCGCTAGAGGTGCTTACTAAGGTACTGCATACTACTACTGCGAGTATAGATGGAGTTAAAGCTTTCATGACTTTTTCCTTTAGTTTTGATTGGAGTCATAACTAATAACGAAGCAAAAAGCACATTAGATGCAAAAAAGTTAAAATATTTTTAAATTTGTTAAAAAAGTAGGGTGGATTGGCCTAAATAGATAAGCCAACCTAATGCGATTATTGAGTTATAAAACCACTAAATCTGTAGTATATAACACTTGGGTTGGTAGGCCGTTGGGCGAGCCACCTAACGGCTCTAAACTTACTGCAAGTAGAGCAATATTCAGGGCATTAAAACGAGCGTCTTTTATTAAAAGCTTTTCACCTTGTTTAGGTAATAAACCAAGCGAAATAGGCGTGTCCTGTCCTTGTAAAATCATCCACAGCTCGTAGTCTTTATCTGTTTGCGCAACCAATTTGGAACTAGCTTTAATTGATAATGCTTGCTCGTCCACATTAATAATCCACAGTGATTGCTTATCTTGGTTTTGTACAAGCGCAATCTGCTGGCTATCTTGCAGTTGTGTTACTGGTTTAATAACTACAAATGCTAAAATAATACAGGCCGCTGTGGCTATAAACGACCAAGTACGCCATACCGATGGCGCCGGTTTTATAACTGTTTTAATAGGCTGAGCATTGCTTTCTATTTTATCTAAAATGTGCTGCCAAACATGCTCATCGGGTGCTTGTGGTGTAATTGCACTGGCTAAGCCATTTAAATTTTGCTCCCACATCATAGTGGCTTCTCGGGCTTGCGGTAAACTGAGCATTAAGCGTTGAAAACGCTTTCGTGCAAGGCCATTTAGAGTACCTAGCACATATTGCCCTGCTAAAGCATCAAGTAGTTCTGGTTTGTTATAGTTCATAATGTTAAACACCTCTGCAATTGCTGCAAACCACGCCTTATCCAGCTTTTAACTGTGCCTAAAGGCGTTTCTATATGATTGACCAACTCACCATGGCTTAAGCCTTTGTAATACGCTAGGTGAATGGCTTGTTTTTGCTGTGGGTCGAGTTGCTCAATGCAATTTACAAGTTTGGTTTGATCATCGTAGTTAATGTCTAAGTCTTGTTCATCATATTCCTCATCGCCTATGGCTTGTTCTTTTCTGACCTTATGATAGCGCAGCGCATCTAAGCTTCTGTACCGTACTATGCTTATCATCCAACTTATTACGGTGCCTTTAGTCGGGTTGTATTCTGACGCGTTATGCCAAATTTTTATAAATGCTTCTTGCAATACCTCTTCAGCGTGCGCTCGATTTGAGAGCATATTTAAACTTATTGCAAATAACTTAGCGCTTGTTTGCCGGTACAAATCGGCAAACGCAGCTTTATTACCTTGTGCTGTTTTACACAAAAGAGGAAGTAGATTGTCGTTTTCCATAGGGTTCCTGTTATTTTTATTATTATTGAGGCGCATTGCGCTGTATTAATTAAATTTTTACCTAGAAACATATTAAGTCTCGCGTGATAAACACTTATCGACTAGATATAAATGTAACTAAAATATAAACACACTCTCAATAAACGTGTGAGAAGGGCGATTGGATGCAAAACGTTGAACTGTTATTTATCTTAGCTGCTCTTAACTAAGAGACAAGTTTTAACCATAAAACAGACGCATAAGGCGAGTGAGAAAAAATGACCCAGAACTGTGTAAAAAGCGGCTAATATGGCCAATTTCTTTAAAGTTGAAGATTTTAACCTGTTTAATATCAATCAGTTATATTTATTTTTAAGTTCTAAACACAATTTTTGTTGGCCTGTAAATTGCAACTACACTTATAAACAGCTGTAAAAATTTGCCAAAACAGTAAAAATAAAGGAGAAAATATGTGGGCTGCAACGAGTTATTTAATTTTAGCGTTAATTTTTATATGGATAGGCTGGGAGGTTAACTCGGTTTACTTTGCAGTGGTGTTTTATTGGAGTGCCTTGTCGTTAATACTTGTCAGTGGCGCTTATATTTTTAATTTGGCAAAAATTTTTAGAAAGCGCGAGAATGGCATCATTCCTTTTTATATTCGTTGGGCTTTTGTGCCCTTTTTATTAGGTGCCCAAATTTACAATGCGTATTCTCGCAAGCACGATAAAGTCCCTCCCATTCAAAAAATTAACGAGCATTTATTTTTAGCATGTCGATTGTTTCCCTCTGATATTGATACGTTAAAAGAAAACGGCATAACAGCAATATTAGATGTAACGTGTGAGTTTGATGGCTTGGAGTGGAGCTCAACCCAAGAAAATATTAGCTATTTAAATATCCCGGTGCTTGATCATAGTGTGCCTACTCATTCGCAATTAAACCAAGCCATTAACTGGATACATCATCATATTAAAGAAGACCGCCGAGTGGTCGTTCATTGCGCACTAGGAAGAGGGCGCTCAGTATTTGTGATGGCTGCATATTTGTTGAGCCAAGATAAAAATGCAGATGTACATCAAATACTTGCACAAATTAAAGAGACACGTGAAACCGCAAACCTTAATAAACACCAACTTCACCATTTGGCTAAACGACATAAAAAAGGGGAGCTTGTTATAAAAAACAAAGCGGTATTAATAGCAAACCCAGTGTCGGGCACCAAAATGTGGCAAGATAAAGAGCCCTTAATAGTGGCTAGGCTGTCGGAATATTATGATTTAAACGTTTTAACTACCTCTAAAGAAGTAAATGGAATTGAACTTGCTAAACAAGCTATTAAAAATAAGCCAGACATAATAATTGCCTGTGGCGGTGATGGAACCGTGACAGAAGTAGCTAGTGTGTTGGTAAACACTCAGTGCAAGCTGGGTATTATCCCAATGGGTACAGCCAATGCTTTAGCCCATGTGCTTATGGGTATTAGCTCTAAAATAATTCCTGTTGAACAGGCCTGCGAATTAATTATAGATGGGCAAACTCATACAATAGACACCGCCTACTGTAATGACGAGCTCATGCTGTTGTTAGCGGGAATTGGTTATGAGCAATCGATGATTGAAAAAGCCGACAGAGATTCAAAAAATAAATCGGGTCAGCTTGCTTACTTAAACGGCTTTTTTCAGGCATTTAGTGAGCAAAAAGCGCAAACACTCTATGTAACTCTTGATGATAACCAAACCCAAGAGGTGCACACAAATAGCTTTATTGTTGCTAACGCAGCCCCTTTTACCACGTTGTTAGCGCAAGGGGGAGGACAGCCTAATCACGAAGATGGTTTATTGGACATAAATTGGCTGATACCGAGCGAAGAAAACACAACCAGTGTGCTTAGTATTGCTGAGTTGATGTTTAGTAGTATTACACAAACGCAATTAGCTATTAGTTCGCATCATACCAACGCTAAAAAAGTAACGATTACTGCAGATGAAGAAATCAAGTATGTATTAGATGGTGAAATAAAAACAGCTGATACGCTTACTATTACAGTTGACCCTGCCTCATTAAATGTAATTAGTAAGGAATTATAAAATACAAAATGCACGTATTTAACGTGCATTTTTGTGTATTACTTTTTAATGCTTGGCCAAACAAAACCACTGCTATTGCTTGAGCTAGTAGGCTTAGAGCGCTGAGCGCTTTTGGGTTTACGCAGCGGTTTGTTACTTAGCGTATGTAAGTAGAGAGCTTCAACTTTATCGCGTGCCCAAGGGGTTTTACGTAAAAATTTTAAGCTTGATTTAATGCTTGGCGAGTCGGTAAAACATTTAATGTTTACTTGCTCGCCCATGGCTTTAAAACCTAAACGTTGTTCAAGCTCTACTAAAATTTGTTCTAATGTTACCCCGTGAAGAGGATTCTTTGGTTGATTATCCATAGCCATACTACTTATTTAAACTGTGCGCATTGTAGCGTAAATCCGCATTTAGCGCTAATTGACCCTAATGGTTTTAAGTTTTGCGGGGTAAACAAGATTGCCTTTTTTATCTAATTTTAACCAAATGAGCTTACTGTTATTATGCTGAGGGTTACTAGCTGCACATACTAAGGTAAAAGAATGTACTTGCACCGGCGCACCTTCACTATAACGTTTGTTATCGTACCAACAAATATTACCAGCGTTAATAACCTCGTTAGTGTCAATAATAGAATGTGTTTTAACTGTTTTAGCATCGCTACTAGGGGGAAGAGTTAACGCAATTGTAAAAATAAATAAAACCATAATATGGCGCATGAGCCACCTCGAATTTTGATAGTTTAAAAATAGTACACACGATTAAAAAACATGCTAGGGTAAGTAATAGCGTTATACAACACTGACTTAAACACACAACTATAAAAAGGTGAAGACATGCGATTTAATCAAATAATGATAGATGAATTTACGTTATTAGCTAAGTTTCCTAGGGATAGCAAAATGCAGGGGATAAAGTTACATTCTGACGCAGAGCCTAATTTATTAAGTGCGGCGCAACGCTTATTTGATAAAGGCGTAATAGATAGCCCAGATGGTGGCTATTTGACCGATCTGGGCTTAGATTTAATAGAGCATGTAAGTGTTATTCACAGCGCTTTAAAAAGTTAAACTGCATCGCGTTGATTTTGCGGCGCTGCTTCATTAAAAGCGGGCAGTGCATTACAGCGTGCATAAATGGCTGCAATTTTTGGATACGCAGCCATATCTACATTAAAACGCAACGCATTAAATACCTGTGGCACTAGACAAATATCAGCCAGTGATGGTTTATCGCCTACACAAAAATCACAGTCTTCGCTTAGCATTGATTCAATTTTTTCAAACCCGACCTCAACCCAATGTCTGTACCATTTATTTTTCGCCTCGTCATTAACGCTCAGTTCATTTGATAAATACTTTAAAACACGTAAATTATTTACAGGGTGAATATCACACGCTACGGCATAACTTATGTTACGAATCTGCGCTTTTTGCCATGCACTCCCATAAACCAGAGGCGTTTGCGGATAACTTTCATCTAACCATTCTAATATAGCAAGTGATTGCGCTAATACACCGTCCTCTGTTTCAATAGCGGGTAATAAACCTTGCACGTTTTTATCTAAGTAAGGCTGAGCTAACTGCTCAGATTTAAGTAAATTAACAAATTGTATATCGTGTTCAATGCCTTTTAAATTAAGTGCTATGCGAACACGGTATGCAGCAGATGAGCGAAAGTAGCTGTAGAGTTTCATTGTCATTATTCCTCGCCTGTAAAGTGTTTAGTGATACTACGCCAACATTGAGTGTAATTAGATTGGCGCTCTTTTCCTTCAAGGGCATATTTAGTGGGCGATATTATGTAACGAGACTCAAACATAAAGGCCAGCGTGTTCTCGTATTTTTGTGGTGTGAGCTCAGCATTAGATGCTTTTTCGAATACCTCGGCTTCAGGCCCATGGGGCGACATACAATTATGCAAACTAGCGCCTCCTGGTACAAACCCGTGCTCTTTTGCATCGTAAACCCCTTCTATTAAGCCCATGAACTCACTCATAATATTGCGATGATAATAAGGAGGCCTAAACGTATTCTCTGCTACCATCCAACGTGGTGGAAAAATTACAAAATCCACATTTGCCATGCCCTCAGTGGCTGAGGGAGAGGTAAGTACAGTAAATATTGAAGGATCTGGGTGATCAAAACTTACAGTGTTAATAACATTAAAGCGGGCTAAATCGTATTTGTACGGGGCGCTGTTACCAGTCCATGCAACCACATCAAAAGGCGAATGAGTGACCGAGCAACTAAAGAGATTACCATTAAATTTAGTCACTAATTCAAAGTCACCTTCTTTGTCTTCAAATGACGCAACGGGGTATTTAAAGTCTCTGTCGTTCGCGTAGCCATTTGCACCAACGGGGCCGCGCTCGGCGAGCTCAAACGCATGGCCATAGTTTTCACAAATGTAACCACGTGCAGTTTCATCTATTAAATCAACCGAGAATTTAATCCCGCGAGGAATGACGGCAATTTCCCCCGGTTTTACAGTCAGCTTTCCGCACTCAGTGTGTAATAGCAACTCGCCATGCTGAGGCACAAACAACATCTCACCATCGGCATTACAAAAGTAGCGCCCTTGCATAGAATTATTAGCCACATAAACATGAATACCAATACCCGATTGACCATTGGCATTGCCATTTGCAGCCATTGTAATTAACCCATCAATAAAATCAGTAGGCTTTGAGGGAATATCAATCGGGCTCCAGCGCATCATCGTAGGGGGCGTAATTGCTTCAGTTATAGGTGCTGTTCTGATTAGTGCATTATCTATTGCAGTATAGTCACCTTGTACCACCGATGGACGAAGGCGGTACAGCCACGTACGACGATTAGCGGCACGCGGCGCCGTAAAGGCCGTGCTGCTAAATTGCTCGGTGTATAAATTATATTTAACTTTTTGTGGGGTAAATTGCCCAACAGGCAGTGCGCCGGGAAGCGCTTCGGTTTCAAACTCATTGCCAAAACCGCTCATGTAGTTTATTTCGCTGGCCATAATATGATCCTGTAAAAGTGACAGTGTTTTATCTTTCTAGGGCCGTTTATCTTTCGAGGTTGAATTTGCAGCAGTCTGTTTGGTAATTAGGCAAGGCAGAGCCTATGCAGTGTGGTTGTTCCCCATAAATAGGCGATAATGTAGCATAAATGCCAAACAGGCGCTGCCCGAAGGGTTCTGCCTAGGGGTCATTTACTCTTTGTTGCTCGGTTTTTACTTAGCCCACTAGGTTACAAACCTCGCGCCGCGATTAAATGGCCCCTAGATTGAACAAATTTCAATCCTGAAAGGTCAACAGACCCTAATTAGTTTAAAGTACTCTCATGTGAGAGTAATTTCAAATGGGCGCATGTTTTAGCCTGTAAATTAAAATGCACAGTTTTCATGGTGTGTAAATGTGATGAGAAAGCAATAATGAAAATAGATTTAGAGCACTTTTTGCCCTATCAGTTAAACCAAATGGCAAATCACATAAGCGATGATTTTGCGCGTGTTTATCAGCAAAAATACGACTTAACGATTCCTCAATGGCGGGTGTTGGCAAACTTGGCGCAATATGGCAAAAGTAGTGCTAAAGATTTATGTACACAAGCCAATATGGACAAGTCAACGGTTTCGCGAGCTATTAAATCATTGCTACAAAGAGGGTATATAGAAGCTGAATTAAATCAGCAAGATAAGCGAGTAACTCAGGTTATGTTAAATGAGCAAGGCAATGCAATTTACAAGCTGATAGCGCATGATGCACAAAACTGGGAAGCGCAATTAGCTAAAAAATTTACCAAGCAACAACAAGCACAATTGCTAAATTTACTAAAAGAGCTAAAAGGGGCTTTATAATCCCAACCCTTAAATTCGATCAGTTAATTAGGCGGATTGGTATAAAAAAAGCCCATCAGTTGATGGGCTTTAATAAACATTTAGTCTTTATACTAATGAGATTAGAAGGTGTAACGTACACCTACACGCATTTGCCATAAAGACGCATCAGTTTGTACTGATGTATTTGCATTGTTTTCGTTAAAGCCAGAGTATACGTAACGGCCTTGCTCATCAATTGATGTTGAAATCATGCTAGCGCCAACGAAAGGACCTTTTTTAAGTACGCCCCAATCATCGTTTAATAGGTTAGTTAAGTTATCAATTACGAAGAACGCTTCACCTTTATGGCCATCCATAAAGCCTGGTAATTCTTGAGTAACTTTAAAGTTAAATTTAACAAACCAATCTGAGTTTTCAGCATTACGGCCAGTGATTTCACCGCGCTCTAAACCGTTAGACGCGATAAAGTCGTTAAACGCGTTAATTTCATCAGCGCTCATGTCGTAAACAACGTTAGGATCGTTTTCAAGTGGTACGTAAAGTAATTGACGATCGCCATTCCAGTTAGCATCGCCCCATACATTTTCGTCGCTCCCATCAAATGTGTAGCTGTATGGTAAGCCTTTGTATGCTTCACCGTATAGGTTAAAGCGAGTAGCAAAACCATCAACAAACTCATGCGTGTAGCCAAGCGTCATAGTAAAACGATGTGGGATTTCGTAATCTGATGATGCAACACCAGGGTTACCAGGATCCGTTAGCGCAATATTACCGTAGTTTGAGCCCGCAACAGAGCTTGTCATTGGGTTAACATCGTCTGAATCTGTGTACGCGTAACCAAAGTTAACGCTTACGCCATTGTCAAACATTTTGCTTACAGCTAATGAAATAACCGATGAATCACCGCTATCACCACTTACATTTGTAAGAAGGTATTCACCATCACGGCCTTCGATTGACTCGTAAATAGGACGACCATCAAATGTAGTTTCGCCCGAATCCTGAAGTGCGATGTCGCGCATTAAGGCAGCATCTTTCTTCTTAGAGTATAAGTAATCAAGTGAAATTACATACTCGTTTTCAGTTGTGTATGTTGCACCGATTGAGTATTTCCACTCAGAAGGGATTTCAAAGTCTGGGTCAACTGCATTTACTGTAGCATCACCTGAGCCAATTACAGTGTTAGCAACTTCATCAAACATCTCTTGCGGTACTTCAAAACCAGGCGTGCCGCCATTTACGTTTGGCGTGTTGAATAAATCAACCGAGCTGCGGAATGTACCGATGTTTGTAATACCATCGTTAGAGTAAGAGTTAGATAACCACACATTTGGGTTACCACCAGAGAATAAGCCAACACCAGCACGAACTTCTAACTCGTCTGTTGCATACCACTGGAAGCCAACACGTGGTTGAAGTAAATCAATACCATCAAACGTGCTTTGGTTACTAAAACCATAGCGGTCAGTATAGTTTTGGTTAAAGTTTGGTACGTCATCACTTGTGTATTTATCGTAGCGTAAACCAAACGTGATGTTTGCATCTAAGTCTGTAAATGCGTATTCGTCTTGAACATAAAACGTATGCTGAGCGTATGAGAAACTTGCAGCCGCATCGTTAGGATCATTAGTACCGGCAGCATTGTTGTAGTAAACAGCGTTTGCGATACCTTGCTCAAATAAATCAATACCCGTTACGTCTGAATCTCTTTCGTTATAGAAACGGTACTCGCCTTCAGTATGCTGTACGAATAAGTTAAATACTTCTAACTCTTCAAACTCATAGCCAGCTGTAATGGTATGTTGGTCAAGGTAGTAAGTACCCGCTACTTTAAATGTAGTGGTATCGTAATCTAGATCATTTGATTGACGAGAGTCATCTGGGCCAATGTAAACTGTACCACCGTTACCTGTGCTTATTTGCATTTCACCAAAGCTGCTTGCAGCATCAAGTGATTGTACCGTTGCATCTAGTTCTGATTTACCAATACGAACTTCAGTTGAAAAATCATCTGACCAATCTGAGTATACTGAAGCAATGATTGAAGTAAATTCTGCACTTTGGTCGTAAAAGTGGTTTGATAGTGAAACACGGCTAGAACCAGTGTCTGACTGTGAAACTGTATTACCGTCGTTGTAGTTGTAGATTAAGTTTGCACGGTGATCTTCGTTGATGTTCCAATCTAATTTAACTAAGATTTTTTCATCTTCAACAGGCATACTTGAAGGCATACCGCCTACGTCATAGCCATATACAGTTTGAGCAATGTTTGTAATACGAGCAATATCATCTGCAGTTACACTGCCGCTGCTTAAACCGTCGTAGTTAAACTGTTGTACACCTTCAAGTTTTTCGTATGAAGTGAATAAAAACAGTTTATCTTCGATTAACGGTAAACCAACGTTAAAGCCGTAACGTTTTTCGGTGTAGTTACCGTTATCAACGTCTTCGCCTTCGATTTTATCGCCTTTTAATGAATCGCTTGTGTAATCATAGAAGATGCCACCGTGAACTTCATTTCCACCTGACTTAGTTACCGCATTGATGTTACACGAAGTAAAGCCACCGTACTGTACGTCAAATGGTGCTAGCTCAGCTGAAACCTGTTCAATTGAATCAAAAGAGAAAGGTGCACGAATAGTTGGGTAACCGTTAGAGCTTAAACCAAAGTTATCGTTCATACGAACGCCATCAAGCGTTAAGCTGTTGTAACGAGGGTTACCACCACCACAGTTAATTGAACCACGGCTATCGTCAATTGTGATACGCGGGTCAATACGAATGATATCTTTTAAATCACGGTTAATAGCAGGCGTGTTTTCAAGATCAGTTAATGTAAATGTAGATGCTGGACCAGTTCCACCAGACATAGAGCTGATAGGCGCGCCAGTAACAACAATTTGCTCCATGCTTGATTGTGGCTCAAGTGAAGCATTTACTGGGTAATCGTTACCGATATTAAGGATAATGTTATTGAATTCTTGGTCAGCATAGACATCAGAGTCAACAATTACCTTGTACGGACCACCAACACGGAGGCCTTTAGCAGTAAAGTAACCCGCATCATTCGCTTCAGTTGTTTTAACTGAACCAGACGGTACGTGTAAAATTGTTATTTTAGTACCTGGAGCAGGGTTACCATTTGGACCAGTAATTTGCCCTTTAATCGCAGAGGTGGTTTCGTTGGCGAATGCAGCGCCACTTACACTAACACATGCAGCGATAGCAAGTGAAAGTGCTGTTTTTTGAAGTTTAGTCTTCATTTTCATTTCCCGTGAAAGTTATAATTAAATTGTTATTTTAAGTCGTATAACCCCAGCGTTTTTCACTAAGGGTATACTCTTGTAATATGCAAAATTAATTTGCACAATTTATACTTGTATACTTAACTAAATATGGATTAATTACTTATTGTTATGTTACCGACATTATATGACAGTATTATGAAATGTAACTTATATAACTCCCTCTATAGTTAATTACACTTTGTAATCAATGCATTTCCAGCTTTATTATTTTAGCTATACTCTAAACCGTGTATAAACATAAATTAATTCCCGTGTGTAGGTTTTTATTTATAGGTTGATTGTTATTTTATCGTTATTTTTAAGTTTTTATTATCTTCTGATGAATCAAATAAATAGTTTAATACACCCGCAAGTCTAATGCCTGCTTTTTGTAAACGCTGCTTAACAAGAGGATTGTATTTGAAAACATAACTATAGCTTACTTCGTCATCGGTTGAGTTATAAATTTCTTCAGCCAGTTTGTGAGACTCCATAAGCCACGTAGTAGGGCTACTCTGCAAGTAGGTTTTAATGAGTGATGTATCGTTTGTATCTATAAATTTAGCGTATTCAGTATAAGCTAGATTCTCATTTTCTATTAATCCAGTGTCCCAAAGGCTATGCAAATTGGTCTCGTTATCAAAAAAATCGACCTTAATTAAATTGCCGCCTCTATCTTCACTTCGCCCAGCATGAAATGGTTGATGGCTGTCGCCAACCAAGTGAACTAAAAACTTTAAAGCAAACTGTTTTTCTTGAAGTGAAGTAGTCGATGACTGGAGTGTATTAATAGAGAAGTAGATACCTTCTAGAATGTTTGTAACATCATCTTTGCTGTGTGTGTGTGCGTGATTTAGGGAAAGCGTTTTATTTTTGGGAAGATTTATGTAATGCCAGCGAGAAGATTTTTTACGCCAAAATAGCTCAGGGTTAGATCGCATTTCATCAGCCCAAGTCGCTATTTTAGCTAATGATTGACCTTCCAAAAGTGGTGCTAAATTATGAACGGCTTGGTTGGTTAAGTGTTGCTCAGCAATATAACCAACGATACGGTGGCCATTTTGGCCCCATGCATACGATTTACTTGTTGTAAAAACAGCACTAATTATTAACGTTGTTGCTACGAGAGTAGCAATTTTAATGCGCATTAATGTTTTCTGCATTTATTTTTATTCACCTATATAGCTGGTATGAGCATTGTGATTGTTTTTACTTAATATAGGAAGGAGTCAAGAGTATTCATTATTTCTTATTCATAACCCTTTAATTTCAGCTAGTTATGATATATGGGTAAAATTACCTATTGTAATAAGTAAGAAATATTGTTCAAATATAGCCTTTGCATTGTTAGGTACACCTTATTGGTGGGGTTTATAGAGGTCATGTTACATAAACTGTCGTTTGTTACACTTTTGTTTCTGGTTATGGTTGCTGCGTGGTCTGTAGGAAATGTAAGCGTAAACAGTGACGAAATTACTTTTCCAGAATTAATAAAAACGTCAACACAATGTTATACCACGGCAAGTGAGAACAAAAATCAGCTCATTGTATTTACGCCCTCGCAAAGTGTTGCAGAGCGACTTACTGAGTCGCTTTGCGTTGATTCAGTAGTAACTAAGCAATATGGTTCTGTTAAAGGTTATTGGGGCGATAGCACAACTGAAAGCTTTGACTTTGTGGGTAAAGGGATAGCGGATCTGGTACTTGCAAAAAATAATATAATGAACGCTTTTAATGCTGAGCTTACCTACAACTACCAAGCCGTTGTGGGCTTTTCTGATTATACAGCGTACTTTATTTCTTCAAAGGAAAAACCTCGCTTAACAAAACAGTACTTTTTAGATAAGCGCATAGGCTTGTTGGATTACCCTACAAGCCGCTCTGGCCATATATTACCCAAAAAGGTGTTTAAAGATTTAAATATAAACCAAGGCAACTTAGACATTACTTATGCAAGTTCACACAGCGAGCTTCGTGATTTATTAGCTAATGGGCAGGTAGATATTATTGCATCTTTTTGGAAAGAGAGTGACGCCGAGCGTTTTTCAAAAAATTATATAACGCCCTTAAGTAACAAAATTTCAGGTTCACGTTGGTATTTAAAAATGCAGCAAAATAATACTGACCTATTATGCGCTGTGCAGCGTCATATTCTTGATATGTCTAAAGAACAAACATTAAGCTATTACAAAGAAGCACAATCATACTGGGATTGCACCTCAGAACACGTAACAGCAAAAGATGAGAGCATTAAAAATGGATAAGTATAAATATGTTGTTTTTGGCTGTGCTGTTTTTTTTATTAATTGCTTTGTATTCTATGTCTCTGTCATTAGCGAGCAGAATCACGTCATTAAACACCAGGTTATCGAAACGGAAAAACAAGTAGCCCTAGACTTGCCGTTAATTGCGCTTTCTAACGCTCTTTTAAAGCACTCGGGTAATCAGCATGCAGTGCAAGACTATTTAATAAAGCTTAACGATTATTTAGGCAACAACTTACGTTTAGTTAAAATTGTGCCAAAGTCTGCAAAGCCTTTAGTTTTAAAACCAAATCAATTTGTAAGAACACTTAAGTCGAGTACCACGCATGTCTCTTTAGTATTCGAGAAAAACGCACAATTTTGGTCAGAAACTCGGTTTTTGATTTGTTTGTTATTCTTAGTCTTGAGTGTTTTATTCAGTAAATGGTTAAAATCTATTACGGAAATGCCTGCTGAGGTAAAAGGTACGCCACAAAACGCCAATACAGAGGTAAGCACGCCTAAAGAGCTTGTACTGATTATTGATTTAAACACTAAAACGCTCAGCAATAATTACTTTCCAGAAAATACGGTGTGTTTAGCAAACAAGCCGCTATGCTTTTATTTAGCCTTGATAGAGTTTTGCAGAGATAACCGTGATGTTGTGCTAAATCAAAATAAATATGTGCCAGATGAGCTTATAGAGTTGGCTAATAAGTACTTTTACAGGTTGATTGAGCTTGGGCACACTATACGCAAGCGCCCAAATTTTAATAGCAGTTTAGAAAAAACATTAAGCGAGATACGTGCAGCTTTAGATGAGGTATTATCAGAGCACCCTGATATGAAAGATATTTACTATCCGCCTAAAGCCTATGGCGAAGGTTCGAGGTCTCGATTACATAGCTATGCGTTAATAAATATTGCAAAGGGAAATATCGAAATAAAAGGAAAGTAGCCAGCTACTTTCCTTTTTAAAAACTTTTTTATTTAGGTGCAAACTCCGCAGCTTTAAGTGGGCTATGTTGCATGATAAACGTTTTAAGTGCCTGTGCATCGGTTTCGTCTGTGCTCACAAAGCCTTTAAGTTTATTTATTGCGGGGTAACCATCACCACCTGATGCGTTATAACTATTCAAACTCATTCGATAGGTTTTATTTTTATCAAGCGGTTTACCGTTAATAAATACACTGACTAATTTGCCATTTTTACGAGTGAATGCCAATTTGTGATATTGCAAATAGGCCCCCGCATCAACAGGGAAGCCAGTGACTGTCTCTAAGTAATCCCATAGATCATTTCCTTGCCAGTCCATATAGGTAATGCGATTTTTAAACGGGTGCACTTTTAAAATATCTTTATAGCTAATATCACCGGCTTCAATTGAACTTCTGATCCCGCCACCACTAATAAGGCCGAAATCGGCACCGACTACATTCATTTGTGCTTGAATTATCACGCGTGCTAAGTTGGTTTGTTGGTAACGTACTTTGTTTCTATCGCCCTCTAAGCGCGCATCAACACTGCCAATTTTTCCAGCAATTTGTTTTGCGCCTTTGGCTTGGTACGTAGCCAAAAAAGCTTTTAAAGTAGGATCAGGCTCAATGTATTGATTTGCTAATACTTGTTTACTTGACCCATCGGCTTGAACTTCATCTACATATAAATTAACTGGCATTAATTTGTAATCTAGTAAGGTCAGCGTGCCATTTTCTAGTTTGAACTCTGCTTTACCTACATATTTACCCCATTCATGCGCTTGCATAATCCATGTGCCGTTTTGCTGATCAGGCTTACATGCAAGTCCAGGTTTAAACTTGTCGTCATTTTTATTTTTTCCAGCCATACAAACAGGCTCTTGCGAATGACCGCCAATAATCATATCTAAAGTATTTGTAGGTAGAGAGCGCGCAAGCGTCACATCACCTGGCGCATTAATACCAAAGTTTGCATCTACATAATGGCCCATGTGTGTCACTGCAATCATAATATCGGGGTTATATTGCGCCTTAATTTTTTTAGCAAGGGATGCGGTGACCTCAGTAGGGTCTTTAAATTCTAAATGCCCAATATATTGAGGGTTAGCTATTTTAGCTGTGTCTGTGGTAGTAAGCCCAATAACCGCGATTTTTAAGCCATTTTTTTCGAAAATTTGATAAGCTTGAAAAGCGTTTTCTCCGGTTGCTTTATCAAAAATATTTGCAGACAGTAATGGAAAGTTAGCCCATTGTTGCTGCTTAGCTAAAACGCTAAGCGGGTTGTCAAATTCATGGTTACCAATAGCCATAGCATCGTATCCCAGTAATGACATACCCTTAAAATCAGGCTCAGCATGCTGCAAGTCTGACTCAGGTATACCGGTGTTTATATCACCCCCTGATAGCAGTAGAACTGCATGGCCTTGCTGTTGTGCTTTGTTGCGTAAAGCGTCAATTAACGTTTTACGCGCTGCCATACCGTACTCGCCTTTTTCGTTATGCCAAAAGCGCCCATGATTATCGTTAGTATGTAATACAGTAATATACTGTGGGGAAGGGGCTGTGTTTAAAGGCGCGCTTGTACAACCTATGATAGATAAAATAACTGAAAATAAAATAATTATACGCATGAAATACCCGTTTATTATGCTGTGCTTAATTTATTAGACGGTTAGTTTAAACTAATTTTACGATAAATAACGTACTTATTTTATCCTTTTTTACTTGCAGCTAATAAAAGTAATATTAAATTATTAATAACTTTTTATTAAGCAAATAAAGTGAGTGTTATTTAAAATAATATGTAATGAAATGTAACTAAAGCGGTGCTATTTGTAGTTGCGCTCCATTAATGCTCTAGCATGGCGTATAGTGTTGTTTAGTATTAACACTTACTTTAAATAACAATAACAAAAGGACTCATAATGAAAAAGTGCTTGATTGGCTCGCTACTTGCGTTTTCGTGCTTTACTAGCCAAGCCACCATTGTTGAAATGCAAACCTCGCACGGTGTAATACAAATTAACTTGTTTGATCAACAAGCCCCCAATACGGTTGCTAACTTTTTAAGTTATATTGAAGATGACGCATATAACCAAACTGTTATACACCGCTCAGCCAGCGACTTTGTAATACAAGGCGGTGGCTTTACATTTACCGACGAATTAGTGCCAATAACCACTAAACCTGCTGTTGTTAATGAGCCTGTTTTATCTAATGTGAAGGGCACAATCGCGATGGCTAAATTAGCCAACGATGAAAACAGCGCAACGAGCCAGTGGTTCTTTAATATGGTTGATAATAGCGAAGCGCTTGATACTCAAAATGGCGGTTTTACAGTATTTGGACAAATTACAGCGCAAGGCCAAGCGACGCTCGATAGTATTGCAGGGTTGGTACACTGTGGTGATATTCCGTTAGTTGATATAACCAGTGAGCAATGCTCAAGTAGCGATGTCGCTCTGAGCAGCGCTAACTTTGTAACTATTAATAGTGTGGTGGTATTAGATGACGACCCGCTTTCATCTGCCGGCTTAAACCCAATAGCTAATACATTAATAAGCCAAGAGGATTCACCCTCTGAGGCTGGTTCGGTAAGTAGCTCGGGTGGGAGTATGGGGGTTGGCTTTTGCTTAATTGCACTGCTTGGAGTGGGTACACGCTTAAATCGCGCCAAATATTAGGGCCTGTTGACCTTTCAGGATTAAAGTTTGTTCAATCTAGGGGCGTTTAATCGCGGCGCGAGGTTTGTAACCTAGTGGGCTAAGTAAAAACCGAGCAACAAAGAGTAAATGCCCCCTAGGCAGAACCCTTTCGGGCAGCGCCTGTTTGGCATTTATGCTACGTTATCGCCTATTTATGGGGAGCAACCACACTACATAGGCTCTGCTTTGCCTAATTACCAAACAGACTGCTGTAAATTTAACCTCGAAAGGTAAACAGGCCCTAACAATGCATTAAACAATAAATAAAAAGCGGCTAATAAAGCCGCTTTTGCTAAAATGCTAAAATTCGCCAAACAATCGCAAGCCATAAAGCAAACACGCTGGCGCAGCCAAGTAAAAAAACATTAAAGCGCATTCTTACATTATTACTGCCAATATGAATAACCGTATGCACAACACGCGAAATAACAAATAAGCACGCAAGCGCAGTTATTAAATAGCTGGCGCTGTTAAGTTGCAGTGCAACAATACAACCGATATAAAAAAGCACAGGTATTTCAAACTGATTAGTAAAGTTTCTATCGGCTACGCGTACGGTATCGCCTGCGTTATCAAGGCGCATGGTTTTAAAATCACTCAACTGTAATTGTTTGTTTTTTGCAGCCGCAAAGCGTCGTTTGCCCATAATTAACATTACAATTAGCGATAACGTTACTTGTGCAAACATGGCGAGTATTATTATTTTTTCCATCCTATTTCCTTCGTTATTATTTTACTGACTTTAAGTATGCAGGTGTTTTTCACAATGTGTTACATAAATTAGTATTATTTTGTGGTAAACCCTTAATTGTTAGTGTTAATTTAGTCCTGTTATGTTGTTTTTAGCGCATCCTAAGCGCAATTTTAATGGAAAAACAAAATGAAAAAAATTCTTGGTTTTAGCGCCATCGCTTTAGCAGTTTTAAGTGGCTGTACAAATACATCATCTACCTCACCGGTTGCTAGTTCTTCGCAAAGCACCTTACTCTCAGACACATTAGTTGTAAGCCCAAATGACACGCGTGAATATAAAACCCTAAAGCTTGAAAACGAAATAGAAGTTATTTTAGTCTCTGATCCAAGCGCTGAAAAATCAGCTGCATCGTTAAGTGTAGGTGTAGGTTTACTGCACGACCCTATGATGCAGCAAGGTATGGCACATTACTTAGAGCATATGCTTTTTTTAGGCACAGAGCGCTACCCAGATACCAAAGGCTACTCCGACTTTATGACTAAAAATGGCGGGGTAAATAATGCGTATACGTGGCTGGATATTACCAACTACATGTTTAAAATTAATAACGACGCTTTTGATGAAGCGCTAGACCGTTTTGCTGACTTTTTTAAAGCCCCTAAGCTTTACCCAGAGTATGCAGATAAAGAAAAAAACGCTGTGAATGCCGAGTGGTCTATGCGCCGAGAAATGGACTTTTTTGGCCAATTTAAACTCGCCCGTAAAATGATGGGGGATCACCCAGCTAACCGCTTTTTAATTGGTAATCTAGAAACGTTAGGAGACAAAGAAGGTAGCAAATTACACAAAGAAACAGTCGATTTTTACAATAAATACTATTCATCTAACATTATGAAAGTGGCGCTTATCTCAAACTTGCCAATTGAGCAAATGGAGCAAAAAGCGAGAACTTATTTTGCCGATATTGAAAATAAACACATTGAAAAACCATCTGTTACCGCAGAGCTTGATTTTGATAAAGCCGGCGGTAAAAAAGTGTACTATTCACCAAATGAAGATGTAAAACAGCTGCAACTTGAGTTTACTATTAATAACAATAGCAGCGACTTTGCGGTTAAACCTAATCGTTATGTTACTTATTTATTGAGTAATGAAATGCCAGGTAGCCCTGCACAATTACTGCGTGACAAAGGCTGGGTATCGCAATTAACCGCGTCACCGTCGCCTAGTCAGTATGGCAATTACGGCGCGCTGACTATTTCGCTAGAATTAACCGATGAAGGCATGAAAAACCGCGAAACAATTGTCGCAACTATTATGCAATACATTGAACTGATTAAAAAAGAAGGTGTAGACGCTAAGTACTTTAACGAAATTCGTACATCGCTTAGCAATCAATTTAAGTTTTTAGAAAAAGGCGATGAGTTTAGTTATGTCAGCGCGCTTACTGGCAGCATGCAAGATTATCCATTAAATCATGCCATTGATGCGCCTTATTATTATGCCAAATTTGACGCAGAGGCGATAAACGCAGTACTTAAACAATTAAATCCCGATACGCTGCGCGTATGGTATATTTCGCAACAAGAAGAAACCGACTCGCAACTGCATTTTTATGATGGTAAATACCGTATTGAAGATATTAGCGATGCCGAAATTGCCAGTTGGAAAACATCAAGCGAGTTTAAGCTTGCTTTACCCAGTGTAAATAACTTACTACCAGAAAGCTTTGCCATTAAAACAGCCAAGTTTAAAGAGCAAAAACACCCTGAATTGGCTTACGATAAAAACGGCGTAAAAGTATGGCGCCAAGCAAGCCAAAAATTTGCAGCCCAGCCCAAGGGGCTGGTTGAGGTATATATTAATACTCAACCTGGCTTAAACGATATTAAGGCTGAAGTACTATACGCAGTATGGGCTGACTTATATAACATGCAACAAAGCCAATTAAGCACCGAAGCCGCCATTGCCGGCATGAGCGTAAACCTTGCGCCAAGTAATGGTTTAGTTTTATCAATGAGTGGCTTTACCGATAAGCAAGATGTACTTTTAAAACAAGCGCTAAGCGGGTTAAAAGCCAAGGTAACAGCACAAGCATTTAACCAAGCAATTGATCGCTACAAACGTGGCTTGTTAAATCAGCAAAAGCAATTTCCGTATGCACAAGCATTTGGCGCTTACTCTAAACTTACCCGCACAGGCAGCTTTGATACAGAGGCACTGATAAAAGCGGCAGAAGCGTTAAGCGTTGCCGATTTAAACAAGCTAAAAACAGCCACGTTTGCCACCAACGATTTACGTGTATTTAGCTACGGTAATTACAACCAACAAGATATAGAATCGATAGCCAATGAATTAAGTGCCACTTTACCAAGCAATCATACATCGAGTGAGTTTGCGCGCAGTAAAGCATGGTTACCGCAGCCTGGCGAAACATGGGTACTTCAAAAAGATATTGATGTAGCTGATGTAGCTGTTGTAGATATGAGCGTACACCCAATAGCCGGCTATAAACAAAAAGCACAAGCTGCAGTACTACAAAGTCACTTTAGAACGGTTGCGTTTGACAAAATGCGTACCGAAGAGCAACTTGCATATGCTGTAGGTGCGTTGGCTCGCCCAATAGAGGATTACTCGGCAATCGGCTTGTTCATACAAACGCCGGTTAAAGGGCCAAAAGAAATTCAGGCACGTTTTGATCAATTCAAAAAAGAGTACGCGGTAGAGCTTGATAATATGAGTTTAGATACCTTTACCCAACTTAAAAACGCTACGCTTGTATCTCTCAAAGAGCAACCTAAAAACTTAAGCGATGAGATGGGGCCTCTCATTACAGATTGGTACCGCGAAAACTTTAATTTTGACTCCAAACAAAAACTAATTGATGAAGTCGAAAAAGTAACGCTTGAAGATATTAAGCAGTATTACAAACAAACTATGTTAAACCCGCAAGCTGCACGTTTAAATGTGCAACTACGTGGTACTAAGTTTACAGAAAGCGACTTTGCAGATTTGCCAAATCAAACGAAAATTAAATCGCTGGAAACCTATTACAAAGGAATAAAATTACAAAAATAATTTTGTATAGATTATGTATTTAACGCAAAACCCAGTGCAAATATGTACTGGGTTTTTTATATTTTCTTTAGGCTATACGCATCAATTAGCTGATAACTTATACCCATGCGCAATAATACGTAATCATTTTATGGGGCTAAACATGTCGCTATATGCGTTATTAATTCTCTTTTATCACAAATGATTAGAATTTTTGGCCAGCTACCAATACGTTCTAAACGCTTCAAAATGGTTCACTTAATTAAGCAAATTGGCATTAATACGAATGTTAGAATGATAATAGCTTGAGCATCGGTAGCAAAATTGGCTGCATTTTGCTCTGTTTAAATAAATAGGGGAGGAGGGCGATTTTTAGTGACCATAAAACCGCCCTATAGTTAGTGTTTAAATACGTGCTTTCTCTATCGCTTTTGCCACATCTAAATTTATGTTGTACCAGGTTTGCTCAAGGGTGGCCACTAAACCATCGTAACCGTCGTCATCTATAGGCACTATATGTGAAAAATTATGTACGCTAATCAAGCTGCGGCCGGTTTCTGGATGGGTGTAATACAAGCGCCATAACCCTGAAATATCAGCGTTGCCTTGCATATCTCCATTAAAGTGGTGTACTTCATACTCAAGCTCGTAAAACGTTTGCTGATCAAGCTCGGTAATTACCGGTAAGCCCTTGATGACCATCCAATTAGGCATGGCATTGAAAAGGGTTTGTTGCGCTGTAGCGGTAAGCATAACATCAGGCGATTCCCCCCACAGATTGTAATTTGCTGCGTGAATTTGATTGTTATCTATTTTCATCGCTATGCCTAAATTATTTAATGCGCCTCTAAGTGCCACAGTTTGTACTCTAAGCTGCGCATCTGTTTCTTTAACATGACGGGATGATGAAGCAATGGGTTGTTCAAACTGATAATACTGCGTTGCTGTTTGAATTGACGCACTGCACCCTGCAAGAGTGATTAACACAGTGATGGCTAAAAATAAGTGTTTCATTATTGCTTCCTTGGTTGTGGATCAGCAGGGAGTGATTTATCAAAAATAAACATATTTGGTTGTTCATTTAAGCCACGTGTCAGCGGCTGAATTTCCTCACTTAAACGTTTAAATTCAAGTAATGTTTGCTGTAATTGATGGTGAAACTCAGAGCCTGCCTGATAGCTAGCCATGGTTTTATCAAATTGACGCATGGTCACTTCAAACTGCTCCATACTTTTAGTCATTTTATCAAAGTTACGATTAAAGTCGCCGGGCAAATTTTGTGTCTCTTTTTGGCTTAATAACGCACGCATTTCGTTAGCGAGGGCTTGGTAGTCACTAAATGTAGCCTGCATTTGCGCGAGACTGTCTTCGATTTTTAAGCTGTTTACTTTGTTAAGCACATCCGAGACCTGATCGGCAAGCACGGTAATGCCGCTGGATATACTTGGAAAAACATCATACTTCGCAAGCTTTGCTAAATGCGCTTTAGGGGCGTCGGGGTATATATCAAAATCAACATACACTGCGCCAGTTAAAAGGTTGCCGGGCTTTAAAGAGGCACGCATACCACTTTTTATCCAACCTGTTAGGCTGCTTTGCCAAAATTCTCTGGCCGCTGCGCTATCGTGATATAAACGGCCATACTCTATTTTAATCAGTACAGGCACCGCTGTATTGTGGTTTTTAAAGTGCGCGGGTTTACCATCAATAATAACGTTAGCGGGCGCTTCTACCACTGTACCAATTCGAGTGCCACGATATTCCACCGGGGCACCGGGGCGTAGGCCTCGTATTGATTGTTCAAAGTCAATAATGTAGTAATCAAAATCGTAAAAGCGCTCTTCCAAGGCTTCTTTGTAGCTTTGACTCAACGAGAAGTTGTGGCCGTTTTGTGCAATATCGCCAGGTGCTTGTTGATCGGGTAAGCCAACCGAAATACCGCCTTTGAGAAGCTTGCTCAGTGAGCCAGTACTTATATTAATACCATCGGCTGATAAGTCGATTTCAATCCCTGCATTAACCCAAAAAATAGAGTTTAATGTTATGAGGTTTTGATACGGCTCATTAATAAAAATGCCGTACTTCATTGCTTGGTTTTTCCAGTCAAAGGTAGCGGTTTCTATTTGGCCTATTTTATAATTTTTAAAAAATATGCCTGTACTAACTTCGAGTACCTCAGCATTGTAGCTGAGTAATTGAAAACGCCCACCTTTTACATCTTTACCAATAAGGGCGGGCTCGTCTTGTAATACAAAACGCTCTTTAAGTTTTTTACTCTCCCCTGGGGAAAACTCTAAATAAACACCCGACAAAAGCGTACTCATGCCGCTAATGCCAGTCTCGTCTATACGGGGTTTAACAACCCAAATTTTGGCATCTTCGGTGAGTAGTTCGTTATAATTTCTGTCTATTTGTGCGCGGGCAATTACGCTATCTTGCGAGTCAGATAGGCGTATAGCGTCAATTTGACCAATTTTAACACTGCGCACCTTTATTTCTGTTTTACCTGCAATAATGCCCTCTGCATGGGGCATTTTTATATAAATAGTAGGGCCTACATTTGCTTGATATTGATACAACATCCAAATACCAACTAATAAGGCTATTAGCGGAATAATCCAAATAGCTGAGATTTTTGGTTTGTTTGTTACATTAGCCGTTTCGGTCATGCTTTATTCTCTGAATGTTTGTTTTTTGGTGTATCCCACAACAAGCGTGGATCAAACGCATGTGCAGCCATCATTTGGCATATTACCATAACAGTAAAAAATACAATGCCTAGCCCAGGCGTAATTGACATTAAATTACCTAATTGCACTAAGGCGACGAGTATAGCAACAACAAATACATCAATCATTGACCATTTGCCAATAAATTCAGTAAGTTGATAAATTTTAGTATAGCCTTTTGTATGCTTGTTAGCAGGTTTTGCCACCATAAAACATAAAAAACTTAGCACAAGGGCTTTGGCTAAAGGCACCACCACACTGGCTAAAAATATAATGGCGGCAATGGGGTAGGAGCCACTTTTCCAAAGTGTCAGTACGCCGCCAATTAAGGTTGACGGTGATGTATCGCCAAGACTGGTGGTATGCATTATTGGTAATAAGTTTGCAGGTATATAACAAAGCACTGAGGTGACTAACCAAGCCGCTGCTTTTTGAACACTGTTGGGGTTTCTTATGTGAGTTTTAGTGTGGCAACGCGGACAATAGTCATCTTTACAAAGTTGGTGGCATACATGGCAGGCTTTTATGTTGCGATCAATAGCGCGTTTAGCATGTGATGTGTCATCAAGTGTTATGGCGGGCTTAATTTGTGCCCATAGACGAGGCTTGTTTACATGAGCAAGCGCGGCAATGTACATAACAACAAAGCCAATATAAGCCCAGAAGCTGGTCCCAAAACTAATGTCGGCAAGCGACATAATCTTAACCATGCTGACCAGTACACCAATTAAAAATATTTCAGACATGATCCACGGCTCAAGAGCCAAGGTAAATTTGAGTAAACGTCTAGCAATACCATTTGGCAAAGATTGTAAAAGCCCAAGGTGCATAGGAATAAGAATGAGCAGTAAGCTCATTGGTAGCGCAATAATACTTAAGTCAATAAATAAACCAAGTAACTGACTATCGTAATTAAATAAAATTCGGGCGGCATCGGGTAGGGTGATGGTTTGCGTAATACCGCTACTACTAAACGAAATAAACGGGTAAAACATGCTACTTAATAGCATAAGTAATGAGCCAATACTGAGTGCGACCACTTTAGTGTCGTTATTTACATCGCTTTCGCACAACTTATGGTGACAATGCGGACACACAGCCATTTGCTTATTGGCTATTGCAGGTATATCAATTATTAAATCGCAGCACGGGCAAATCGTTTGCAAGTTATAACCATCAAAGAAGAATGTTTATGCAATTTTGCTATATTTGGGTTATTAATACAACGCGATTCATCATTAGGCGCAATAACACTTTGTTAAGGGTAGGTATGAGGCTGTTATAACTTAGCTTTAATAGCTATTTTTTATAAACCCGGCAATGGATGCTGCTCAGTGAAAAGCCTGCTGTGATTGCTGCCAGCGCGACAATTCCGCCATAAGAAAACAGGGTAGATGTAATTATCTCCAATGAGCGCATATTCCATTACTATAACAATACACACTCATTACCCGTTAATATTCACCCAATTTACTAAAAGCCCAGTGCCTTGCTTATTTTAGCAACTTAGTACTTAAAAAAAGCATTTAATAATGGCGGCCAAATATAAAAGTAAAGGGTAAATATCAACAAATAATAAGTGGTTAACAGCAAGCCAAGCGGTGTTTAATCAAATAAAGCAACGGTTTGACGCGTTAATGCAATTAACTCCCCTGACTGCGACCAAATACAGCCATCTTCTAATCCGTAGCCACCTTTTGCATGATGTGTGATTGCTTCAAAGCCTAACCACTCTCCAGGTGTAAGTGTTGGCTCTTGCACAAATTCTAAATACCACGACATGCTACTTGCTGGCGCAGGTTGCTTAAACATTTGCAGTAATGTGGGTGGCCAAGCATCTGTTAGTGCAATGATATGCGCTTCTGTAATGGTTTCGGGAGTGTGTTTAAAACGCATCCAACCACCTAAATGCGAAGTCTCAGCAGCACTAAATGGCATAGCGCCTTGCTGCGGGCATAAATCAACATGCTGGAAAAACTCAGGCATTTGCCCTTGAATAAATGGCAATGTATGTCGTGCATCTACAGGCTTTAATCCCATTTCTTTACTTACTGGTACGTTAACACCTGATTGCCTATCAATAGCGAAGCACGCTTGGACAATTACACACACTTGCTCACTTTGAATCACTTTAGCTAATACCTGAGTACTGCTTTTACCTTGGCGTAAAATTTCAACTGACATCGAAAAAGGCATGTCAGCAAGCAATGGCCCCACAAAATTAGTACTCAAAGAAAGTAATCGTCTACTTGGGTCAATGTGTTTTCTGATTGCTTGATAAAGTAGTGCAGCAGAAAGGCCACCAAAGGCGGTTCTACCTTGGCACCAATTAGCCGGAAATTCCATTGTGTTGCTGTGAGCGGTGAGCGCAGCCGAAGACGTGCTAGAAATAGCAGAGGCTTGTTTTAATAAGTCATCAAAATGCATCGTTAATATCCTTGAAATTATCATTATTAAACATATATAACACATATCAACTGGTCAGACTAGTTGAGTTGAAGGGGTGTATTTGGCGCAAAAAACATCAAACCCTACTTTTATTAAGGTTTTTTGTTAAATAAATTACAAAAAATGAATTTTTTTTCATTTTTACAGTTGAATTCACTTTGTGGCATCCCTATTTACTAGTCATCGAACGTATTAACGAATTTGAAGTTGGAGAAGATTCATGGGTAAAATTATTGGAATCGATTTAGGTACTACAAACTCTTGTGTTGCAGTACTTGATGGTGATAAAGCACGTGTTATTGAAAATGCGGAAGGCGATCGCACAACCCCGTCTATTATTGCTTACACGCAAGACGGCGAAACACTAGTAGGTCAGCCTGCTAAGCGTCAAGCGGTTACTAACCCAACTAACACGTTATTTGCAATTAAGCGTTTAATCGGTCGTCGTTTTGAAGACGAAGAAGTACAACGCGATATCGGTATTATGCCGTTTAAAATCATTAAAGCTGATAACGGCGATGCATGGGTAGAAGCAGGCGGTGAAAAACGCGCTGCACCACAAATTTCTGCAGAAGTACTTAAAAAAATGAAGAAAACGGCAGAAGACTTCTTAGGTGAAGAAGTAACTGAAGCTGTAATCACAGTACCTGCATACTTTAACGATTCACAACGTCAAGCAACAAAAGATGCTGGTCGTATTGCGGGTCTTGAAGTTAAACGTATCATCAATGAGCCAACAGCTGCTGCCCTTGCTTACGGCATGGACAAAAACAAAGGTGAAAACGTTGTTGCAGTATACGACTTAGGTGGTGGTACTTTCGATTTATCTATCATTGAAATTGATGAAGTTGAAGGCGAGCACACATTTGAAGTACTTGCTACAAACGGTGACACTCACTTAGGTGGTGAAGATTTCGATAACCGTGTAATCAACTACCTAGTAGCTGAGTTCAAGAAAGACCAAGGTATCGATTTAGAAAACGATCCGCTTGCTATGCAACGTGTTAAAGAAGCGGCTGAAAAAGCGAAAATCGAACTATCATCTGCACAATCTACAGAAGTTAACCTTCCGTACGTAACTGCCGATGCATCAGGTCCTAAGCACATGAACGTTAAACTAACGCGTGCTAAACTTGAGTCATTAGTTGAAGACTTAGTAACTAAGTCAATTGAGCCACTTAAACGTGCACTAGCGGATGCTGATTTATCTGTAAATGATATTAACGATATCATTTTAGTAGGTGGTCAAACACGTATGCCACTAGTACAAAAAACTGTTGCTGAGTTCTTTGGTAAAGAGCCACGTAAAGATGTTAACCCTGATGAAGCTGTAGCAGTAGGCGCGGCAATTCAAGGTGGTGTATTAGCAGGCGACGTTAAAGACGTACTACTATTAGACGTGTCTCCATTATCGCTAGGTATTGAGACAATGGGCTCTGTAATGACACCGCTAATTGAGAAAAATACAACGATTCCAACTAAGAAATCGCAAACTTTCTCTACAGCAGAAGATAACCAGTCTGCGGTTACGATTCATGTACTACAAGGTGAGCGTAAACGTGCTAGCGACAACAAATCTTTAGGTCAATTTAACCTAGAAGGTATTCGTCCAGCACAACGTGGTACGCCACAAATCGAAGTAACTTTTGATGTAGATGCGGATGGTATCTTACATGTATCAGCGAAAGATAAAGATACAGGTAAAGAGCAAAAGATCACGATTCAAGCGTCTTCAGGCTTAAGCGATGAAGAAGTAGAAAAAATGGTTCGTGATGCAGAAGCGAATGCTGAAGAAGACAAAAAGTTTGAAGAGCTAGTAGCAACTCGTAACCAAGCTGATGCAATGGTACACGGCACTCGCAAGCAAATTGAAGAAGCGGGTGATGCACTACCAAGCGAAGACAAAGAGGCAATTGAAGCCGCTGTTGTTGACCTTGAAGCAGCTATTAAGAGCGATGACAAAGCTGAAATTGAAGCTAAAACGCAAGCACTTGCTGAAAAGTCTCAAAAGCTAATGGAAATTGCTCAAGCTAAAGCGCAACAAGGTGGCGCAGATGCAGGCGAGCAACCACAACAGTCTGCTAAGCAAGACGATGATGTAGTTGATGCTGAGTTTGAAGAAGTAAAAGACGACAAGTAATTGTCAGCTAAGCTTCTAACTAGCCTAAACAACATGATTTGCTCACGTTTTTAGGGTAGGATGAACTTTTGAGGCGCGCAGGCTACAGCTTGTCGCGCCTTTTGTATGTATTTAAGGTTTAAAATTTTCATGATAAATCGATGTGATTTATCGGTTTATCCCGCAGCTTAGCTGCAAATAGAAAAGAGTAGTGTGATAGATATGTCAAAACGCGATTATTACGAAGTTCTCGGCGTAAGCAAAGATGCAAGCGAGAGAGACATAAAAAAAGCGTATAAACGCTTAGCGATGAAATATCACCCAGATCGTACCGCCGGTGATAAAGATCTCGAATCAAAGTTTAAAGAAGTAAAAGAAGCATACGAGATATTAACCGACGATCAAAAACGTCAAATGTATGACCAATACGGCCATGCTGCCTTTGAACAAGGCGGTGGCGGCGGTCACGGTGGCTTTGGCGGTGGTGGTCAAGGCGATTTTGGTGATATTTTTGGTGATGTGTTCGGTGACATTTTTGGTGGCGGTGGTGGCCGTCGTCAATCGCGCCAGCAACGTGGTTCGGACTTACGTTACAACATGGACCTAAGCTTAGAAGAAGCGGTTCGTGGTAAAGAAGTAGAAATAAAAGTACCGACATGGGTTAGCTGTAAGCCCTGTGATGGCAGTGGTGCTAAAGCAGGCTCTAAGCCTAAAACATGTACTACGTGTCATGGCGCTGGGCAAGTACAAATGCGCCAAGGATTCTTTGCTGTGCAACAAACGTGTCCAACATGTCAGGGACAAGGTCAGATTATTTCAGACCCTTGTAACAAGTGTCATGGGCAAGGGCGCGTTGAAAAAACAAAAACGTTGTCAGTCAAAATTCCAGCAGGCGTAGACACGGGCGATCGCATTCGTTTAAGTGGTGAAGGCGAAGCGGGCATGCACGGGGCGCCAGCAGGCGATTTATACGTACAAGTATCGGTTCGCGAACACCCAATATTTGTTCGTGAAGCAAATAACTTATACTGCGAAGTGCCTATTAGCTTTACTACTGCCGGTTTGGGTGGCGAAATTGAAGTACCTACACTTGATGGCCGTGCAAAACTTAAAATACCGTCTGAAACACAAACGGGCAAAATGTTCCGTATGCGTGGCAAAGGTGTTAAATCTGTACGTAGTGGTGCTCAAGGTGACTTAATTTGTAAAGTCGTGATTGAAACGCCAGTTAATTTAAACGAGCGTCAACGCGAGTTACTTAAAGAGTTAGACGAGAGCATGGGCAAAGATAGCTCAAAAAACCGTCCTAAAGAGCAAGGCTTTTTTGACGGTGTTAAAAAGTTTTTTGACGATTTAACTAAGTAATTAGTTATCGTAAAAACTAAATAACGGTGCTTGATGCACCGTTTTTTTTGGCTCAAATTCATGTAATTTATACCTATCACTGGGCACTACCTAACACTTTTATAAAGTGCGTATACCCAATCGATTAATTCACTGAGCTTATTTTGTTGTCTTAGGTAATTCCCCTGCGCGTCTTTACCCTTTGCACCTATATCCTCGTCAATAAGCGGCTATTAACGTATCTGCTATTAAGTAACCCTTCAAAATGATTAGCCCTTATTGTAGATTAATAATGCGCTTAAATAACAGGGCTAACTTGAATGACCCCAGCAATAGAGTTACTGAAAAAACAAAATGTGCCTCACGATGTACTTAGTTATCAACACGATGCTAATACAACGCGTTATGGCCAAGAAGCCGTTGAAAAGTTAAACCTTAACAGTGAGCAGGTATTTAAAACCCTTGTGCTTGAAACCAGTGAAGGGAAGTTAATTGTTGCCGTTACACCGGTATCCCAGCAAGTAAATTTAAAGCAATTAGCCAAATTGAGTCATGCTAAAAAGGTCGCAATGGCAAGCGCACCAAAGGTACAAGCCGCCACGGGATACATTTTAGGAGGGGTTAGTCCGCTTGGGCAAAAAAAGCGCCTACCCACCTTTATTCATTCAAGCGCTATAGCCTTTAATACAGTGTATGTAAGTGCAGGTAAGCGAGGGCTTGAGCTAGCGCTTTCGCCAACTGATTTAAAAGAACAAACACGTGCCATTTATGGTGATTTTTAAAAAGATCCACGCAAACTAATATAGCCTAAGCCGCAAATTTTAAAGGCGATAATTTGCTGCTTAGGGTATTTTTAACTACAGTCAGAATACCCTTGTACACTATGTATTATGGCAGTATGTATGAATTTTACTGATGTTGATTTTTTTGCCGTGCTTGTGGCGGCACTTTCCTCTTTTATGCTTGGCGGTATTTGGTATTCAAACGCTTTTTTTAAAAATGCCTGGTTAGAGTGCACAGGTCTTACTGAGCTTGATTTACAAACAGCAAAACCGGCGTTAATTTTTGGCGGCAGTATGGTACTTGCACTTGTGTCGGCGGTAGTACTTTCATTATTTTTGGGTAAAGAAGCCGGTATGGGAGAGGGCGCATTTACAGGCTTTGCCATCGGTTTGTTTTGGGTAGGTAGCTCGCTTGGACTTAGTTATATTTATGAGCAGCGTCCAATCAAGCTATTTTTAATTAATGCAGGGTATTACACATTACAGTTTACATTAATGGGTTTCATTATAGGTGTATGGCCGTAAGCGCTTAATTCTGGCCCCCTTTGAGAGCCCAATACAGTAAAGATAATTATGAAAATATTAGTCGTAGGTGACATGCCTCTCATGCGCCACGTATTAATTAATATGTTGAGGCAGCTAGATTATAAAAACGTGGTGGAGGCAACTGATGGCTACCAGGCGTTGAAAATACTGAATCAGCAAAAGTTTGATTTAGTTATAACCGACCTACATATGCCTAAAGTAGATGGTGTAAACCTACTCGATAAAATACATCATGATGAAGCCTTAGTCGACTTACCCGTTATTATGATCACGTGCGAAGATAACGCAGATACAGTAAAGCAAGTTATAAAAGCAAAAGTGTCGGGGTTTATTATTAAGCCATTTAATATGAATGTGTTATCAGCGCAATTAAACCGTCTGTTTTTTAGAGATTAATGTAAACGCTTGTAAGGCGTTTTATATTGCACCTATTATTTTAACCCCTGTGTTCTCTCCACCGCTTATTAGGCACTTTGCCAAGCGTCTATAACGTTTTTATTTATTAACTGCTAAAATGCCTGCTTTGCAATTACGTAGGTATGTTAAAGACGTATATGGCTAAGCCAAATAAAAAAGGTCCGACTAAAACAGTCGATATTTTTTGCTCTGCTTGCAAAGCGGCGCTATTTAAATATAGAAAAGGCGGCAAAGGCGCTTTAGTTAAATGTTTTATAGAGCGAATAACTCAGGACTACACAACAACACCGTGTATTTGCCCTAAATGCGAGCGCCCGTTTGCGCGCCCAGCAATCATACGTGGTACGCCAGCCTACAAAATAATTGGTGGTAAGGTTACCTTTAAATAACTTTATTTATCAAAAAACATTTAATTACAATAGATTAGCCCTGATATAGATTGGGGCGGACAATTGACCTTGTAGCAATAAATAAGGTTGATATACTCGCCCGGTTTTGCTGTTTCAATGATTGAAAAACACCCTCCCCAAGGATAGGGCCAGTTAGTTGGGTTTTTTAAGCAAAGGATAAACGTGTGATAGCACTGTTATTTGATATTGTAGGTATGGCGGGTACTTTCTTAGTTGTTGGTGCGTTTTTTTTATTACAACTGAATAAAGCATCCCCAACGGGGTTATTGTACAACACAATGAATTTGTCAGGAGCAATTTTGCTGCTAATCAGTTTGTGTTACAACTTTAACCTTGCAAGCTTTGTAATCGAGATTTTTTGGATTGCAGCTTCGCTGATCGGCTTATACAAGTACGTTAAAAATAAGCCTAAATTAGCCACTAACGCTTAATTTTAGTGTTGCTAATTGTGTTGACTGTTGCGAGTCAGTATAGACTTGCAGCAGTTTATAAATAAATTAAGCTTTATTGTATTTGTTAACACAAAGTTTCTGTTGTTAGCGCTCATAACCCGTTAAACTAGCGCCCTTAAATTTTATAGCTATTATGTTGTGAGCTAGGGCATGTTCTCCTTTTCTAAAAAACTTCTTTTAATTTTTGTTGTACTGATAGTGCTATTATCGGTGGTGTTTTGCTATGGCCGAACTCATTACTATAATCAGGCCGAGCAAAAAGCAGCCCAACAAGCAACTCAGTTAAAGCACTACATTGATACCGAGCTTGCACGTTTTTCAAAAATCCCACAGCTTCTTACCTATAACAATGCGGTTATTAATTTTTTAGGTGCGCCGCAAAATAACGAAAAAAAAATTAATAACTATTTAGCCGATATACAACAAGCCAGTGGCGCTTCAGACATTTATATCCTTGATGAGCAAGGCGCTGTAATCGCAAGTAGCAACTGGCAGGCTGATCATAACTTTTTGGGTAGTGACTTGTCGTTTAGACCTTACTTTAAACGCGCATTTGCAGGCGAAAAAGTCGCGTACTTTGCCGTGGGCATGCGTACAAAAGAGCGAGGTATTTACTTTTCTCAAGCCATTTATAACAACAATAAGGCAGTAGGTGTTGTTGCGCTAAAAGTTAACGTAAATAAATTTGAAAGTGATCGCGAGCTATTAAATACCGCCAAAGGTAGTCACTTTTATGTGCAATTAGAAGATAGCGTGATTGCAATCTCAGATATGAAAGACTGGCGCCTTAATACGTTTTCCACTCTCGATATAACGGATCGTAGGGATATAGCTCAACGTCAAGCATATCTAGATTATCAACCTACGCTGATAGCCCATTCAAATTACACATCGCAAAGGTTACTGTTTAACACAATTGGTGAGCACAACTATCTATCGGTAGAGCAAAAATTACGCTTTTTGAATGCATCGGTCACTGTATTAGTAAATGTATCTAACGCTAATATTGCTCAATTACCTGCGTTATTTGGCTTTTTGGTCATTTATGCACTTGTTATTGCGTTAGGGTATTTAGTTTTAAGACGCTTTGCAGGCGTAAAAAAGTTGGTGTATTCACATCACAGTGTTAGCCAAGAAATTGATGCGCGCACCAATGCGTTTAAAGCTCACCAAGAGGCATTAGTACAATCAACTAAACTTGCAACAATTGGCCAGCTTAGCATGGGCTTTAACCACGAAATAAATCATCCGCTTAATACTATTAATACCTATCTAGCTAGCGCTAAACGTTTGCTTGCTAAAGGTAAGTTTGAATCCCTAAACGAAAATTTACAGTTTATTGAAGCTTTAGTTGCAAGGGTACAAAAAATAGTTGCACAGCTAAATTATTTTTCTGATTCTACGCAAACGACTATTAATGAAGTGCCATTAAGTGAATCAGTAGCCAGGGCACTTGATATAAATAAAAACCAGCTAAAGCAAGACAATATAAGTGTGTTATCCACTAAAATTGACAGCCAATTAAACGTGTTAGCAGATAAAGCAGCCCTTGAAGAGGTACTGGTTAATTTAATATCGAATGCCAGCCAAGCAATGCAAGGCTGTATCACCCGCGAGCTCAGCATTAGCGCGGGTTATGTTAACAAAGAGATTCAACTGTGTATTGAAGATACTGGGCCAGGCATAGAGGTGCACGATATAGATAAAATTTTTGAGCCTTTTTACAGTACTAAATCGGTCGATGGGCTAGGACTTGGGTTGTGTATATGTAAGCAAATTATTAGCGCACTTAAAGGAACGTTAAGTGCGCAGAACCGAGAGCAGGGCGGCGCTAAGTTTATTATTACACTGCCTAGTGGGGCGCTAACACGCTAAATAAAAGTAATTTAAGGGGTAAATGATTGAGCAAGTAGTGGTTAATTGTGGCTATTTGTTCCTATAAAAACGGTGATTTTTAGATAGTTAGTGTTATTGCTCGAAAATCAGAACGGCGTTATAGTCGTAGCAAAATGATACTCGAGTAGCACCTTTGGATACTGATAGCACATACACACCGTCACTCAGCGATACGTTTAATGAGCTGCAAAATAGCTTTTTAGCCCAGTCGTACCTCCCGATAGATAAGCGTATCGTATTATTAAAAACGTTGCACAAACGAATTGTTAGTCACGAACAAGCGCTTATAGATGCAGCATCAAAAGACTTTGGCTACAGAACCGCGTTCGATACGTTACTTGGTGATATTTTGCCAACGGTTCAGGGCTTAGCGCACATTATTAAAAAATTGCCAAAATGGGCAAAACCCAGTAAGCGCTCAGCGAGCTTAAGTTTGTGGCCATCAAAAGTGAGTGTGACATACCAGCCACTTGGTGTAGTTGGGGTGATTGCGCCTTGGAATTATCCCATACAATTGGCATTAGTGCCTGTTATTACCGCTATTGCCGCGGGCAATAGGGTCATGCTTAAGCTCAGCGAATTTACCCCGCATACTAATGCTGTCATCGAGAAAATATTTGCAGATGAGCTACAAGCACATTGTAAAGTGGTGTTAGGGGCAAGCGATGTAGCAAGTGAATTTTCGTCATTGCCATTTGCACATTTACTGTTTACTGGCTCAACGTCAGTGGGCAAGCTGGTGATGAAAGCAGCCAGCGAAAATTTAACCCCTGTTACCTTAGAGCTAGGTGGAAAATCACCTGTAATTATTACTGAGCAGGCGGATATTAAAAAAGCAGCGCAAACATTACTGTTTGGTAAAATGGCAAATGCAGGACAAATTTGTGTAGCCCCAGATTATGTATTTGTGCCTAAATCCCTTGAGCATCAGCTGGTACAGCAATTGTGCGAGCTTTATAAAAAGCACTTTAAAGACGGGGTTGAAGGAAAAAATTTAACGTCAATTATTAGCGATGCGCATTACAGTCGCTTAGAAGGGTATTTAACACAAGCACATGAGTTGGGTGCGCAAGTTATTAAGCCACTCAGCCAAAACCAACAAGACAAACAAAAGCATAGAATGGGGTTGCATATTGTTATCGCGCCTAGCGATGATATGACGCTAATGCAAGATGAATTATTTGGCCCCATTTTGCCGATTAAAACCTACGAAAAGCTCGATGAGGCAATTAGCTACATTAAAGCGCATAATCACCCTTTAGCGCTATATATTTTGGGACAAGATAAGCACGCTCAAGATTACATAATGCAGCAAACATTAAGCGGTACAGTTGCTGTAAACGATGCTTTAGTGCAGGTGACAGCAGATGATGTGCCATTTGGTGGCGTTGGGCATTCTGGAATGGGGCATTATCATGGCAAAGAAGGGTTTTTAACCTTTAGTCATGCAAAAAACACCTTGGTGTCTGGCTCGTTTAACCCACGTACCGGGCTTTTACTAAAACAGAGTAACTTTATTATTAAGCTGCTTAAGTTTTTATATATTAAGTAAATTGGTATAAAAAAGGGCTAATGCGAGACGCATTTGCCCTTGTGTAATGCTTTGTTTAGCAATGCGAAAATTAAAATAAACGTCCTTCACCGGCGTAAGTGCCCGCGAGTATTTTTTCGTAAATTTTGTCGGCTTTTTCTTTTGCTTCTTCTATTTCTTTAGGGAGCATTTTACGCTCATCTAGCTTGCGGCTATGGCTTGCTTGCATGTTGCCGTTGTATTCGGCAATGGTGTTCCATACATATGATTTCTCTAGATCTTTAGGCATGCCTAGACCTTCGAAATACATGAGTGCCAAATTAAATTGCGCCAGTGAATAGTTATTAGCAGCGGCTTTTTCGTACCATGTTCTGGCTTGTTTGTAATCGCGCGTGACGCCCTCGCCATTTGCGTACATAACACCTAAATTGAATTGTGCGGCAGGGAGGTTTTTTTTCGCTGCTTTTTCGAATAACGTCACCGCCATTTGCTTATCAAGCTTTACGCCTTTGCCTTCATCGTATAAAACGGCTAGTGCAAACATTGAGTCAGCGTGATTTTTTTTAACGCCTTCTTTATAAAGCTCTGCCGCTTTAAAATAGTCGCGCGTAACGCCATAGCCACCTTCGTAAAGTTTACCTAGTTCGTAAATTCCCGGCGCAAAGCCTTTGTCAGCTAAATATTCAAATTCTTTTAGTGCTATAGCAAATTTGCCTTCGTTGGCCGCTCTTATACCATCTTCAAGAGTTGCATGTGCAAATGGGCTTGAAAGCAAAACGCCAGTGAGTATTAATGCTTTTAAATTAAACTGTGACATAGCCATGTCTCCAATAGGTAATAGTTGCAATGTGTATGTATAAAAACCTGTTTTATTGCAACACTTTGTACTTACTATTTAATAGCCACGTATAAAATGGTGCAAGTGCTTGGTTAAAGTAAATTAAAATCGCTTTCATGATTATGTGTGCGTTTAATATATAGCCAAGCTATAGTGGTAATTATAGCTTAAATAAGCAATTATATTGCTAATAATGCGGTGTTTATAAGCGTAAGATACAGATATTACAGAAAATTTAAAGCAGTAAAAAAGCGCAAGCCAAGGCCTGCGCTTTTAATGTCATATTAACCGTCACTAATATGAGCAATGTAGCAAGTAGAGATGAACTTTTATGCTATTACTTGGGTCGAGTAAATAATAGTCAATAAGCAGTCATGTGCTTAAAACAAAATGCCAGCATCCATGCTGTATTTCTTCCTTGGGCACTGAGGTCGTTACACTTTGTTTATGCGATTAATTATTATTTAGATTTAACTATGTGTCAATAGTAAATAATAATTATTATCAATTAAGTGCTGCCTTTACGGAATATCTGAGAGTATGAGTGATAGAAGGGGTTTACATGTTTAAAATAAAAAATATAAAAGTATCACGCGCCACCATCGTGCTTAGCCTACTGTTTTTGTGTAGTTGTTCAGCTTCGTTTACTTATAATAATTTAACGTGGCTTTCGTCGTTTTGGATAGATGACTATATAGACCTTACTAAACAGCAAAATAAACAACTTAAAAATATCATCAATACCACTCAGCAGTGGCACCGCAGTACACAGTTACCAAGGTATAAGCAAGATATATTAAATTTAAAAACGTTATTTAATAAACAGTTAGATTATCAACAATTAAAGGCCCAAGTGGTCTTGGCAAGAGCTCACTTTCAAAACATTCTCGAACAGGCACATATTGAGCTTGCGCAATTAGGGTTTACGCTTTCGTATGAACAGCGTGCCGAGCTCATTGCTAATATCCAAGCGCAAATTAACGATGAATACGAAGAGTTTAATGAATTAACAGCGCAAGAGCGTAAAAGTGAGCGCCTAGAAAGGCAGCTAGATTACTATAAACAATGGCTAGGAAACTTAACGCCTGTGCAAACGCAGCTTATTACTCAAGCTAACAATGCTCATTATGATTCCTCACTGCTTTGGCATCAGTACAAGCAAACGCGTTTAAATGCAGCGCAACAGGTACTTTTAAATGAAACTCTCAATGAAGCTGATTTTGTTAAACAATTGAGCCATGTAATTACTCAGCGAGAAGCGTATATGAGCAAAGAGTTATTAGCCAATAATGAAGCGAATTTAGAACGTTATGTAAACTTGCTCTTAAAGCTAAATGCGACGTTGAGTGAGCAGCAACGAGAACGTGTAAATGAGGAGTTTGATGACCTTGTTAATACGCTCACCGATTTAATAGAGGATTAAAGCCGCCTTGTTGCTTACTAATTAGGCATGCATGCTGGTTTATAAATTTTACGCTTATTGAGCTAACTACATAAATGCTAAAATAATAATTTAAAGTTGAAAACGTCCTAGCTGATCGCTTTTAAAATATATCACGTACGCTTTTCACTTATTTATCGCTTGTGCAACTTAGCTATGTCCATAAATCTAGCAAAGTGACAGCATTATGATAATCGAAACACACGCATAGTAAGGTTTGTAATGGCAGTAGTTTATGGTTACTGATTTAAAAGGCATACTCAATACGTGGTATCCGCTTCGTAATGAGCAACAATGGGTGCTTGCTACTTTATATAAAATAGAAGGGTCGAGTTATCGAAAGCTGGGGGCGATGATGCTCATTTCAAGCCTAGGACAACGTTTAGGTATGCTTTCGGGTGGCTGTTTAGAGGCTGATATTCAGCGTCACGCCAAACAGGTTATGACCACCTTACATTCTAAAACAATCACTTACGATGCAACTGATGAAGACGATTTAACGTTTCAGCTGGGTATAGGCTGTGGTGGCGTGGTGCATATTCTTTTGCAAAGTGTTAATCGTGAAAACGAATACTTGCAATTAGATGCCATGTTTAATGCGCTAAAAAACAAGCAATCGGGGCACTACACACAGCAAATTAAACCTTTAGTGGCAAAGGGGGCTGGCGTTTTTAAAACCGTGGCGCAGCAACACAACTTATCTTTAAACCGCAAAGCAATGCTTGTAGAGCAAGATAAAACCCAAAGTTTACAAGTGGCTATTTACCCCAGCGCACATTTATTAATTGTCGGCGGTGGCGCGGATGCAATACCGGTATATGCGTTTGCTAAGCAGTTAGGTTGGATGGTGAGTGTATGGGATAGCCGCGCTGCAAATGCTAAAAGAGACTATTTTACGCATGCCGATCATATTTTGCGTTGTCCCGCTTCACAATTAAAGCAGTTTTGCGAACAACATAAAGTGGATGCTGCCGCTTTAATGGCTCACAGTGTAGAGCTTGATGCACAGGCGTTAGCCGCTCTTGAGCAAAGCCCACTAAAGTACTTAGGGTTACTTGGACCTGCACATCGCCGAGCGCAAGTTTTTGAGCATGCAAACACATCTGTAAACAAGGTGGTTGCCCCTGTATTTGGCCCTGTAGGGCTTAATTTAGGAGGAGACACCCCAGAGAGTATTGCCTTATCGCTCATTAGTGAAATACACGCAGTATTAGCGAGTAAAGATGCTACATCGTTAAGTAACTGGGGTAACTAAGGTGCGCGTAGCAAAGGTTATATTGGCCGCAGGACAATCGTCGCGATTTAACGGGTGTAAGCTAATAGCCGATGTAGGTAATAAACCAATGATTTGCCGCGCCGTAGATACCTTACAAGGGTATGACACATTACCCATATACGTTATTAGCGGTGCTTGGCATGCGCAAATTGAAGATGCGTTACATAGCTACAAAAATGTTGAAATACTGCATAACCCGCACTGGCAAGTAGGTTTAGGAAAATCCATTGCACGGGCAACGCAAGTTATAAGTGCTGCGCACGCATTGGATGGTATTTTATTTATGCTGGCAGATCAGGTTGAGCTTTGTACTGCAGATATAAATACATTAATTGATCATTTTAAAAACAAACCCTCGCGTTGGTGCGCTGATTATGGCGAGCGCATTGGCGTGCCTGCTGTATTTCCTGCCTGTGATTTTAAAACGTTAGCAGCGCTAAGTTGTGATAAAGGCGCCCAACATCTATTGCGAGACACAAAGGTCAAGGTAAATACCATTTTACTTAAGCAGGCAAGCACAGATATCGACACTCAGCAGCAATTAAAGCAGTTTATTGATAATAACAACAACCTAACGGCACGCGAATAAACTAAAAATATAGCCTAAACTTAAGGTTTAAATATTCAAATCAAAATTAAATTTTCAGAATTCATTACAGCGCGTTTGTAAATGTGCGCTGTAATGCAAAGGGTAATAATTTCAACGTACGTTGGTGTAAAAAGTAACGTGTATGGGTCATGCGTTATTTTAATTTTATTTAGGCTTAATCAAGGGGCAAGCTATGGTGACGTTTACAGTTAACGGCAAAGAGGTTAAATCGCAAGCAAGTGCAGATACACCTTTGCTGTGGGTTATTCGCGATGAAATAGGGCTAAAAGGAACTAAGTTTGGTTGTGGTATTGCCATGTGCGGTGCATGTACCGTGCATTTAGATGGGCAAGCGACACGCTCATGTGTATTACCCGTGGGCGCAGTGGCAGGAAAAAACATTACCACCATAGAAGGGCTCAATAATGCGCATCCGCTGCAAAAAGCATGGGTAGATGAGCAAGTACCTCAGTGTGGCTACTGTCAATCTGGGCAAATTATGCAAGCTGCTACGTTATTAGCTGACAATCCAAATCCAACCGAGCAAGAAATAGTAAATCATATGAACGGCAACTACTGTCGTTGTATGGCGTACAAGCGCATTAAATCGGCTATACAACGCGCCGCTGATGAATCGCAAAGTGCAGTTCAAATGTTTAACCCAAAAGAGCTAGACGTGTAACTGGAGCCGACAATGAAAAAACTATTTCAAAAAAATACCGAAACCGTAGACTTAAACCGTCGCTCTTTTATGATTAGCACAGCAACAGCTGGCCTAGTTATGGCATTCGCGCCGGCTTTATTTTCAGGTGAACTTAGCGCGAAAGAGTCGATTTCACAACAATCGTTTTCACCCACAATTTGGTGGACTATGAACCCGCAAGGTGAAGTAGAGGTGAGCATTGCCAAAGCTGAAATGGGTCAGCACGTTGGCACTGCTTTAGCACGTATTGTGGCAGATGAACTGGAGTGCGACTGGGATAAAGTATCAATCACGTATGTAGATACGCACGAGAAGTGGGGCTACATGGTTACAGGTGGTTCATGGTCTGTATTTCAAAGCTTTAAACCGCTTTCTCAAGCCGGCGCAGCAGGGCGCATAGCTCTTATAGACGCTGGGGCTAATATGCTTGGAGTTAAACCTGAGCAGTGCCACGCTAGTAAAGGGCGTATAATTGCAGGCGATAAGTCGCTCAGTTATGCCGATATTGTTAAACATGGTGAGTTTAACCGTACCTTTAGCAGCGAAGAAGTTGCAAAACTACCGATAAAGCCTGCCAACAAGCGCCACTTAACGGGTTTAAAGCAAGACTTTAAAGCCCTCGATATTCCGGAAAAAACAAATGGTATGGCTGTGTATGGCATAGATGTAGAGCTTGAAGGCATGGTGTATGCGCGCCCTGTGATCCCACCAACACGTTATGGTAGTGAAGTCACGCAAATAGATGATAGCGCCGCAAAAACAATAAAAGGCTATAAAGGGTATGAGATTTTAAATGACCCAAGTAACACTGTACAAGGCTGGGTGGTCGCTTTAGCTGACAATTACCCCAGTGCAATTAAAGCGGTAGATGCCCTAAAAGTAACTTATAAAAAAGGCCAAACAGCTAATGTTACAGAGGCTGATATTCAATCCCTGGGCGAAAAATTATGTAACGATAGCAACGCTGGCACCTTATTTGTTAATGAAGGCGACACCGCTAAAATGCAGGCTGAGGCAACGCAGTCGCTAGAGTCATTGTATACCACGGCAACAGCAAGTCATTATCAATTAGAACCGCTTAATGCGGTGGCAGAGTTTAAACAAGGCAAGTGGATTATTCATACTGGTAATCAGTGGCAGTCTTTAACACTACCTGCGTTGGCCAAAGCATTAGAGGTTGAACAAAATAACGTTATTATTCGTCCTTATTATTTAGGTGGTGGGTTTGGGCGTCGCCTATTTGGTGATTGGACTGTGCCCGCAGCGCTAACAGCCAAAGCGATTGGCAAACCTGTTAAACTGGTATTTACACGCGCTGATGATAGCTTATTTGATCAGTCTCGTTCTGCCTCCACCGCTAAATTAACAGCTTCGTTTAATGAAAAAGGCGAGTTAAGCGCTATGGAGCATGCATTTGCAGCAGGCTGGCCAACAAAAGCAATGGCGCCTGGCTTTTTATCACCTGGGGTTGATGGCAAAGGCAAGTTTGATTCGTTTTCAGCCTCTGGAGCCGATCACTGGTACAGCATGGATAATCACCGTGCTCGCGCAATTAATAATGAATTAGCGCAAAGCACATTTACCCCCGGCTGGCTTCGCTCGGTAGGCCCTGGCTGGATTGTATGGAGCTTAGAATCGTTTATTGATGAAATTGCTCATAAACAAGGGCTTGATCCGGTGGAGTTTCGTTTATCAATGCTCGATGGCAAAGGCAAGCAAGCAGGTAAAGCCCCTGAAAGCGTAGGCGGCGCACTGCGCTTAAATGCGGTACTTAAAAAAGTGTCAGCGAAGGTCGCAAATGTTAAGCTGGGTGAAAACGAAGGCATTGGTTTTTCAGTTAGTTCTGGTCAAGAGCGCAATATGCCTGCGTGGATTGCTACAGCGGCGCATGTGCATGTAGATAAAAGTGATGGCAAAATTACGCTTAAAAAACTGTATGCCGTGGTAGATGCAGGCTTAATAGTTCATCCTGATGGTGCATTAGCTCAGCTTGAAGGTTCGTTATTGTGGGGCACAAGCCTTGCTTTACACGAATCAAATAATTATCAAAACGGGCAAGTGGCGGCCACTAACTTTAACACTTACTTGCCACTTAGAATGCAAGATGTGCCCGATATGGACATAGAGTTTGTGCAAAGTGACGAGTTTCCTATGGGCTTAGGTGAGCCGGGTGTTATTGGTGTGGCACCCGCTATTGGCAACGCCGTATTTAATGCAGTTGGCGTAAGGTTACGTAATTTACCCATGAAACCGAGTGAGCTCAAAAAAGGCTTAACCGCCTAGTTAAACGCTAATAAGAGTGTATGGCGCAGGCTGTACACTCGTGTATTTAGCGATGTATTTTAAAATTGTTAAAGGCTTATTTATGCTAGTCGACCCAGCAGGGCGAAAATTTAGTTATCTGCGTTTATCTATTACCGATGTATGTAATTTTAAGTGTGTGTATTGTTTACCTGATGGGTATCAATGCGATCACGACCGAGACTTCCTGTCACTAAACGAAATTAGTAATACTATAAAAGCCTTTGCCCATCATGGCATATCAAAGTTACGCATTACTGGCGGCGAGCCCACCCTCAGAAAAGACTTTATAGATGTAATTCGTGCAGCAAAAGACACGCAAGGCATTACCAAAATAGCCGCTACTACTAATGGCTACTCTATGCATAAGCATATTAATAATTGGGTAGATGCGGGTTTAAACGCCATCAATGTCAGTATTGATACCCTTGACCCACGTATGTTTAATACGATTACCGGTCACGATAAATTCTCGCGCGTAATGCAAGGTATAGAAAGTGCGCTTGAAAGCGGCATCGAATCGGTAAAAATAAACAGCGTACTTATGAAACAGTACAACGGCCGAGAGCTTGATAGCTTTTTAGATTATTTAAAGCACAGACCCGTGACAATGCGCTTTATTGAGCTAATGCAAACTAACGATAACAAATCGTTTTTTGATGCTAACCATATATCGGGGCAATCCATAAAAGAGCAGTTGCTTCGCGCTGGTTGGCAGCCCATTATACGCGATGTAACGGCAGGGCCTGCACAAGAATTTTTCCACCCTGATTATATGGGGAAAATAGGGTTAATAATGCCCTACAGTAATGACTTTTGTAACACCTGCAATAGGTTAAGAATTTCGTCACTAGGGAAATTGCATTTATGTTTGTTTTCTGAGCAAGGTATATCGCTTAGAAAATACATGAGTGATAACACCAATCAGGCATTAATTAATCAGTTAGCACGTTATATAAAAACAAAAAAACCAACCCACTTATTGCATCAAGGTAATACGGGGGTTACAACAAACTTATCTATGTTAGGTGGTTAATCCTTATAGTAAGCTGTTTGGTTGGGTGCTCGTGCCTTTGTAGTGAGTAAAGTTAATGTTTTCTTATATCTACTTGTTATATTTAATTTTAGCGTTACACTAAATTTTTTATTATTTTAAGTTTTTTGAATGGATATAGCAGCGCTTAGTAGTACTAAATCATTAAGAAGGAACGTCCTGAAATGGATGTGCTTGTGCTTTGGTTTTGTCTCACTGTTTTTTGCTGCATTTAATATTATTGTAAATAACTTTGCTTTATTAGGGTATTTAGAAATAGCACTCAGTGTATTTTGTGCTTACACCTACTACCGCTTAAACACGCATGCGCTAGAGGTATGGCAATCTGTAGTTATGTGCATATTTGTCACCTTTGTTATTGTATTAGGCAACTATTTAGCTAAACCAATAAATGGTGTGTATGTGTGGTCTTTTGCGTTACCTATATTGTATTACCTGTTGCTAGGTAAGCGTTATGGCATTGTATTATCGGCTTTGCTCTTTGTACTTCAAGGTGCCATATTAGTAACAAAATCATCGCAACTTCCTCTAACTACGCTTAATTTCAGTTTAAATCTTGCCTTTGTTTATATCAGTATTTGGGCTATTTCTCATGTTTTTGAAGGTAGCCGTGCTTTATCATCTAAGCGGTTAAAAAATCTTGCTTTGTTAGACCCACTTACCGGGGCTGCAAACCGTTTATCAATGAATCATTACTTTGAAGTAGAGCTTAGAGATAAGTCGCAACTTTATTTATTTTTACTCGACCTAGACTATTTTAAACAGGTTAACGACACCTATGGCCACGCTGTAGGTGATAAAGTGCTAATTGAAGTAGCCACTTTATTACGAGTTCTATTAGCAAAAGGGTATGTATTTAGAGTAGGTGGGGAAGAGTTTGCTTTACTGCACTCTTTTACTTCTCAAAATGACGCTCTAACCATGGCCGAAACAATTAGATCAAAACTTAACAATACGGCACTTGATATTGATGGGCTAAACATCAAAGTGACCGCAAGCATTGGCGTTGTAAAATACCACCAAGGCGATACCCTTGAAAAATTTGTTATTAAAGCAGATAAACAACTTTACAAAGCAAAAGAATTTGGCCGAAATAAAGTATACTTTCAGTCAAGTGCCCATTTAAATGAAAAGCCTCAGGTAGCTTAACGAGCAAATTAGTACATTTGTTCAAAATTAGGGATGTTGTTTTCCCAAATTGGTTTGTCTTTCCCTAAATACTCCTTTACTGCATCAAAAAATAAGCGAGTTCTTACTGGTAAGTCTCTGTGCGGGTACAGGACATACATATGGCTAAACTCCTTTAACTTTACATCCGTTAAAATGGGCACTAATTGGCCTTGCGTTATTTCCTTATCAATAATAAACGCCGGGGCCACGAAGTAGGTAGTCCCTGAAATAGCTTTCATTAGCAGTACCTCGGCATCGTTTGCTCGGTACACACTGTTAATTTTCTGCTCGCATGGCTCGCCCTGACTATTGTAGTAATCTATGGTTTCAACCCGCATTGAATTACTTGCATAACTTGCGGCAGGTAACTTCGCCAATTCTTCTATGGTTTTTGGCATGCCATAGGTTTGTATAAATTCAGGGGCCGCTACAATAAGTAATCTATTGCGGGCAATTCTACGCGCAATTAACGAAGAGTCTTTAGGTTCTCCAATTCTAAATGCTAAATCAAAGCCTTCAGCTACAATATCAACAAGCCTGTCATCAAGGCGTAGCTCTACTTCTACTTGAGGAAAACGTTTTTGAAAGTCGTTAAGTACAGGCTGCAAATAACGTCTACCAATGAGCGTTGACGATGTGATTTTTAATACACCCCGTGGCTCAAGGTGATAGTTTTCTGCCATGCGTACGGTTTCACCAAGTAGCTCTCTTAGTTCACTTGCTTTTTTTATCATTTCGGCGCCGGCGGCCGTTAACGAAAACGAACGGGTGGTACGGTTTAATAGCCTAACGCCTAGTTCGTCCTCTAATCGACTGATTTGCTTTGATATAACGGAGCGGTCTATGTTTCTTATTTCTGCAGCTTTGGCAAAAGAACCTTGCTCAACGACCTCTAGTAGCATTAAAAGTCGGCTTGTTGTATCCATCACGATGACTCATTAATTTTTATTGATGCCATTTTGGCATTAATGAATTTATAAATCTATGGTTTTTGTCCGCAGGTATAGTCCGTAATATGCACGCTAATCAATAAAGGAGCGTCTACATGAACAAACATTTAATTGCTGCTGCACTCGCTGCGGCATCATTATCACTTGCGGGCTGTGCTGATGAGCGCGCGCCTCAAGCTCAGCAACAACAATTGCAGCCTATCGATGTTGCACCTGTGCTGGTAAAGCCGGTACAAAGCTGGCACACCTACACTACGCGCTTAGAGTCGCCAGAAGAGGTGGCGTTAATGCCACGTGTGTCAGGTATTATCGATAGTATTGAGTTTAAAGAAGGTGATGTGGTTAAGCAGGGCGATGTGCTTTTTCAGCTTGATAAACGTCCTTTTGCTGCTGTAGTTGCAAGTTTAGAAGCGCAAATTCACAGCGCTGAAGCAGCCCTTGAACAAGCTGTAAGTGAAGATAAACGTGCAATGCGATTATTAGAGCGTAAAGCTATTTCTACAGAGCAGGCGCAAGCACGTACTTCAACGCTTCGCCAGCGCGAAGCACAACTTGCAGCACTACAAGCACAACTTACCTCTGCAAAGCTCGATTTAGAATTTACCTCGGTGGTATCGCCAATTGATGGCATTATTTCTCGTGCAAACATTACTAAAGGTAATAACGTTTTAGCAGGGCAAAGTGTATTAACGTCTATTGTCTCTAACAAAGCAATGTATGCCTACTTTGATGTTGATGAGCGTACATGGAATAGCGCTTTTAATGATGTAACCGCCCAAAGCCGCCAAACCGTTGTTATGCAAAAAGTAGGGCAAAAAGAGTTTGCCTACCAAGGCCATATTAATTTTATTGATAACCAAATTAACTCAGCCACAGGTACTTTACGTGTTCGTGCGGTATTTGAACAAGACAGTAATCAACTTCGCGCAGGTTCTTTTGCTCGCATTAAATTGGCAGCAAATGAGGTCAGTGAAAAAGTAATAATTCCTGAGCGTGCTATTGGCACAGATCTAAAAAATCGCTTTGTATTAACCGTGGGTGAAAACAACGTTCTTGAATACAAATTGATTGAAGTAGGCGAACGTTATGGGGCGTTACGTGCTGTTACATCAGGCCTAAATGAAGGTGATGTTATTGCGGTAAATGGCCCAGCACGTGTAGGCCCTGGTATGCCTATTTCGCCTAATACAGTCACAATTGATACCGATGGGGTTGCCTTTACACTGTCAAACGACAACGCCCAGTTAATGGCTAAGCAATAAGGTTTATCGATGAAATTTTCACACTTTTTTATTCAGCGACCAATATTTGCAGCCATGCTGTCGTTGGTTATTTTAATTGCTGGTGGTATATCACTGTTTCAACTTCCTGTAAGTGAATACCCAGAAGTGGTACCACCAACGGTTGTAGTAACTGCAAATTACCCGGGCGCAAACCCTACCGTTATAGCGCAAACAGTGGCAACGCCACTTGAGCAAGAAATCAATGGTACTGAAAACATGCTTTATATGTTTTCGCAAGGTACCAGCGATGGCCGCATGACATTAACGGTAACCTTTGCGTTAGGTACGGATTTAGACCGTGCACAAGTACAAGTACAAAACCGTGTAAACAGTGCATTGCCACGTTTACCCGAGGAAGTTCAGCGTTTAGGTGTTGTGGCCGAAAAATCATCACCCGATTTAACCATGGTAGTGCATTTATATTCGCCTGAAAAAACGCACGACACAGCGTACTTATCTAACTATGCCGACATTCATATTAAAGACGAGATTGCCCGTTTACCAGGTGTAGGCGACATTCAATTATTTGGTGGTGGCAAATATTCAATGCGCGTGTGGCTAAACCCAGATGCATTAGCAGCCCGTGAGCTTACTGCAACGGATGTTGTGGCCGCTTTGCGCTCGCAAAATCAGCAAGTTGCCGCGGGTAGCTTAGGTGCACAGCCAATTTCTAACGACAGCCAATTTCAAATTTTATTAAACGTAAAAGGGCGTTTAAATAGCGTTGAAGAATTTGAAAACGTTATTATTAAAGTAGGTGACGAGGGTCAGTTAACACGCTTATCTGATGTAGCACGTGTAGATTTAGGTCTAGATACGTACGCACTTCGCGCCGAAATGGATAACCAGCCAGCACTTGCAATGCCAATTTTTCAACGCCCAGGTTCAAATGCGATTGAGCTTTCAGACCAAGTACGTGAAACAATGGCGCGTTTGTCAGAAGATTTCCCAGCGGGTGTTGAGTACGACATTGTATATGACCCTACGGTATTTGTTCGTGGTTCAATTGATGCGGTAATCGCTACATTGCTAGAGGCAATAGTATTAGTTGTTATTGTTGTAATTGTATTTTTACAAACATGGCGCGCATCTATTATTCCACTGATTGCAGTGCCTGTATCATTAATTGGTACGTTTGCGGTTATGCAGTGGTTTGGCGTGTCTATTAATACACTCTCGCTATTTGGCTTAGTTTTGGCAATTGGTATAGTTGTGGACGATGCCATCGTTGTGGTTGAAAACGTAGAGCGTAATATTGAGCAAGGATTATCGCCACTAGAAGCAACACGTGTAGCCATGAGTGAAGTTACAGGCCCAATTATTGCTATTGCTTTAGTATTAAGTGCGGTGTTTATTCCTACGGCGTTTATTACTGGGTTGTCTGGTCAGTTTTATAAGCAATTTGCGCTTACAATCACAATTTCGACTATTATCTCTGCGTTTAACTCACTGACGTTATCGCCAGCGCTTGCTGCATTGTTATTAAAATCGCACGATGCAAAACCAGATGCGTTTACTCGTTTACTGAATAAATTGTTTGGTCGTTGGTTGTTTGAACCGTTTAACCGCGTATTTAATCGCGGTGCCAAAGGGTACGAAAAACTAGTACAAAAGCTTATTCGTATGAGTGTAATTGTTATGGTGGCCTATGTTGCGCTGGTGGGCGGTACAATTAAATTGTTTGATACCGTACCTGGTGGCTTTATTCCACAACAAGATAAGCAATATTTAGTGGCCATTGCGCAACTACCCGATGCAGCAAGTTTAGACCGCACTGAAGATGTAATTTCGAAAATGCAAAAAATTGCGTTAGAAGTACCTGGTGTTGCTCACACTGTTGCGTTTCCTGGTTTATCGGTTAATGGGTTTACGAATAGCCCGAACAGCGGCATTGTATTTACACCACTTGAAAGCTTTGATAAACGCACAGACCCTAGCCAATCGGCAATGGCCATTGCTGCGCAGCTAAACCAACGTTTTGCGGCCATTGATGAAGCATTTGTAGCTGTATTTCCGCCACCGCCAATTCAAGGCTTAGGTACAACCGGTGGCTTTAAATTGCAACTTGAAGACAGAGCAAATAAAGGCTTCGACGCGCTATTTAACAGCTTACAAACTATTATTGGTAAGGCTCAGCAAGACCCAGCGTTAATGGGTATGTATTCAAGTTTCCGTATTCAAGTGCCGCAAATGGACATAGACATTGACCGTGAACAAGCACTTATACAAGGTATTCCACTTGATGAAGTATTCGACGCACTGCAAGTTTACTTAGGCTCAGTGTATGTAAATGACTTTAATATGTTTGGTCGTACTTACCAAGTAAATGCGCAAGCTGATGCTGATTACCGCCTTGATCCTGAGCAAATTCTTAACCTAAAAGTACGTAACAGTGCAGGGAACATGGTCCCACTTGGTTCTGTACTAACGGTGACACCAACAATAGGGCCTGACCGTGTAATGCATTACAACGGTTACCCAAGTGCAGAACTAAACGGCAGCCCAGCACCAGGTTACAGCTCTGATCAAGCACAAACCGCGATCGAAACAATACTTGCAGATAATCTACCGACGGGTATTGAATACGAGTGGACAGAAGTAACCTACCAGCAAGTACTTGCCGGTAATACCATGGTTTATGTATTCCCGTTAGTTGTATTGCTTGTATTTATGGTACTTGCAGCGCAGTACGAAAGCTTACGTTTACCACTGGCAATAATATTAATTGTACCTATGACTATTTTCTCTGCGTTATTAGGGGTGTGGCTTGTCGGTTCAGACAACAACATATTCACGCAAATAGCGTTAATAGTACTGGTGGCCTTGGCTTCTAAAAACGCGATATTAATGGTTGAGTTTGCAAAAGACAGACACGACTCAGGATTAACGCACATAGAGGCAATACTTGAAGCATGTCGTATGCGTTTGCGCCCAATATTAATGACATCAATTGCCTTTACAGCAGGGGTTGTACCACTAGTACTTGCAACGGGGGCAGGTGCCGAAATGCGCCATGCTATGGGTAACGCCGTGTTTGCAGGCATGATAGGGGTAACCGTATTTGGTTTACTATTTACCCCCGTGTTTTACATGTTAGTTGTTAAAAAGCAGCAAAAAGAGCAGGAGTTATCACATGACTAAGTTAATGACTAAACGTGTAAAAACGCGCTTAACGCTAAGTGCTGTGTTAGTGGCTGCTGCTTTATCTGGTTGCGCAAGCAAAATAGATACTCGCAGTGAGCAAAACGCCATTAACGATTTTGTAGCACAGGCTAATATTGCAAGCAATGTGGCGACAGCTGATGAAACTAACTGGTGGCAAAAGCTAGAGTCAGAGCAGCTCAATGCCCTTGTTAATAGCGCGCTTGCTAATAACTACGACTTAAAAACGAGTCAATTAACGCTGAAAAGTGCACTTGCAAGATTAGGCGAGCAAAAAGCGCAATACTTACCACAAGGTGGTGTTGAAGTAGGCGCAGCTCGAAGCGATGCGCCCAGTGTGTATGAGCGCCAATCAAGTGCAAATGTCGCTCTTAACTGGCAACTTGATTTGTTTGGTCGAATTACAGCCTTGGTTGATGCCGCAAATGCATCAACCATGAGCCAAGCCGAGCAAGTGCGTTTATTGCAAATTGAAGTTGTATCGTCAGTGGTGAAAGGCTTTGTAAGCTACCAAGGCAATGTTCAAAAACAGCAGATCATTGCGATGCAAATTGAAGCACTTGAGCAAAGTATTGACGTATTGCAAGCACGTGTAGACGAAGGCGTTGCTAACGAGCTTGATTTAAACCGCACTATGGCACAGCTTAGGCAGCAAGAAGCCCTAATGCCTGCTATAGAGTATGCTAAATACAGTGATTTATCGGCACTGGCCGTGCTGAGTGGTAAATTAACCAAAGATCTAGCTATAAACGATGAGCAAAACATACTTGAACACGACTTTAGCGTAGCGCTTAAAAATGCCAATGAAGCTATTGCGCTTCGCCCTGATATAAGCCGCGCACTTTATGATTTTAGTCAAGCTAATAGCTTGAGCGTAGCTGCAAGCAAAGCGCTACTGCCAGACATTAGCTTATCGGCCTTTGCAGGCGTGGTGAGCATAGACAGCACAGGATTAAAAAATACTGACCAACAATGGCAAGTTGCGCCACAGTTACAGTGGTCAATATTAAGTTATCCAGCTCTACTTGCTCAGCGCGACGCACAGCAGTTTTTAAGTGAAGCTGCTTACAGCGACTATCAGCAAATAGTATTAAGTGCGGTGACTGAAAGTGAACTTTCACTGCAAATGTTGGTCAACCAACAGCAACAAAAAACGTTTGCAGATGAGCGTTTTGACTTTGCTAATAAAGCGTTTTTACAAGCACAAGCCATGTACGAAGAAGGACAAATACCGTACTTAGAGTTGTTAGATGCGCGTCAGGATGTTTTAATAGCCCAAGAAAATGCGGTTGATACAACTATTACAGCTTTGCTTGCGAAAGTTAAAGCTTATCAAGCATTTAATGGCCAATGGAGCTATGCACTTAACAGCGCAAAATAAGTAGAGTTAATTGAATGAGCAATACTGAACTGTCAGATAGATACGATATTCCGCAAACAATGCGGGCAATTGTACTTCCTCAACCCGATGAGCAAATTTGCTTACACGATGTTGAAGTGGATGTACCTGATTGCGTCAACAACGAATTGTTGGTAAAGGTGGAATACGTGGGCCTTAACCCTGCGGATGCGCATTTTGCTAAAACAGGCTTTTGTAACTGGCAATACCCACACATACTAGGCCTTGATGCTGTAGGTGTGGTGGTTAAAGCTAACAAAGGCGTGTTCCCCAATGTGGGTGAGCGAGTAATGTGGCATGCCAATATTGGCGAGCAAGGGGTATTGAGTGAGTACACTAAAGTACCTAATTTTGCTGTATCGGTTGTGCCCAATGAGCTCAGTCCTGCGCAAGCGGCAACATTACCTTGCGCGGGTATGGCAGCACTTATCAGCTTAGATAAAATTGCAATTGCCGAAGGTGATACAGTATTAATTGAAGGTGGCTCTGGCGCGGTAGGTCAGTTTGCCATTCAATATGCCAAGCAACGTGGCGCTGATGTATTTGCTACTGCATCTAAACGTAATCACAAATTGGTTAAGAAGCTAGGAGCCGATACTGTTTTTGACTACAACGATAAAAAGTTGTGCGACAAAATTCGCCGTGAGCTTGGTCCACAAGGTTTTGATGCTGTAATTGATACAATGGGCGGTGCATCAACGCTGCGAAATATAGAATTAATGCGCTTTTGCGGTCGTATTGCGTGTTTAAACCCATTGCCTCATTTTGATCAAAATTTAATGTACCGCCGAGCACCTAATATTAGCGTGGTTTCAATTGGTGGTGCATGGCTTGCAAACAGTTTATGTGCGCAACAGCGTTTAAGTTTTATGGGCAATTTGTTACTTGAAGGCGCGCTTTCGGGCGATATTAAAACACCAGCAATAACTGCGGTTGATTTTACTGCAGAGTCTGTAAGTGCTGCTTTAAACAATCAAATAGCGGGTGGCTTTACAGGCAAACACATAGTGCAAATAAGCAGTTAACTCTCTCTAGTTTAATTTAAAAACGCAGCCCAAGTGGCTGCGTTTTTTTATGGCTAAATAAAATTTGGTGTTTTTAGGCATAACTGCGGCTAAAAAATGTATTTCAGCGCACAAGTGTAAGCCTTTTAGTTTCAACAGTTTACGTCACCGTAAAGAAAATAAATTGAAAAAACTGTTAATTAATTGAATAGAGTAATTGATCTAAACCGATTTTTATGACGTAATGTAGGTATTATTTATCTGGTCGGATGAGTTCAATCATGAGTTTACGTACAAAATTAAAAAAAGTATTACCAAGTATTTCAATCACTGAACAAGAAGCGCTAGACGCGGGTGATGTGTGGTTAGAGGGCTCTATCTATCAAGGTAAGCCAGATTTTAGTGCACTACGCGACGTGCCGGCTGCTACCCTAACTGCAGACGAGCAAGCATTTTTAGATGGCCCAGTACAAGAGCTACTAGGCATGATTGATGATTCAGTTATTCAAAACGGTATTCACTTACCAGATGACATATTAGAATTTTTGAAAAAAGAGCGTTTTTTCTCGCTTATCATTCCTAAATCATTTGGTGGTTTAGAGTTTAGCCCTTATGCAAACTCAACTATTGTGGCAACCATTGCAACAAAAAGCTCTGCAGTAGCAGTGACCGTTATGGTTCCTAACTCTTTAGGCCCGGGTGAATTATTACTGCACTTTGGTACGCAAGAGCAACAAGCACATTACTTACCGCGCTTAGCGAACGGCAGAGACATTCCCTGTTTTGCGCTAACTAGCCCAGAGGCGGGCTCTGATGCAGGCGGTATTCCAGATATTGGTACTGTAACCAAAGGCATGTACAACGGCGAAGAAGTACTTGGCCTTGAAATTACATGGGACAAGCGTTACATCACACTGGCACCAATTGCTACAGTACTTGGTTTAGCGTTTAAAGTAGTTGACCCAGAGGGCCTACTTGGCGGCAAAGAAAATCTAGGTATTACCTGTGCGCTTATTCCAAAAGATCACCCAGGTGTAGAGCTTGGCAACCGCCATGACCCAATGGGTATTCGTTTTTATAATGGTACTACACGCGGCAACAAAGTATTTGTGCCAATGGACTTTATTATTGGCGGCCAGAAAAACATCGGTCGCGGTTGGCAAATGCTGGTGAGCTGTTTAGGTGCTGGCCGTGGTATTTCACTACCTGCACTTGGTGTAAGTACATCACAAGTGGCATTTAAATCTGCATCTGAATACGCAGCAGTACGTGAGCAGTTTGGTTTAGCCATTGGTCAATTTGAAGGTATTCAAGAAAAGTTAGCCGACATTGCAGGTAAAACATACCTTCAAGAAGCAATGCGTGTGCTTACAACTGAAGGCCTAGGCATGGGCTTAAAACCATCAGTTGTTACAGCAATAGCTAAATACCACATGACAGAGCTTGGTCGCGACGTGCTAGATTCTGCAATGGATATTCAAGCAGGTAAAGCAATCCAAAATGGCCCGCAAAATACCCTTGCAAGCGGTTATGTTGCACAGCCTATTGCAATTACAGTAGAAGGCGCGAACATTCTTACTCGTAACCTGATGATTTTTGGTCAAGGTGTTATGCGTTGTCACCCATATTTACAATCTATGGTTGAATCAATCCATAGTGAAGATAAAGGCGCTGATGCAGAATTTAACGGCATTTTACGTAAAACAATTGGTTACAGCACTGCAAACAGCTTACGTGCGTTCCGTTTAGGCGTTTTACCATTTACTGCAAGCGCAAACTCAGCGCTACCAGAAGTACGTGAATACGAAAAAGCCATACATAAACTATCTGCAAAATTGGCAGTGTATGCAGACTTCTCGTTACTTGTACTTGGTGGTAAATTAAAACAAGCCGAAATGCTTTCAGCACGTTTAGGCGATGTAATGAGCTTTTTATATGCGGCAATGGCATCAATCAAGTATTACGAGCAAAAAGTAGCGAGCAGCGAGCGTGAGCAAGCAGCACCTTACTTCCATTACGCAACTCGTTTTGCACTGCAAAGCGCTGAAGAAGCACTGCATAAGTTTTTAGATAACTTCCCTGCAAGTGGTACTCGTAAGTTTATTCGTTTTGTAACAATGAACTACTCAACCAAAATGCCAAAAATTAGCGATGACTTAATTCGCGAATTAGCTAAACAAGCGCAGCTTGATACTGCATTTAAAGCGCAAATTACGCATTTAGTTAAACCAGTTGAAGGCGATGGTCATTACATTAATGAGCAAGCTTACAAAGCTAAAATGGCATCACTTGGTGAGCTGGCTAAAGTTAAAAAAGCACTGCGCGCTAAAACAATTAAGCCAGGTACACGTTTTGCTATTACGCTTGACAATGCACTAGCGGCAAACGTAATTACCGCGGCTGAGCACGCGCAATTAGTTGATTACAACAAAAAGCGTGAAAAAGCGATTCGTGTAGATGAGTTCGACTTTGATATGAACTTACTAGATGACAACGCACAGCCAGTTAACCCACTTAAAAGTGTAGTTAATCAATAAAGTTACATTCAATGATGCTAAGCGCCCGCAGTATCGGCGCTTTTATTCATGGTTAAAAAATTAGTGTGGAGCCTCGTTTGTTTAAAACCAAGCGGGGCTTTTTTATGTGTTTTTTAAAGTAGAGATAGATAGCGGTATTGGTTTGTAAGCGAGTATGTATGTGCAGAGGTTTAAAAGAGGCACTTACAATCTTGAAAAAGGGCTAATAACCCCGTCGGCACCTTTTATAGGAAGTGGATTGATACCCGCAGTATTGAAATGGATATAGGCAGTAATCAAAGCATATGATTTTAAATCTTTATTAACAGTATTTTTATACAACTTTTGTGTTTTCCTACTGAGTCATGAAATGAGGAAGTTTTCCTTTTTTTACACATTATTTAATTAACAGTCGGGCATAAAATTTAAAGCTGGCAAAGTGTTACAGGTTTTGTTACTAATATTATAAAGTAACTATGGGGACGCCCATTGCTCATGAAAAGAGGAAAGTGTCCTTTGATAAAATTGTTAGAAGCCAAAAGGCATTTTACTAACGAGGAAATATGAAAAAACTATTCTCTCTAGTGTTTTTACTACTACTTGCTGGGTGTAGCAAACCGTTACCGGATGACAAATTAGTCTATGCCGGCGAGTGGAAAAGTAAAGAGATGTACCTGCTTATTTTGGAAGATGGAACAGTTTCATACCAGCGCTTGCAAAGAGGTGGAAAGACCTCTATCAGTGGACCTCTACAAGAATTTATTGGCGATGACTTCATTGTAGGGCTTAGTTTTTTTACCACCACGTTTAATGTCTCTCAGCCACCAACACTATCAAATGGGGAATGGACAATAATTGTCGATGGGGTAAAGCTTAAAAAAACAGAAGAGGATATATGAGCGAATGGCTTCTAACAAAACGCTTAAGTCGCATCCCGCTGCGCGGGCTGCTGGGACAAAAAACAAAGTGCGGCTTCGCTATTCTCGCACTGTGTTTTTGCCCCTTAGCTTAGTGTTAGGTGCTTGTGGATATTCAGCGTTTGGTTGGTTGTGAGTCAAAAGGTGTGGCCATTGCAGGGACAAAGAAATAGATTCTGCATGGAAGGAGGACTCTGCGCCTAATATTTCCACTCAATATGTGTATTTATACTTGAGTTGTGGAACCCTTTATCAAGTTTCACCCTGTGAAATTTCTTTGTCCCCTAATTCTTACCCGTCGCTCAGTTTATCTGTTTGCAAGTTAGAACGCCAAAACTGTTACCTTACTTTCGCTAACGGTAAGAAAACTCAACCGGTAGAGTTACTTGGGTTAACTTCAAACGAGGTTGTCAGTCGTCTTTCAATATCAGATTCTATGGGTGAAGGTTACGCAACTGAATACTGCCTAGATTTAGAAAGCTCTAAGAGTATAATCATTCGTCATATAATGCCGCCAATGATGCTCGTTTTAGAAAGTAGATTTTGAGAAACGCACTTAACAAGTGCATTAAGGCTCGTAAACTCGCTCGGACAATTAATAATGGGTTATTGTCGCTGCGCTCAATATTTTAGCCCATTATAAATTGCCGCTTAGGTAAGCGTTAGCAATTTAATTTAACATGTAGAAAATCTTTTAACCCCTTTTGGTGTGTTTGGACGTTATTAAAAAACAATAATAAAATTTCAGGAAGAATATGAATAATAAAATACTAAAACCTCTCGCTATTGGCTCATTAGTTTTATGTAATTCAGTTGCGGCGGCAGATTGTCGTGATGTGTCACAAATTATTGCTAAGCAACTTGAAGATAACTACGTAATTCAAGATACGGCAACAAAGCTATCTAAGTTAATGCGCTCCAAGCTATTTCTCTCTGATTGCAGCCGCCTAGAATCAGCTGAAGATATAGCTGATTTTATGACTTTAGAATTAAAAAAAATTGCTAATGATAAACACCTCTCTGTCGTTTATGACCCCAAATGGGTAAATGAGCTGAAAACATACCGTTCATCAGCACAAACTAAAGCGTTTTCGGATAGTCGAGCCATGGAGACTCCGTCAGATAACTATGGTTTTAAAAAAGTTGAAATGCTTGATGGAAATATTGGCTACCTTGACATAAGAGTCTTCTCTGATAGTCATTTAGGTGGTGAAACGCTTGAAAATGCGATGAAATTTTTACAGCATTCGGATGGCATCATTATTGATTTGAGAAAAAATTTTGGTGGTAGCCCATTTATGGTGACTTCTTTAGCAAGTTACTTCTTTGACTTAGATACCGTCCTCTTATCAACCTTTGAACAACGTGCAAACGGTGTGTTAACGCAAACGCAAGATTGGACGTCACCATATGTGCCTGGCCCTAGGTTCAAAGATACTCCCCTGTATATTCTGACCAGCAGTAATTCTGCATCGGCAGCAGAAAGTTTCAGTTATGCTATGAAAAATTTAACTAGAGCAACCATTGTTGGAGAGGTAACTGCTGGCGCTGCTCATGGTAGAAGTGCAGAAATAGTAAATAACGATTATATACTTACTTTACCATCTACACGACCTGTTGACCCACGAACTAAAGATAATTGGGAAAGAAAAGGTGTAAAACCACATATAGAAACGAGCAGCGATAATGCACTTAACGTGGCTTATGCTGAGGTGCTAAATACCCTAATCAATAGTAAGAGTAGTAACTTACACTTGCACGAATGGGTCTATCCTTTGGTTAAAGCAAAATCTAACCAATACCAGCCAAACCAGAGTGATATTAATAAAATTATAGGCACATACGGTGAGCGCAAAATTGTTCTAAAAAATGATAAACTTTATTATCAATATTTGGATGAACCAGGCTATGAAATCGAGCTTCTTGATAAAGAGACCATTATTTTTAAGGCCTTCTCTGAAGCTAGGTTGCATGCAATATACAAAGATAATAAGGTTATTGCAGTGAAAATGCTATCTTTTGGCGAAGAGCCAAGAGAATTTCAAAGAACGATGTGAAAATTGCTAGTAAGTTGTTCAAAAGGACAATAAACAGTTGGTTTTTGCTCTTTAATTGCTAAATTAGCTAACGAAGAAATAAACAAGACACTCATCTTAAATTTTGCACTTAACGCAATTAGAGGCTAGCTTTTATTTAGTGCAAAAAACAAGCAGGGTGTCTTATGGCAATCGCAAGAAAGCGTCAAGTAAGTTTGGTTGATACAAAATACTATCACTGTATTTCACGGTGTGTTCGTCGTGCATTTTTATGTGGTGAAGACCATTTCACTGGTCAATCTTACGAGCATCGACGAGGCTGGGTTGAAGATAAGCTGGGTGAATTAGCCAAGATATTTTGTATTGATGTGTGTGCTTATGCCGTTATGAGTAACCACACGCACTTAGTGTTGTATGTTGATGATAAAAAAGCAAATAGGCTGAATGATAAAGCGATTGTTATTCGCTGGCATAAGCTCTGTAAAGGCACTGTACTTACGCAAAAATACATACAAGGCGAGAAGCTAAGTAAAGTTGAACTCATCTTTTTCAATCAAACGGTAAAACAATACCGAGAACGTTTAGCAAGTATTAGCTGGTTTATGCGCCTATTAAATGAAAATATAGCGCGTAGAGCAAATAAAGAAGATAACTGCACAGGGCGTTTCTGGGAAGGTAGATTCAAATCTCAAGCACTTCTTGATGAAGCAGCACTTGCAGCGTGTATGGCCTATGTAGATTTAAACCCCATTAGAGCCAAGATGGCTAACACGCCAGAAAAGTCAGACCATACCAGCGCTCAAGTACGCTTAATATGCGCAAAAGAAGGCAAGCAGCCAAAACAACTACTTCGCTTTGCTGGCATGCCACGTCAAGTAATGCCTAAAGGGCTGCCGTTTGAGCTCAAATCGTACCTTGAACTCGTTGAGCTAACAGGGCGAGTAATGCGAGAGGGTAAGCACGGGCATATAGATAATATGACCCTTCCTTTGCTAGAAAGGCTTAAAATATCATCAGAAAACTGGTTAAAACTCACCACACAATTTACGCGCGTATTTCATGGTGCAGTGGGCAGGCCAGCCTCACAAGAAGGGTATTGCGAAAACTTAAACCGAAAGCGGCGAGCGAATATCAGTAACTGCGCAAAGTTATTCGCTTAGAGCCTAATCACTTTTTGAGCACTCCAACTACATAATGTAGAAATTTTTGGGGCTGGCATTTGAGCCTTATTTAGTAATATCTCTATTTTAAAACTCAAATTATTTTTGGACAGTTAAAAACATAAATTCATTAGTGAACTTTAACTTTTTGTAATTTAGAAATTAAGGTGGGTGTCACGCTAAAAAAGAAAGGAGGCTCATAGATGCAATCGTTTTATTAAAAACGCCCACTAATGTTAAACTACAAAAAATTTAATTACTTAATATTACCATGGCATTTTATCTTCCTCTTTTACAGCCTCATTTTAAACACATTGAAATCGGCGATACGCTAACATCGCTTTGGAGCGGGTGTGGCAGTATTGTTGAGTGCACGCTTGATGCCGAGCCATGTGTTATCAAAGCGATTAAAATACCAAGCCACATAAACCATCCTAAAATTAAGCAAAGCGAATTTGCATTAAAAAGAAAGCAGCAATCTTATTGCGTTGAATACAACTTTTATAAGCGTTACAGCCCGTTTTTACCTAATAAAGCAAAAAGTATTGAATGTGTAAGTGCAATTAATAGCGGCGATGATTATGCGCTGGTATTTAAAAACTTTACCAAACATGGTTTTGCTCAAGCAACCTCTCTTCACATAAAGGCAATACTCACTTGGTTAGCACACTTTCATGCGTTTAATTTAAATAAGCCTGCAACAGGTTTATGGCAACAAGGGAATTATTGGCATTTAAGCACACGCCCTGATGAGTATAAAAAGCTTGATGAAACGTTAGATGAAAAGTCCGATATTAAAAATGCGGCATTTAAAATAGATAAAACGCTGCAAGCATCTCACTTTAAAACCCTTATACATGGCGATGCTAAACTTGCCAATTTTGCTGCAAGTGAGCAAAGCGAAATACTCGCTTATGACTTTCAATATGTAGGCGCAGGCGTTGGTGTTACAGATGTAATGTACTTTATGACGAGTTGCTTTAACGAAGAGCAGTTACATAAGTATGCTGATACGCATTTAGCTTATTATTTTTCGCAGTTTAAAAATGCACTTAAAGTTTATCAGCCAACCATAATAGCTGACGATGTAATAGCTCAATGGCAAGAGTTATGGTCAATAACATGGGCTGATTTCTATCGCTTTTTAGCAGGGTGGAGCCCAACGCATTTTAAAATAAATAGTTATATGATGGCGCAAGTAAACACAACGTTAGCAAATAACAACTTATAAACACGGTGGGTTGATGACTTGCATAAATATCAAGCAAATCAATACATTTTGGCACGATCTATGAAAACTTATTTAAAATTGCAGGTCAAATGACCTTTTTTAATATAAAATACCGCTAATTCTTGTATCAGTAGGTTTTTATCATGTCAATTCACGTAATTTCACACCCTCTAGTTCAACACAAATTAGGCTTAATGCGCGCTCACGGTATAAGTACTAAAAGCTTTCGTGAATTATGCTCTGAGGTAGGTACGTTATTAACTTACGAAGCAACGAAAAACCTACCGCTAGAAGATAACGAAATTACTGGCTGGGACGGCAATAAATTAAAAGTAGAGCACATTAAGGGTAAAAAAATTACGGTAGTGCCCATTTTACGCGCTGGTCTTGGCATGATGGATGGCGTTATGCAGTTATTACCAGCGGCTAAAGTAAGTGTTGTGGGCCTTGAGCGTAACGAAGAAACACTTGAGCCAGTGCCTTACTTTGAAAAGTTAGTAGGCAATATTGATGAACGTTTAAGCTTAGTTATAGACCCTATGCTTGCCACTGGCGGCTCTATGATTGCAACAATTGATATGCTTAAAAAAGCAGGCTGTAAAGACATTAAAGTCATTGTACTTGTAGCTGCGCCAGAAGGCGTAGAAAAAACTTTAGAAGCTCATCCAGATATTGAAATATTTACCGCCTCAGTGGATAGTCACTTAAACGATAAAGGTTATATTATCCCAGGTCTTGGTGATGCAGGCGACAAAATATTTGGTACGGTTTAGGAGTATTCAGTGCAAAATAACGCCACTTTTTCTGTAAAAACTATTTTAACTGGCGCTCAAATGCTGTTTGTAGCATTTGGTGCGTTAGTGTTAGTACCTTTATTAACGGGGCTTGACCCCAGTGTCGCTTTGTTTACGGCGGGTGTAGGGACTTTACTATTTCAGGTAGTGACGAAAGGCAAAGTGCCTATATTTTTAGCATCATCGTTTGCGTTTATTGCGCCTATTATTGCCTCAGTACAAATGTGGGGCGTACCAGCCACCATGGGGGGCTTAATGGCTGCAGGTGGCGCTTATATGTTGTTGGCATTGTTGGTTAAATTTAAAGGGGTGGCAACACTTCATAAAATTTTGCCACCAGTGGTGGTTGGCCCCGTTATTATGGTGATTGGTTTAGCACTTGCGCCGGTTGCGGTAAATATGGCAATGGGTAAAAGTGGCGATGGCAGTATTGAACTCATCGCTTACGATAAAGCCATTATTATTTCGCTGTTTTCTCTTGTTGTAACACTTATTTTTGCTGTGTGGGGCAAAGGTGTATATAAGCTTATACCTATATTAGCAGGTGTTATATCGGGCTATGCTTTGTCGCTTGTAATGGGTGTGGTGGAATTTAGCAGCGTAAATGAAGCGAGCTGGTTGGCTGTACCAAACTTCACATGGCCAGAATTTAAATGGCAAGCCATATTATTTATGGTACCTGTAGCTATTGCCCCTGCTATTGAGCACATTGGCGATATGATGGCTATTAGCCAAGTAACCAATAAAGATTTTTTAAAAAAACCAGGCTTACATCGCACTTTATTTGGTGATGGTTTAGCCACTGCAGCAGCGTCAATGTTTGGCGGGCCGCCTAATACAACCTACTCAGAAGTGACAGGCGCAGTTATGCTGACCAAAAACTTTAATCCTAAAGTGATGATGTGGACTGCCATTATTGCGATTGTGCTGGCATTTGTAGCAAAAATGGGCGCAGGTTTACAAACTATTCCTGTACCTGTAATGGGCGGCATCATGATTTTGTTGTTTGGCTCAATTGCGGTAGTGGGCTTAAATACATTGGTTAAATCGGGTGATGATTTAACTGCACCCCGTAATTTAAGTATTGTGGCACTTATATTAGTATGCGGGATTGGCGGGATGCACATTGGTGGTAGCCAATTTAGCTTAGAAGGGGTTAGCTTGTGCGCCATTTTAGGTATTGTACTTAATCTAGTATTGCCAAAAGCCGAGCCAGAAACTGATTAATTTTGCACTGTATGTAAAATTTACGCACCAAAATAGCGCATATTAATTGCGCTATTATTGTAAGTTATTAAAAATATTATAAAAATAATAGTGGTCTAGTACCTGCATTTGTTACTTCATACTATAAGGAGTGACTATGTCAGAGGCCAGTATTGTGGATATAACCCCATTTTTAGCAAAGCACCAATTGCCTTTAAAGTATCAGTACCTTAGCGAGCAATTTTTTATCCCGCTTGCACACGATATTCTAGAATCCAAAAAAAATAATACCCCTATATTTGTCGCAATAAATGGCTGCCAAGGCTCAGGAAAAACCACCCTTGCGGATTTTTTAGTTACTTGGTTTAGTAACAATACCCCCTTTACCAGTGTCGCGCTTTCTATTGACGATTTTTACTTATCCAAATCTCACCGCCAAGGTCTCGCTAGAGACGTACACCCATTATTTGCCACCCGAGGTGTGCCTGGCACCCACGATGTAGGATTAATGAATACCACCATAAGCCGGTTACTTGCAAAAGAGGTTGGCGTACCTTTGCCTAAATTTGATAAGCATTGTGATGACTGCAGTCCCGAGCAAACATGGCAATGTAATGATAAGCCCATCGATATTATTATTTTAGAAGGTTGGTGTGTTGGCAGTGAGCCACAACCGTTATTTTCTTTAAGTGAGCCTATAAACGAGCTTGAAACACAGCACGATAAAGAAGGTGTGTGGCGACGCTGTGTAAACAGTTGCCTAGCAAATGAATACAAAAGTGTGTTTAGTAAAATAGATTACACAGTGATGCTCAAAGCGCCGAGCTTTGAAGATGTATTTAAGTGGCGCCAAGAACAAGAGCAAAAGCTTATTGCCGCTAAAGGCGAGGGCGATGGCACCATGAGTGATGATCAACTGCTGCACTTTATTTCACACTTTGAGCGTATCACTCGCGAAAATTTAAACACCTTAAGCGCTAAAGCAAACGCCCTTATCGAGCTTGATAGTAATCGCGATATTAGTGCTATGCATTTGACCAGCGATGATACTCTGCAACCTATTATATTTACCGATTTAGATGGCACACTGCTCGATCATGGCGATTACAACACTAAAAATATCAGTGGCTTGCTGCAAGATTTGCAAGCCGCCCACATTCCTGTGGTGTTTAATACTAGTAAAACTTTTTGCGAAGTGGTTGAACTTAAAAACGAGCTTAATATTCAACAGCCTTTTATTGTTGAAAATGGCGCGGCGGCTTATTTACCCGTAGATTATTTTGAGCTTAAACCCATTGGCTGCAAGCAAGTAGGGGCGTATTGGTGTTATGCATTTGCAACACCGCTGTCTGACTTATTAAGCGATTTAAACTCGTTAAGTAGTGAATACAAAGCAAACTATAAATTATTTAGTGACTTATCGAGCGAGCAAATATCATCCCTCACAGGGCTTAATGAAGCGCAGGCAAGGCGCGCTCAAACACGCGAGTTTTCAGACCCACTTTATTGGCATGGAAGCGATGAATTACTAAATTCGTTTGTAAACGATGTTAAAGCACTTGGCTACGAAATAAAAATAGGCGGGCGCTTTATACATATTGCTAAAAACACCGATAAAAGCGCTGCACAGCAGTGGTTAGTTAAACAAATTTCACAACATTTTAGAAAGCCTCTCACGGTAATTGCACTCGGTGATAGTGACAACGATAAGCAGATGCTAGAGCAAGCTGATATCGCGATTATTATCCATAACCCAAGCAGTAAAAAGCCGGTTAAGTTATCTCACAACAAGGCGCGTTATTCACAATCTCCCGCTCCACAGGGTTGGATTGAAGAAATAACCACATTGCCTTGTATTAGCAGCATTTTAAATACTATTGAGGAGCAGAAATCACATGGCTGATTTTTATCAAAATGGCATTATTACAACTTTACATAACATTGCCGATAGACCGGTAGAAGCGCTAGAAGAAGAGCTAATTGGTTTTAGCAAGCAACGGCCTATGGGGTTAATACTCCCTTCGTTATTTAGCGAGCTTGAAGGCCCAGCGTTACAGAATATTGTAAAAGAACTTAGAGATGTACCCTATTTATCACAAATTACCATAGGTTTAGACAGGGCAGATGAGTCACAGTATCGCCATGCTTTGGGCTTTTTTAAAGAGCTGAATCAAAATCACAAAGTCTTATGGAATGATGGCCCACGCTTACAAGCGCTCGATAAAGAATTACAGGCGCTAGGCGTTGCACCGCGTGAGCTTGGAAAAGGTAGAAACGTGTGGTATTGCATGGGTTATAAATTAGCTACCTCAGAGGTGGAGTCGATAGCACTGCACGATTGCGATATTTTAACTTACGATAGAGGGCTGTTAGCACGTTTAATATACCCTGTTGCACATCCTCGTTTTAATTACGAATTTTGTAAAGGCTTTTACCCGCGTACTGCAAACGGCAAAATTAATGGCCGTGTGTCGCGCTTATTGGTAACGCCGTTATTACGCTCATTCAAAACTATTTTAGGCAATACCGACTACCTTGAGTACATGGATACCTTTAGATACCCATTAGCGGGGGAGTTTTCGTTTAGACGTGATGTGCTAAACGATATTCGTATCCCGAGTGATTGGGGCCTAGAAATTGGCGTGTTAAGTGAAATGTATCGCAATTATTCGCATAATCGCTTATGCCAAGTGGATATTGCAGATAACTACGACCATAAGCATCAGGAGCTTTCTCTTAATGATCAAAATGCTGGATTATCAAAAATGTCGATAGACATAACAAAGGCGTTGTTTAGAAAGTTAGCTACTCAAGGGGTTACATTTACCAGTGAAACTATTCGGTCTTTAAAAGCAACGTATTATCGTATTGGTTTAGACTTTATAGAAACCTACCACAACGATGCAATAATGAACGGGTTAAACCTAGATGTGCACCAAGAAGAAAAAGCCGTAGAAATGTTCGCCAAAAATGTTATGGAAGCAGGCCAGCACTTTTTAGATAACCCGATGGAAGCGCCATTTGTGCCAAGTTGGAACCGAGTTGTATCGGCCATGCCTGATGTGTTTGAGCGCTTAAAAGAAGCGGTAGATCTGGATAATAAAGAATTTAGTGAATAAATAAAACAATAATAAGGGGCGCGTGTGAATACAGTAAGTGAATTATTTTTACAGCGGGTAGAGCAACATCTGCACATCATTTATAAAGATGTTGAGCTGCCATTGAGTATTACAGAGCTGGCTGAGCAGCTTATTACTATAATTTTAGGCGACAGCCCGCTGCGCGACCCTACGCCCCATACTAACCGGTGGGATGAGCAAGATATCGTTTTAATAGCCTATGGCGATTCTATTATTAAGCATGATGAGGCAGAACAAGCCGTTGCAAAACCACTTGAAGCCCCCCTAAAAACCTTGCACCGATTTATAAAAGAGCAGTGCGATATGCAGCTCAACGCTTTGCATATATTGCCGTTTTACCCGTATAGCTCTGATGAGGGGTTTGCGGTAATGAACTACGTACAAGTCAATGAGTCGTTAGGGGATTGGCAAGACATAAGAAATATTGCCAAAGATGTAAAACTAATGGCAGATTTAGTAATTAACCACTGCTCTAGCCGAAGTGTATGGTTTGAAAACTTTTTAAACGATGTAGACCCAGGTAAAGATTACTTTAAAACAGCAAGTTTAACCGATGATTTAAGTAACGTAGTTCGCCCACGTACGTCACCGCTATTAAATACGGTAACTACACCAAGCGGCGAAAAACATGTATGGTGTACATTTAGTCATGACCAAGTTGATTTTGATTTTGGTAACCCTGAAGTTTTAAAAGAGTTTATACGCATTATTCGCCACTATTTAGATAATGGCGTACGTTTGTTTAGGCTAGATGCGGTTGCGTTTTTATGGAAACAGCTCAATACAAACTGTATTAATTTACCCCAGACCCACGAAGCCGTTAGGCTCATACGCACGCTTATAGAGCATACTGAGCCAAGTGTTGTCATAATTACCGAAACAAACATACCAAACCAAGAAAACCTTTCATATTTTGGTAATGCTAACGAAGCCCATAGCATTTATAATTTTGCCTTACCGCCTTTATTACTGCATACCTTACTCAGTGGCGATAGCACAGCCATTAAGCATTGGATGATGAGTATGCCGCCTGCACAAAATGGCACCACCTATTTTAATTTTATTGCCTCGCACGATGGCATAGGGCTTAGACCAATAGAAGGCTTGTTACAGCCTAGCGAAGTGGCATCATTGGTGAGTACGTCAATGCAATTTGGTGGGCGTGTATCAATGCGCACCAGCAACGATGGTACACACACACCGTATGAACTAAACATTGCACTTTTTGATGCATTACAAGGTACGCACAATGGGCAAGATAAGTTTGGCCTTGAGCGGTTTATGTGTGCACACGCCATTATGTTTGCCCTTGAAGGGATACCTGGGCTTTATATTCATAGTTTGCTTGGCACTACAAACGATTACGAACGCTTTGAAAATTCCCAGCATAACCGTGCAATTAACCGACACCGTTGGCAAGAGTCAAAGTTATTATCGGCTTTAGGTGATAAATATAGCCATCATCATAAAGTGTTTAATGGTATTAAGCACTTATTAGGTATTCGTAAAAAACAAAGTGCATTTCATCCAAATGCCACGCAATTTACGCTGCATCTAGCGGGGGGGTTATTTGGTTTTTGGCGGCAAAGTATAGATAGGCGCCAAAGTATATTTTGCGTTTATAACATAAGTGATAAACCACAAGTACTTACCCTTGCAGATTTAAATTTAATTAACACCCAGCAATGGTTTGATTTAGTGGCTGATGAAACAATAAGCGAAGATCAACTCACCATAGAGCTTGAGCCGTATCAAAGTGTATGGTTAAGTAATATTAAATAAAGAGTAGCAACGCCCATTTGCAAAAAGCACACTTAATTAAGCCCATTGGTATAAAAAGGCTCGCAGTGCGAGCCTTTAACATATTTAATAAACGTTGTTTCTAATTACAAGCTGTAGCTTAAGTTAATGTAGCCAAAGCGGCCAATGTTATCGTAACTTGCAGAGCCAGCACCTGTACCACGAGTGCCGTACGGAAGCTTACGATTGAATAGGTTATCAACACCTACTTTTACGCCTAAACCATTATCGAAGCTGTAACCCACTGTCATATCGGTAATAAAGTATTTACCGTAAGACATTTGGTTACTTGGGTTAGGGTTGCTGGCGAGCTCAACATTTGTGTATAAATCAACTTCGCTGATAAAGCGAGTTTCAACGGTTGAGTAAAAGTTATCCATGGCATAGCTAACTGATAGGTTAGTTTGCCATTTAGCTTCGCCAGTTGTACCCGCGTACTCAATGTAAGAACTAGGATCATCTTGGAACGGGTAGTCTTTACGCTCAATAAGGTAAGTACCGACTAAACGGGTTTTAAAGCTCCCTTCAAGGGCATCAAAGTCATAGCCTAATTCAAAATCAACACCAGACGCCTTTTGACCAGCTACGTTAAGTACTGAGTTTTGAATTAATGAAATCTCACCACTGGCGTTACGTGTAATTAAATTACAGTATTGGTTGTCTATGCCTGTCGTGCTATCTACACAGCGATCAAGAATGTCTTGCGCCTCAATTGTGTCAATGGCGTCTTTTAGATCAATTTCCCAGTAATCAATTGTCAGCACAGCGTTTTCTAAAAACATCGGTTGATAAACAATACCAACCGTTGTACTTGTAGACTCTTCACCTTTTACATCACGGTTACCACTGCTTAAACCATCTAATGATGCAGAGTCATAATCTGAGTTAAAGTCACTCGCTACACCTAACGCTGCACAGTTTGCAGAGCGAGTTGCAGCATTCGATAAGTCACCTAAATTTTCAGCGCGACACGGGTCATCTACATTGTAGAAAGTTTGGCTTGCTGCACCAAAGACTTCACTGATGTTTGGCGCACGAAGGGCTTCAGATTGCGTTACACGTACACGTAGCTCATCGTTTACAGTCCAATCAAGGCCCAGTTTCCAGCTAGTTGCTTCGCCAATTGTACTGTAATCAGCATGACGTACTGCGGTATCAAGTACTAAATCTTGAATAAGTGGTAAGTCAGTTAAAATAGGCATAGTCGCTTCAAAAAATACTTCACGCACATTAAACGAGCCTTTATCTTCGCCTAATGCGTTAAAGAACGTACCTTCTGCGTTATCTGGCTCTTTTGTTTCGCTTTCTTCTTTACGGTATTCAGCACCAAATGCAACACCTACATAACCTGCTGGTAATTCAAAAATAGCGCCATTAGCAAGTGAGCCCGAAACCACGGTTTGCTTAATAGTTGATGTGCCTACTGATACTGTATTTATGTAATCAATTGCTTGTTGAGATGGCGCGCCAAAACCCATAATGTTTACCGGTACACAACCATCAGCTTGTGCTGCAGCGCTGCGACATACTATGTTGCCATCGGTATCTTCAACGGCATCAAGGGCATTAAAGTAGTTGGCTAAAATCATGTTAGCGCCGTTTTCGCGCTCAAGATCTGTTTGACCGTAAACAAGTGAAGTATCTAATTCCCAATCTTCAAACACAGCCCCTTTTAGGCCTGTAACAAAGCGGGTTGTTTCACGGGTATTGTTTTCAACACGGCGACCAAGATCACTCATCATGCGGTTAACCATGATTGAATCAACGCCTTCCTCTTGCATACGTGCTTTGATAGCTGGGTCTAAGTACGGGTTGTCAATTTTGATACTGTTGTCGCTATCAAAAAAGAAAAACGCTGGTTGGCCGATGCTTTCGCCTTGGCTGTTCACGTATTTTGCATCAAAGTAGACGTTTAAGTCGTCGGTCACATCGTAGTTAACTTTAAAGTTTACATTGTAACGCTCAAACTCAGGTTGTATTTCTTCAAATTGACCTAAATTGAAAAAGTCACAATTTGCACATGAAAGGCCATCTACATTATTGCCAATATATAGGTCACGTGCGCTGCTATCAGGATTAAAGCTATTAGTATAGCCATCTTCAAGAGCGTAAACGCCCGCGTTGTTAATCGCGTAGTAACCTGCATTAGGTGTTAATATTTTATCAGGAAAATCAGCACTATCTTTGTTTGCTTCCGTTTGAGCTTGGTTACGTAAATTCGCAAAAGATGTGCTAGTCCAAGGGTGGTCAAGTGCGTTTAATGAATCCTGACCTGAGTACTCAATAGCAAATGCAGCATTACCGCGGGCATTATCAAAGTTAGAACCGTACGAAAAAGTGGCTTTTTCGTTGTTGTAGCTATTTAAGTCGGCAAAACCACGGGTAACACTAAAGTCCATGCCTTCAATGTTGTCTTTTAATATAAAGTTTACAACACCTGTCACCGCATCAGCACCGTACACAGCTGATGCACCACCAGTGATGATTTCTACGCGCTCAACCCATACGCTTGGGATTGTGTTTGTATCAACAGCTTGAGAGCCGGCTGAACTAGATACATGGCGCTTACCGTTTACAAGTACTAAGGTACGGTCGGTACCCATGTTGCGTAAATCAAGAATATTTAAACCAGCAGTACCAATAAAGCGGCCTGAGTTAGCCATTGAATACGTATTGCCAAGTGCTGGTAAGTTATTTAGCGCTTCACCAATGTTTACAGCGCCAGTATTAATTAATTGCTCGCCACTTATGACTGTTACAGGAGCTGGTGCAATAGCGCCTTCACGTAAAATACGCGAACCCGTTACTTCAACACGTTCAATTTTTGTCGCTTGCTCATCTTGTGCAAGCACAGAATTACTCGCTGTTGCAGCAGCAGTAATTAATGCACATTTAATGCTAGTAGAAAGTAAATTATGACGTTTCATGTGTTTCCCAAAGGAGATTTTATAATAATTTGATACATTAAATTTTAACTAAATACAGTGTGCATTTAGCCAAAGCCCTATAACTTTTGTTATAGGGCTGGCGATTATTGCATGTGGAAACTATGAATAGAAGCGTCGTAATTTATTCTTTTTCAGTAAGTTAACTCTTTATTAAATTGTTTAAAGTTGAAGTTTGTTGCGTTTGGTGAAATAGTTGCTTGTTATTATTTTGTGTTGTTTTGTTATGAGTTAGAGCGGGTTTTTGGTGTGTTTATTTATTTTTTACTTGGTTTACATCTAATCTTCTTTTGAGTTTGTTTTTTGAGTTTAATTTAACTTTGTAGATATTTTAGTGGTCTTTAGTGATTAGCTTATTAACCTAATAGTTGGTTAATGCTTGCGCTTATATGTGTTTTTTATGTAACTCATTTACCGTGCAGGTTCTTAAAAAAAGAACATAATGAAGCAGTTATTAGCCACTTAAAACTATAAATTGAGTAAATTTCATCTAAAAAATAAAAAGACCCAATTAAGGGTCTTTCTAGGGAGAGTTAAAAATTAAAAGTCGTATGATAAATTTACGTAGCCAAAACGGCCAATATTATCGTAACTTGCACTACCACTTCCTGTACCGCGTGTACCGTATGGAAGCTCTCTGTTAAATACGTTATCTACGCCTAATTTAACACCCATGCCATTATCAAAGTTATAACCTACTGTTATATCTGAAATGATATAAGTACCAAAGTTCATTAAGCTATTAGGATTAGGGTTATCTTCAAGCTCTTGCTCAGTATATAAGCTAACTTCTTCAATATAGCGAGTGCTTAAAGAGGTGTAGAAACGCTCATAGCTGTACTCTATATTAATGTTAGCTTGCCACTGTGCTTCGCCAGTTGTACCCGAATATTCAATGAACTCCTCTGGTTCATCTTGAAATGGGAACTCTTTACGCTCAATTAAGTAAGTACCAATTAAGCGGGTTGCAAAGCTACCTTCAAGGGCATCAAAGTCATAAGCCAGTTCAAAATCAATACCAGAAGCTTCTTGGCCTGATACGTTTAAAACTGAGTTTTGAATTAGCGTAATTTCACTGTTAGCATCACGTGTGATTAAATCACAATATTGATTTGAAATGCCTGAAGTACTATCAACACAGCGATCTAGAATTTCTTGAGATGCAATTGTAGAAATCGCATCTTCTAGCTCTATTTTCCAGTAATCTACCGTTAATACTGCATTTTCTATGAAATCAGGCTGGTACACTATACCTATTGTTGTACTTGTTGACTCTTCACCTTTAACGTCACGGTTACCGCTTTGTAAGCCTTCAAGTGTTTGCGAATCGTAGTCTGATTCAAAGCCAACGGGTACACCAAGTGCAGCACAGTTAGCACGGCGTGTGTCGCTATTTTGTAAATCATCTAAGTTATCGGCTAAACAAGGATCATCTACGTTATAGAAAGTTTGGCTAGGTGCGCCAAAAATTTCACCAATATTAGGCGCTCTTAGTGCTTCTGACTGTGTTAATCGCAAGCGTAATTGGTCATTAACAGTCCAATCTAAGCCAAGCTTCCAGCTTGTTGCATCACCAATAGTGCTGTAATCAGCGTAACGTACAGCTGCATCCAGTACTAAATCTTGAACAAAAGGAAGGTCAGAGACTAAAGGAATCGTGGCTTCAGCAAAAACTTCATTTACATCAAATTCGCCCTTATCCTCACCTAACGCATTGAAGAAAGTCCCCTCAGCGTTATCAGGTTCTATTGTTTCACTTTCTTCTTTACGGTATTCAACACCAAATGCCATCCCGACGTAGCCTGCAGGTACTTCAAAAAGCGCACCATTTGCTAGTGAAGCTGATACAACCGTTTGTGTAATTTCAGAAGTACCGGTTGATACTGTATTAATATAATCAATGGCTTCTTGGCTAGGTGCACCAAAACCCATAATATTAACTGGCACACAGCCGTCGGCACGTGCCGCTTCACTACGACATACAATATTGCCATTGTCATCTTCAATTGCATCAAGCGCGTAAGAATAGTTATCTAAGATCATATTAGCGCCATTTACACGCTCAAGCTCAGTTTTACCACGAACCACTGATGCATCTAAATCCCAATCTTCTAAAACGGTTCCTTTTAAACCCGCTACAAAGCGTGTGGTTTCACGGATGTTATTTTCGATGCGACGCCCTAAATCTGTCATCATTCTTAACACATTAATAGAGTCAACGCCTTCACCATCATTTGCTTCTTCCATTAATGTTCTGACGCTGTCATCTAAGTAGGGGTTATCTATACTGATTGTATTTCTCGGATCGCCAAAGAAGAACGCTGGTTGGCCAATACTTTCACCTTCACTGTTAACATATTTTGCTTCAAAATAAGCATTTAAGTCTTCTGTTACGTCATAGTTTACTTTGAAATTGATATTGTACCTTTCAAATTCAGGTTGTATTTCATCAAATTGTGCAAGGTTAAACGAGTCACAATCGGCACATAGTAAACCATCAACGTTATCACCAATATAAATATCACGATGAGAGCCATCAGGGTTAAACGTATTTACATAGCCATTACCTAAGCTAAATACACCTGCATTGTTAATTGCGTAGTAGCCTGCATTCGGTGTGTAAATTTTATCAGGAAAGTTTGGGTCATCTTTATTAGCTTCAGTTTGAGCAGGGTTACGTAAATTAGAGTAAGAACCGTCTGTCCAAGGGTGATCAAGCGCATTTAATGAATCTTGGCCAGAGTACTCAACTGCAAATGCTGCGTTACCGCGACCATTATCAAAGTTTTTACCGTATGAAAAAGTCGCTTTTTCATTGTTATAGTCACTAAGATCAGAAACGCCTTTCGTTACACTTACATTCAAACCTTCAATATTATCTTTTAAAATAAAGTTAACAACCCCGGTTACTGCATCTGCACCATATACGGCCGATGCGCCACCGGTAACTATTTCTACACGCTCAACCCAAACACTAGGTATGGTATTCGTATCTACTGATTGCGAGCCTGCTGAACTAGATACATGGCGCTTACCATTGACAAGTACTAAGGTACGGTCTGTGCCCATGTTACGTAAATCAAGAATATTTAAACCAGCAGTACCAATGAATCTACCAGAGTTTGCTAGTGAGTAGGTATTCCCCAATGCGGGTAATTTATTTAAGGCTTCACCAATATTAACGGCGCCGGTGTTTATAAGATCTTCGCCAGAGATAACGGTAACTGGGGCGGGGGCTATTGCACCTACACGGCTGATTTTTGAACCAGTTACTTCTATTCTTTCTAATTTCTTTTCATCATCTTCTGCAGCGAGTGATGAAAATGCTAAACCTGCAGTTGAGAGACAAAGTGCAGCTTTAATACTGTGAGAGACTATATTGAACGTTTTCATTGATATTCCCTAGATGATTATTTGTGATTAAACTACAGCTCTTGTGCAATGCGTATTAATTACTACGAGCTGTTTATTTATTATTTACATTGCACATTAACAATTAACATGGATGCATATAGGAACAACTAATTTCAGCTGAAATCACAATAAAATAAGCTCAAATACTATGTTAATTTAATGAAAATAATTTACTTAGCCGTTGTTTTTACAGGGTTTGTTTTGTTTTTTGAAATTGTTTTTAGTGTTGTTTTTATGGGTACGTGACTGTTAAGGCAGGGTTTTTATGTGAAATAATTTTTAAAAAATGCGGCTTACCGTCCCTATTTTGAGTTCTGTTTATAGTGGTTTTAACTTTTGTTCACCATTTAATTACAACTCTTGTTAGCCATATTTGTTAATCACATGTTTTGTAAAGCCCCTTTACAGTTATTAAGCCTTCTATGCGCCCTAAGTTACTTTATGACGTAAACTTGATACACTTACGCGGTGTTTATAAATGGGTTTTACTATGAAGTTTTTAGTTTTAATTTTTACTTTTTTATTTAGTAACGGGGCCTATTCTGAGCAAGAAATTGACCTCGAAGTTAATATGAAAAATACGGGTCTTGCTTATAAAAATGCAGTTCAAGCAGTCGATATAGAAGGCTTTAATACGGCTATCGATAAATTTATTACCTTAATTGAAAGCAGCAAAAGGGCGACCTTTCATAAAAAGCCAAAAATGTCTCTACAGGGGCTTGATAAGGTCATTGAGCAAGCAAGACTAGCGAAAAAGTTAGCAAACGAGCGGGGACTGAATTCGGCAAAGCCAGCGCTTAAAAATATTGATGATTTACGTAAGAAGTATCATGAGTTACATGAGCCTCCTGGCTTTTTTGACTTACTGTTTGGTAATTAAGGAGTAGTAATGGAAATTTCAGTGTCATTGTTAGACGGCCAAAAACAGCGTGCAAAGTTTGGCAGTCTTGAAGTAATAAGCGATCAAAGTATTAATGCGGGTGGAGGTGCCGAACACCCAGAACCGTTTGATTACTTTTTAGTAAGCATGGTGCTATGTGCTGGTTTTTATGCGCGTAAATTTTGTGAACAACGAGAAATCTCTACTGAGGGGATGACCCTTACGCAAAATAACGAGAGCATAGATGAAGAGGGTAAAAAATTATTTTCTATCGAAATTAATTTACCAGATGGCTTTCCTCAAAAATATAAAAAAGCACTTATTGCTGCGGTTAATACGTGTACGGTTAAAAAAGTGATTCAGGCCCAGCCCGAGTTTTCTGTGGTTGTTAAATAAAAAATACGGGTAAACCTGTATCGTTTACCCGTATACTTCACGGAATTAGCGTTACTTTTTCTTCATTCCTTGAACTGCTTTTAAACGTGGATTGTCTTTACATATTACAAAAACACGTCCTTTGCGCTTTACTATTTGACAACCAGGTCGTTGCTTAGCGCTTTTAAGCGAGCTTAATACTTTCATTACTCACCTTTTTTGGTAGTCGATAAGTTTTTAAAGCGGCGATTAAATTGCGCGACTCGGCCATCGCTTGCCACAGTTTTTTGTTTACCTGTATAAAAAGGGTGTGAATCACTAGACACATCTATAGGCACGTACGGATATGTTTTCCCTTCAAGCTCAATAGTGCGGTCTGTTTTGATGGTAGAGCCAATAATAAAGTAGCTATCGGCAGCGGTATCGTGAAAAGCAACCATATTGTAATCGGGATGAATATTAGGTTTCATAATACGTCTTAAGTTGTTATGTGATAATATAACTATAGGTTATCGCGTTCACGGCAATCATGCAAATGATTTTTACTCTCATTTACGTGGGTTTTTGTTGGCTAATTACGCAAACAATTCAAAAAATAACCACTTAAACCAAAAATACTGGCTATTAGTTTTTAGGCTGTTATAACTATATAAAAAGTGTTAACAAGAAAATTTTACGGTTTAGAGGTAAGCTATGAGCGACGCAGCACAACAAGAACAAATAGACCAAGGGGTGATGGAAACCCTAAGAGAGCGCGATCACACTGCCTTATCAGAGCAAATTAACCCTATAGACTGCACACACAACGACATTATTGAGCTTTTAGCACAATATATGGCACTGAGTGAGCAAGATAATGACGAGTTATTTGATGATTGGTTTGATAACCTTAATAAAGAGCAGCACACAGTGCTAAAAGTGTTTGAGGTTTATAGAGGCCAATACGAGCATCAAAATTAATATTAAAAGGGTAGGTTAGTATTATCACTTTGCTGCCCTTTTTTAATGTACTCATTGCGCTTTAGCACAGCTTTTGTTTGCTAAAGGTGGCGCTAGATTAATATCTGGGTTCCAAATTCTATCCCATACTTTACTTACACGGCTTAAATTAGAGCGCTGGCTTATTTTTTCAAAGTCACCGACACTTACACCTAAGTCGGTTTTTTCTCCCACAACAAAGTTAAATACATAATTGCACTCCATGCCCATACGTAAATCAGAGAGTATTATATTGCTTTGCTGCTGGCGTATGCTGTAAAAGCCTTTAGTAAACCACTGTAAGCGTTTAATTCCCCACTCATCGCTAATCTCATTTATTAATAAGGGGTCAGTGTTATAGGCATTGAATGTTACGTCGTTTGGTTCATCAAATAATGACGCGTAACCTACGTAGTATTGATCATCAGACATAACCACAATACGCCATAACAAGGTGGTGAGTGGCGCAGGAGTACTTATATAGTTGCTTACTTGTATTTGCCTGTCAGAAAGAGCAGCAGTGGCTTTATCGTCAATAATTACTTTTAAAATAAGTGAGCTACATAAATATATACAGCTAAGACCAAGCATTGTCGTGTTGATTTTATAGGCACACATACTCGTTATTTTTGGTAATAATGTACACGCTACACCAAATATTAAGGGGAGTGTATAAAGCGGATCGACTATAAACATGTTTGAAATAGCAAAAGGGTACTCGGTTAGAGGCCACAATAATTGTGTGCCATATACTGTAAAGCTATCAAGTAATGCATGAGTTGATAAACATAAAAACACCAGCCAAAACCAGCGTGTTTTATGCATTTGCATACCGGTGTGTATTTTTAAAATAAGCCAAACAATAAGGGGGCTAATCAATAAATGCACTATAAACGAATGGCTAAAACCGCGATGATAAGTAAACGCCTCTACAGGCCCGCCATAAGGAATAAAAACATCTAAGTCGGGTAAGGTACCTAAAGCAGCACCCCATAAAGCGGCTTTACGGCCAATTTTATTGCCTAATACGGCGTAACCTACTGCGCTACCTAAAACTACCTGTGTTAACGAGTCCATTTTATTCCTGTTTATTAAGGGTGTTAGTTATACTGCCCTTGGGCTTAAAAACGTCACTTATAATCTGAGCAGTGGTTTTATAAAGTCTAGAAAAGCCATTATACGCGACGATACAGCACTGTTTTTGTAATACACCGCTTGCACAATTTCGCGGTTGTTTGGTGTGCTGATACACCCTGGCAGTATTTCTATTAGCTTGCCTGACTTTAAATCATCACCAATCATAAAGTGCGAAAGCAGCGCCACGCCTTGATTTGCCAAACATAGCTGGCGTACCGTTTCGCCACTACTGGCAGTTAAACCAAAATTTAAAGTTGTGGGCGATTTTAGCGGCCAGTTATTTAATTTAGGCGAGTCGGTAAAGCCAATGAGTCTATGTTGCTTTAAGTCGCTGGTTCGCGAAATAGCCGGTGTATGTTTAAGGTAACTAGGGCTTGCAACTAAATGTAATTTACTTACGCCGAGCTTTTTAGCATGTAGGTTAGAGTCTTTTAATTCACCTATACGAATTGCTAAGTCTGTTTTATGTTCGAGCAAGTCAATAATGCTGTCGTGGGAAGTTATATCAAGCGTGATGTGAGGGTATTGCTGATTAAATTCAGCAATTAAAGGCACCAATTGGTGAAGTACAAAAGGGCTTGCGGCATCAATACGTAATTTTCCACTGGGGGCTTGTTTTAAAAGCTTTATGGCTTCTTCACCGGTTCGTAAGGTGTTCAAGCCATCACGGGCATACTTAATAAAGGTGTGGCCCTCTTCGGTTAGCTCTAATCGGCGAGTAGTTCTATTTAACAGCGTACATTGCAATGTGTTTTCAAGGCGAGACACAGCCCGCGACACTTTGGCTACTTGCTGATCAAGTAAATTAGCAGCTGCCGAGAAACTGCCGCTATCTACTACCGTTAAAAACATTTCTAAGTCTTCGGTCTTTGCATGTTGAGCCAAACGTGAGCACCTTACCTTTGCATTAATTACAAAAGTATTTTGTCACTAATGCTGTTTTTTGCAAACACATTTTTAGTCAAACTGTAGATCTTAACTAATAATGAGGATTTAATTATGCCATTGGCTTTGTGGGCGCTCACCTTGAGCGCATTTGCAATAGGAACAACCGAGTTTGTAATAGTGGGATTAGTGCCAACTATTGCAAACGATTTAGGTGTAAGCCTACCTTCAGCGGGTTTGCTAGTTAGTTTATATGCAGTTGGGGTTGCCATTGGTGCACCGGTACTGACTGCACTAACCGGGCGTTGGAACCGTAAAATTGTACTCATAAGCTTAATGGGCTTATTTGTGGTAGGTAACTTACTTGCATGGCAAGCGCCCAGTTACGAAACATTAATACTAGCGCGTATTTTAACAGGCTTAGCGCACGGGGTGTTTTTCTCAATTGGCTCTATGATTGCCACAAGCTTGGTGAGTAAAGATAAAGAAGCCAGCGCTATTGCCATCATGTTTACCGGACTTACTGTGGCGCTGGTGACGGGTGTGCCATTGGGTACTTGGATTGGCCAGCAATTTAGCTGGCGTGCAACGTTTTTAGTGGTGTCGGTACTGGGTCTAATCGCGTTAATTGGCAGCGCTATTTTAGTGCCAAAAAACTTAAAACAGTCTATTCCTGCAACGTTTAAAGAACAGCTTCAGGTTATTGTTAAGCCGCGCTTATTACTCGTATATTTAATGACAATTTTAGGTTACGGCGGCACGTTCACTGCGTTTACTTACTTAGCACCTATATTAGAGCAACAAACAGGTTTTGCTTCTTCAGCGATTGGCTTAATCATGCTGGTTTACGGTGTATCGGTAGCCATTGGTAATATTTGGGGCGGAAATCTGGCTGATAAACGCGGCCCAATTAGCGCACTGAGTATTATATTTAGCGCGTTAACAATTATTTTATTGGCATTTACCTTTACGATGGAATCAAAAGTGGCGGCCGTACTGACTATTTTAGTATGGGGTGCCTTTGCGTTTGGTAACGTACCGGGCTTACAGCTTTATGTCGTAAAACAGGCGCAAAAGCATGCTCCTAATGCAGTAGATGTCGCTTCGGGCTTAAACATAGCGGCGTTTAATATTGGTATTGCGCTGGGCTCAATTATTGGTGGCAGCGTAGTAGAGGGCATGTCAGTTAAAGATACCGCTTGGATTGGCGCAGTAATTTCCGCATTAGCATTAATTGCAACCCGTTACAGCGGCATGCTTGATAGACGTGAAATTCAGCAAGCATAAAGTATCTTTTGTTAAGGTTGAAACTTAAATTAATGGCCTCATTACCTATATTGAGGTCATTGATTTTCAAATGACAACACAATAGAAGTAAAAGGTGTATTTCGTAAAGCTACAGAGCTTGTTTTTTAACCGATTATTTTATAAGGATAGAGCCATGACACAACGTGTAATTGAAATGCCAGATTTAGGCATGGGAACATTCCGTTTAGAGGGCGACACCGCCTACAATTCAGTAAAAATGGCGTTAGAAGTAGGATTTCGTCATATTGATACTGCGCAAATTTATGGTAATGAAGAGCAAGTAGGGCAAGCCATAAAAGACAGCAATATTCCGCGCAGCGAAATATTTTTAACCACCAAAGTGTGGAACAACAAGCTTAACAAAACTGACTTTATTGCCAGCGTTGAAAAGTCACTAGAAAAGTTACAAGTAGACTCTGTTGATTTATTACTTATTCATTGGCCGGCGCCTTCAAATGATGAGCCTATGAGTGAGTATTTAACGGAGCTTTTAAAAGCTAAACAGCTTGGTTTAACAAAACACATTGGTGTTTCAAACTTTACTATTGCCAACTTAAACGAAGCAATGCAGACACTCGACTCTCGTGAAATATTTACTAACCAAGTTGAAGTGCATCCTTATTTAACCAATACAAAATTACGCGCTTTTTGTGATCAGCACGACATTCATGTTACAGCGTATATGCCATTTGTAGTTGGTAAAGTGCTCAAAGATCAAACCATTATAGATATTGCAAATAAGCATGATGCATCACCTGCGCAAGTGGTTATAGCATGGATTAATGCCAACGGTATGACTACCATACCATCATCAACTAAGCGTAAAAACTTAGAAGATAACTTTAACGACCATGTTAAGTTAGATGCTGAGGACATTGCCCGTATAGACAGCCTTGATTGTGGCGACCGCCAAGCAACGCCTGATTTTGCGCCACAGTGGGACCAATAACCACAAATGCAATATGATAGTTGGTGCAGTAAAGCTGCACCTTTATTTTTTTAAAAAGGATTGCGTATGTTAACGGTAATTGCCACTATAGTGAGCAAAAATATCGATGCCGACGTCGTATTGACCGCGCTCGAAAACCTGCAAAAGTATTCACGCCAAGAAGTAGGTTGCCTGCGTTACGAGTTATCGGTTAAAAATGATGATGATCACACGACTTATTTAGTCAGTGAGCAGTGGGCTTCTAATGAGCATTTTGAAGCGCATAAAAATGAGCCACATTTCAAAGCCTTTGGTACGCAAGTAACGGGTTTAGTGACCAGCAGTAACATAGATGTGTACAAATCTATCGGTTAGAATAAGCTAAGTCATTGTTTATATATTTAAATACAGTGGCGGCGTAATCATACACCGCCATTTGCGTTACCTAATCTTTTAAATACCCACCTCGTATTAAAACCACTGCTGTTTTTTATTTAATAGATAAATCGTACTTTAAAATAAGTGCATCTATGTAACGGGCACGCAGTGTGTGCTGCTTTTCATGTTCGGCGCCGTGGCCTAACGCTTTATTAAGTAATTTCATCGCGGGGTGAAGCTGGGTGCGCTCTTGTTGATTTAAACTTCCTTTAGTGCGCAATTCGGTTATATCGTCAACCAGTAGGCGGCCTATATCAACACATACTATTTCATCAATTAAACAGTTCTGTGTCAGTACGCCATATTTACTGCATAAAAACTGTTGCCACACTTGCTGTAAATGCTCATCTATTTCGCAGCCAAATAATTCTTCATTAAAACTAAAGCCTTGCTGGGCAAGTTTACTCAGGCTTGCCGTGTACTGCTGTGCAAAGTAATTAAAAGCATTACTAGAGGATTCAATTTTTTGTTTTATTAGCCCTTGCCCCCAGTTCACGCAGCCGCGCGGGTAATAGTCATCGTATTCTTCACATTCATACAAACCAGAGTACGAGCTGCAACTTAACTGGCTTTTTATACAATAACTTGGTTTAGGAAAAATACTTTGCTGCTGCCATGTATCTAGTTGATCGGCATCAATATTTAAAGCATGGCAAAGCTCATTAGTGTTATAAAAATGTGTGGTTAAGTAGTCAGATAAACGCATAATGGCTCGCTTAAAGTTAAAAATACAAACACTGTTTAAATGTACAGTGTTTGTATTTTGTATTATCAAACTAAATAACACAAGCCATTTTACGTTTATTATTCGCTTAGGCCTGCAAAAATGCGTGCAAGTATGTTACAAATAGCGCAAGTTTTATAAATAATGAATTTTTATGCGCACCCTAGAACAAATTAAACAAGCAAGCTTAATTACCGCCATTAAAACCCCATACTTAGCCAATGGTGATATAGATTTAGCAAAGTACGATGAACTCGTTGAAATACAAATTGCAGCGGGTGTAGATGGCATCGTGGTTGGTGGTACAACCGGCGAAGGCCAGCTAATGAACTGGGAAGAGCATTTAATGCTTATCGCGCACAGTGCTAATAAATATGGCGATAAGCTGTTAATTGTAGGGAATACAGGTAGCAATAATACCCGCGAAGCGATTAAGGCCACTAAGTACGGCTTTGCAAGCGGTATGCACGCCGCGCTGCAAATTAACCCATATTATGGCCGCACCTCTATTGCCGGTGTTAACGAGCACTTTAAACGTGTACTCGATATTGGCCCTGCGTTTATTTACAACGTAGCAGGGCGCACAGGGCAAGATTTAACCCCAGATATTATTGAGCCATTAGCAAAACACCCTAATTTAATTGGTATAAAAGAATGTGGTGGTAACGAGCGTATTGCCCATTACGAGCAGCAGGGGATTGCGTGTTGGTCAGGTAACGATGACGAAGCGCACGATGCACGCCACACACATAAAGCGCACGGTGTAATATCGGTGACATCTAACCTTATACCTGGGCTGTTCCGCCAGTTAATGGATACTAAAAATGATGCCTTAAATACCTCATTACAACCTTTAATGAACTGGCTTTTCTGCGAGCCAAACCCGATTGCAATAAACACCGCAATGATGATGACAGGCGCGGTAAACCCAGTATTTAGATTACCGTATGTGCCACTGAGCGATGAGCAACAAGTAGAAGGTGTAGAACTTATCAATGCTTTATCAATCAGCGACTTTGTTGGAAAAACAGCAAAACCGTTACTGCAAGACTATTCAATAATTGGCTAATGAATGAACAGTGAGTATGAAAAAGTCACCTTGGGTGACTTTTTTCGTTCTGAAGATAAGACTTTTAAGCTGCAGCGTTTAATAGCAACTTACTTAATTTAGCCTCCTGATCTGCAACTTGTTCTAACTTATTTGCTATTTCGTTTAAACTGATATCGCTACGCTTTTTACAGTATTTTACCGCTAACATTGCAAACTCACGCCATAAGTCACCAACGTAGGTTGCAGACTCAGCACATTCTTTAAATGCAGGGGTGTTGGTTTTCTCGCTGGCTTGCTCTAAAAAGCTGGCATACATAAATCTAAAACCGGCACCACCAGTGCCAATTTCTTCTTGCATCCGTACAATATGCGCTAAATACAAACGAGTGTATTTAATAGGCTTTTTATCAAGCTGACGTATTTGTTTTGCCATATGGCGAATGCCTTTCAGGCCAAAGTAAGGTAGCACTAAGCCATTCATCATCTTAGCGGTTTTTTTTATTGCAGGCTTTATTGTTTGGGCTAAGTCACATTGCCTTGGCGCTGATCGAATCACATACATTAAGCCTTTTGCAGCTAATGCACCTTTGGCAAAGCGGGCATTTTTTAAATCCTCGTATGCGCAAGTAACAGGGTTCTCAAAAACTGGATCGCTGATCAAGTAATCACCTTGCTCGGTTTTACCATACACCACCAAATTATGGGCATTAAAGTGAAAACGCATATCCTCAGGGAAGTAGGGTAACCAATAAACTGAGCTTTGCAGACCCACTAAATTGCCTTTTACAAGCTCCTTATCAAGTGCTTGCATACCTGCTTCAGGATTTGAAAACTTGCGGCTTTCTAATTCTATATTTAACTTTTTACATATCTTTTTGATGATGGTTTTCGGTGGCATGCGGTAGGCGATTAATGGCATACCACTAATTTTAACAAAAGGTAAATAAGCAAAAGTAAGCGCCGATGCAAGCCCAAATGCCATAGGCTCGCTCATGTTTATGCCTTTGCTCTGTAATAGCGTAGCAACTACGCCAGTTTCGCAATGCGAAGATTGCTGGTGGTTTATTGGTAAAATAATATCAGGCATGAAAGTATCTATTGTGAGGGCAAAGTCAGCAATGCTTCGCGGCTAATTTTTAAGGTGTCGCAGTAGCGATTAAGTTTGTTATCAGACAATTTTGCAAACACCGCTGGGCGTAAATGACGTTTAATTTGCCATTGAAAAAAACCGCTGGCACCAGCGAGTGTGGGAATATCGAAGCGCCTAGCTAACATATGATAAGCTAATGGCGACACTTCACCGCGTTGCGCTTGTGCTAGGGCTTCGTTGGTTTGCTCGTTTAAATCGTCAACAGCCATTTGGGTAGCAAAACTTTCCACTTCCCAACCCGATGATTTTACGCCTTCGTAATGGCCGCGCTCATCCACGGCGTAAACAAGTTTGTTTTGACCTTGATAGGTTTTGCTGTTGTCTTGTGGCACATCATGTTTTTTCACAGGCGACTCACATTATTTGTTAATCACGGTTAACTGCATAAAAGCACTAGAAAAACGGCCGCTTTCAGGCACATAACACAATAGTGTTTGTCCATCAGCTAATTGACCTGATTTAAACAGTTCATCAAGCATAATAAAGATAGACGCAGAGCCAGTATTGCCCTTTTTCGTTAAATTTGTGAACCATTTATCGTACGGAATTTGGAAGTCTATATTACAAAGACCATCGAATAATCGCTCACGAAAGTAACCCGAAGAATAATGCGGCAGGAAAAAGTCGTAATCACAGGCTTTAATGCCTCGCTTTTGAACTATCTTGCTCAGTGCGTCTTCTACAGTGTATTTTACAATATTTTCATTTAACAGTTTTACGTCTTGTTTTACTGATAAAATAGAGTGCTGTTCGCGCTCTTGTGAATCAAAACGTGTCCAACTTTTTAGCTTACCGTTAACTTTTTCAGCACCGGCGTACATGCATGCCTCGAGTTGATCAGCATACGAAGTGACATCAATCCAGTCTATACGTAAAGACAAGCCGTGGTCGTTGGCTTTGTTACTTAATAATGCAGCACCAGCACCGTCAGAAAGCATCCAACGTAAAAAATCTTTTTCAAAGGCGATTTCAGGCTTTTGGTTTAGCATTGCAACTTTATGTTCGCTCTCAGCATTAAAATTACGCGAATGCATGACATTTGAAGCAAGCTCACTGGCTACCACTGCACTGTGCTGGCTTTCGCCTGCTTTTACATTTAAATAAGCGTATTTAAGTGCGGTGATTCCGCATAAACAAATACCGGCGGTTGAGATGACCTCAAGGCTAGGGTTTTTAAGCTCGCCATGAACCATCACACCGTGATTAGGCATGATTTGGTCAGCCATTGACGTACTTGCTACTAAGCAATCAAGTTGTTCAAGTTGTGCGCCTTGCTGATTAAACAAACCACGCACTGCATCCGCAGCCAATGACGCATTGGTGTAGTTGTATTCACCAGTTTCGGGGTCAATGGCGTAGTATCTGGTTTTTATTTGGTTGCTTCGTAATATAACGGGTTTTGCGCGGGAGCGTTGTCCGCCAACCTCACCTAAAACGACTTCCATTTCTTTATTGCTTACAGGTCTGTTGGGTAAGACAGCGTGCAAGTTATTTATATATACAGCATTTTCCATAACGGACGGTTACTCTCCAGATGGCTCAGCAAAATAGGCTTTTTGCTTGGCTATTCTTTTTCTAGTTAAGGGGGCAATTAATTTTTTTATGAGTGCTGTTATTGGCACAACAGTAATGATTAAGGTCAGCAAAAATAACACATAGATCAATAGCCCACAACTTCGGCGCGTTGAATGCATCGGGCCAAGTGTAGCTAAAATTTTACTCCATATTTTAAAGCTATGTTGGCCTACACGTTCGCTAGCTATAAACTTTTCGTTCACCTTGACTGCGCCTAGCCCTTTAAGCACGGGTTTATCTAATGTGTGCCCCGGATCTAAGGTTAATAAGGCTTTTTTGATAGCAACGCCAAAACGACTTGCTGCGGTTATTTCGTGCTTTGCTACACCCGCTGCTGGCACCCAAGATACAGATTTCTTTTTCCCAGAAAACATCCAAAGTGGTGTGGCTAAAAAGCTAAAACCGGTGCCGCATTCATCACTTAGTACAACATTATCAATTAGCCTTGCGTTTACGTTACTCAGTAGTTGCTTCATTTTCTCTTGCGCACTCAGCCACATTCCGCGACAACCTATTACAGTAATAACAGGTTTGTTGTTGAGTAGCTTAATCGCTTGTTCAGACTGCATAAACGAAGATATAGGTAACGAAGGCGATAAAAACCATACTTGATAAGTTAAAATAACCAGGTCGTAGTCATCATGGGCAGACTCTATAAGATCCATTGGCTGCGGAACCATTTTTACGCATTCGGGAAAGATATGGAAAAAGGTTAAAAAGGGCCAAGGGAAAGGATAAGGCTTACTTGGTTTTAAATTAAGATAGTCGACAATTATATCTTCACCGCCTTGAATCGGTGAGACGATAGAGTCTGCTATTTGAGTGAGTTGACCCGTTTGTGAGTAGTGAATAACGAGAACTTTACGCATCCTTTAACCTTTTGTAACTTCCTAAAAGTCCGTTATTATACCTAGATATAGGTACTCAAGCCATAGAAAGGAGCGTATAGGCATGAAAAAATTCATTGGATTATTAGCCATCAGCTTAATGATGAGTCAAGGTGTCGCGAAGGAGCAATACACACTTAAGCTCTCATTTGCCAAATTTAAACAGGTCACTGGCACGGTGCATTATCAAATTCTTGATTGCAGTAATGTGGCTTTAAGCTGGCAAGAGTTACCTAATCTAGTCACGCAAGAAGTAGTCGTTTCAGCCAGCTCATTGGAGCAGTCAACTTCACTGCAAGCAGGCAGTTATTGTGTACGATTTTTTCAGGATTTAAATGGTAATGGTGAGCTAGACTTAGCTGGCAGTTCGATACCCAAAGAACCTGTTGGCTTTTCAAATAACCCAAATTTGATGTTTGGCCAGCCATCCCCTGAAGATGCTGTCTTTGAGTTTAGACAAAATAGCGAGATTCAAATTAAAGTGAACAATAAAAAACGCCGCTAAAATGCGGCGTTGTTATCAAGTTTGTTGACCTATAACGTCTACAGACCCCGTATTATTGTAGTTGTTTTTCTACTTCTATTAGGTCAACCGTACCTGCCTGATAGTAAGGGCCTTTGCCTTCGATTTCGTCAGGACAATGCTTACGCACTGCACGAATAGGACTATTTTCTTCGGCATCTTCAATTAAGGCTTTATAGCGACCGTTTTTATCTGTTGCTAAGCCTTTACATATCCATGCGAGTGTATCGTATTGATGTTGTTGCCCCGTTTTGTAGTTTTGGGCAAAATATTCAGCCAGGGTGTCGCCAACTTGTTGCGAAGGAATACCACTTGTGGTGTATTTTTGCGCGAGCATTTTGATTTCAATCAAATTTCCTGAAGCAATATCAAACATTGCTTTATCATCACCAGTTAATGATGAATTGTTTGTAGCAGGCGCTTTTTGTATGCTATTTAAATCAATACTACCAACAACGTATTGGCTCGCATCAGTAGAAGGTAAGCTTTTTAGTGAGCGTTTCGCGTATTTACGAACTTTTTTATGAGCATCACTGTTTACAATGCTAGCGAGTAACTCTTGGTAACGTGGGTTACCTGTTTCACCTAGTGCGCGACACGCCCATGCAATGGTATCGAGTTGATAATCAGGTGCATGTAAATAGTTTTGTGCGACAAATTCGGCTAGTACATCTAACACTTGAGCATTGTTGGTATTATTAGCGACTATTGATTGTGCGGCTTTTTTTACTTCGGTTAAATCACCAGAAACTAAACGATCATAATCGCGCTGCTCTATTGTTGTTAGGGCAAATGCTGAGCTTGATAAGCTTGCTAAAGCTAAGCCAATTATTAAAGGCTTGAATGAAAACATAACCATTCCTTGTTGGTAGAGTAAAATAAAATTAATAAAAACAGAGGGTACAAACGTTTTTATCTGTTAACTGAGTTTTATCATAATGCCGGTTTAGCTATTCAACAAGCCCTTATTTTAATTCCTGTATGTAAAATATACTGTTTATTTGCTACGAAGAAAAATAAGTAGCTTATTTTTGCAGTCATTATCAAAGCTTGCTACTCTAGCGCGGTTTTGTACCACAGTTGTGTAGTTTGTATGTCATTCAGTCGATTATTTGCCCCTTATCATTTAGCTTTTACTACGCTGAAAAACCGCGTGGTAATGGGGTCTATGCATACAAATTTAGAAGAGCTACCAGATGGCTTTACTCGTCTCGCTGCTTTTTACGGTGAACGTGCACAGGGTGGGGTCGGTTTAATAATCACAGGGGGAATTTCTCCGAATCCCGAAGGCATACTGGCACCAAATAGAAGTGTACTTGATTGCCAAACTGGGGTGGCACAGCATAAGCTCATAACAGATGCCGTAAAACAACACGGAACTAAAATATGCATGCAAATACTCCACGCCGGTCGTTATGGCTATCAGCCTCAGCAAGTCGCGCCATCGGCCATTCAGGCACCCATCAGTCCTTACACGCCAAAAGAATTAACCACCGCTGAAATAGAAAAACAAATTAATGATTTTGCGCAATGTGCAAAACTTGCTAAACAAGCAGGCTATGATGGCGTTGAGATTATGGGCTCAGAAGGTTATTTAATTAACCAGTTTATTGTTAAAGCGACCAATAAGCGCATTGATGAGTGGGGTGGGTGTTATGAAAATCGTATTCGTTTTGCGATTGAAATTGTAAAACAGGTTCGCCAAGCCGTAGGCCCTGAATTTTTATTAGTATTTAGGTTATCATTACTGGATTTAGTTGCAGATGGCAGCACTTTTTCTGAGGTATTACAGCTTGCACATGCGCTTGTGGATGCTGGAGTCGATATGCTCAACTCAGGCATAGGCTGGCATGAGTCACGCGTGCCGACTATTGTAACCAGTGTTCCTAGGGCGATATTTACGTCATTGAGCCAACGTTTAAAGGCGGCGGTTTCGGTGCCGGTGATCACCAGTAATCGTATCAACACCCCGGAAGTCGCAGAGCAATTATTAGCGGACGAACACGCTGACTTTATTTCCATGGCGCGACCATTTTTAGCTGACAGCCAATTTGTAGCCAAAGCACATAACAACCAAAGTGCACAGATCAATACCTGTATAGCCTGTAATCAGGCTTGCCTCGATAATATTTTTGTTAATTTACCCGCTTCATGCATTGTTAATCCTCGCGCATGTAATGAAACCTTAATGCCGATAGTTAAAGCAACACACCGTAAACAGATAGCTATAATCGGCGGTGGGGCTGCGGGCATGGCCTGCGCAATATATGCTGCTGAGCGAGGACATAAAGTGAGCTTGTTTGAACAAAGAAACCAGCTTGGTGGGCAACTTTTATTAGCGGCAAATATTCCGGGTAAAGAAGAGTTTAAAGAAACATTACGGTATTTTAAAAATCGTTTATTGAGCCTTAATGTGAAAGTTTGCATGAATACTCAAGCGGATACTGCAACCTTGGCTCAGTTTGATCATTGTGTTGTTGCTACTGGGGTGAAGGGCTATACACCTGATATTGTGGGAATTGATGACCCGAAAGTGGTCGGCTATCAAGCAGTGTTAGATGGTAGTGTGCCGATTAAAGGCAATGTGGCGATTGTCGGCTCTGGTGGCATAGGTTTTGATGTTGCTAGTTTTATTACTGGCAATCAATCTGGACACAGTATGCAACAATCTGCGCGGGTTTTTTCGAATCAATGGGGCATTGATTTAACGGTGAGTTCACCCGGTGGTGTGATAAATAAACAGCCGAAAGCAGGCAGTGCTGATACAGCACCTAAAGTGTACTTATTACAGCGAAAATTACGAAAGCATGGGGCTGACTTGGGGAAAACCACAGGTTGGATCCACCGTGAACATTTAAAACATCAAGGTGTTAAGATGTTAGCTGCGGTAAATTACACTAAAATTGATCAACAAGGGTTACATATCAGCGTACGAAAAAGAAAGCGGATTTTGGCGGTCGACCATGTTGTGATTTGTAGTGGGCAAGAACCCGTATTACCTTGTAATCATCAGCAGCTAGATGAACTCACTATTCCTGTAAGCTATATTGGTGGTGCATTAAAAGCCGAAAAATTAGATTTACAACGGGCTATTGGCGAGGCGTTTAACCTTGCGCAACGCTTATAATTAAAAATAACAACAAGGACAGTAATCATGGCGCAGGATACCTTATGGCAAAAATAGCTCCTATCATCTTGGAACTACAACAACTTAGCTTTGCTTACAAAGGGGCTGAACGGTTGACGGTTGATGCTGTTTCATTGCAGTTAAAACAAGGTACATGCACCGCTATTTTAGGCCCAAATGGCACAGGTAAATCGACATTAATTTCGTTAATGACTGGCTTGTTAGCCCCTGCTGCAGGACGGATAGAGTACCCGCATTATCAACAGTTAAGCCTAAAACAAGCAATAGCAAAAAAAGTGGCTTTAGTACCACAAGATTTTGCCTTTTATGAAGAGCTAACTGTGTATGATAATCTTGCTTTTTTTGTTGCAATAAGTGAAAAAAATCGCCGTTTACATGCTCAGTATATTGAATCCGCAATTGCTGCCTGCAATTTACAAGCGGTTACTAATAAACGAGCAAGTACACTTTCAGGTGGCTATAAACGGCGTTTAAATATCGCAATCGCACTGAGCAAACAACCTGATATTATATTTTTAGATGAGCCGACTGTGGGAATCGATCCGCTCTCTCGTGATGCCATTATTAGTTTGTTGCAGGATTTAAAAAAACAAGGAAAAACCTTGGTTTACACCTCACACTTGTTGTACGAAGTGGCGCAATTATGTGACGATGTAGTGTTTATAAAAGACGGTAAAGTTGTCGCCAACCAAGCTATTAACAATGCTCAACTCACGCTTAACTTTACTACTACAAACCGTTTATCTCAGATGCAGTTAGCGTTATTTACAGAGCAATTAACAGTGGTTAATGAGGCTCACTATCAGTTGACTATTTCAGACACCAAGCTACTTGGCAGTCTTTTTAGCGCTTTAAGTCAGCTCAGTGATGAAATAAAGTCTGTTAATTTTTCTGATAACCAAATTGAGCAGCTTTATCGGGCGTTGTTTTCGGAGCAGGCATGTTAATTCACACACTGAAAAAAGAAGCGCGCTTAATCGCTAATGATTTGCACAGTTTAGCGGTATTATTGCTTATGCCCATCGTCTTCATGGTTATTATGACCATGGCAAGTAGTCAGTCACAACAAAGTATACAGGAAAACTTGGTACTGTCAGTGGCGGGTGAAAATAATAGCCAACACAGCTTGGTTATTACTAAGTTACTGCAAGCACAAGGGTTTACTATTAGCGTTAATAAAAGCAGAACCGAGCAAGTTAGTCAGTTGATTATCCATCAGCAGTTTGATCAACAAATCCTTATGCGCCAAGGTACAAGCCGGTTACAACTTATTATAAGTGATGATCTTGCCCCACAAACACGTTTATTACTGCGAGAAAAAGTGAAAGCGTGTTTGGCACAACTGAAACTTTATTTATATATGCTCGAAACTGGTGATTTAAACACTGATGCTGTTATTGATGAGCAAATAAACGCAGTAATCACAGCATCTGATGTCAATTATTTACTTGCCGATACGCCAGCAAAAGCGCTACACAACTCAGCATTAAATAGTATTCCTGCATGGTGGGTGTTTGGCGTGTATTTTATTGTATTACCAGTTTCTTTAACTTTTATAAACGAGCGAAATAATGGCACATTAGTGCGGTTAAAAACCTACCCTATTAGCATGGCGCGTTACTTTTATAATAAAGCATGTGCCTATACACTCGTAAGCTTAGTGCAAACAGTTTTATTAGCGTTAATAGGCTGTTTGGTGATCCCGTATTGTTTAGACTTGCCACTACTATCTCTAAACAGCTTGAGCTTGTCTGTGATTGCATTAATCAGTTTGAGTGTTGCGGCTATCTCCTTTGCATTACTTTTAGCCAGTTTAGTATCAAGCTATGAGCAAGCTATTGTTGTTGGGGGAGGGGTGAATATCATTCTAGCGGCATTGAGTGGATTTATGGTACCGCTTGAGATCATGCCAAGCAATCTTGCAGCACTGGCAAATGGTTCGCCTATGTATTGGTCAGCACAAATTTTAAGGTTGATAATGGGCGAGACAATGACACACAGTTTTTGGCATTATAGTGTATTACTTTGGGGTTTTTCATTGTCATGCTTTAGTGCCGCTCTATGGATATTTAATAAAAAAATGAGGAATTTGATATGGAATTAGCCGAGCTAAAATTACAATTAAAGCAGCTGATTATTACCGAGTGTGACAAAGAAGATGATTTTGCCCCTGAAGACATTATCGACTCAGAGCCTTTATTTGGTAGTCAGTCACGCATAAATTTAGACTCATTAGACGCATTGCAATTATCTTTAGTACTAAAGCAACATTTTGGTATTAAAGTTGAGGGCTCGAAAGAAACTCGTAAGCATTTGCAGTCTATTGATACTATTGTTGATTTTATTGTTAGTGAGCGCAAAAAATAATGGCTTTACGCAGTGTCTATTTAAATGCCAGTGAAGTGATGTGTGCAACGCTAGGCACTGAAACAAGCAATAAAGTACAGACTAACGAAAGTGAAGTAGTGGCGTTTAAATCATTTAGAAATGAAATAGACAATTGTCAGTTTGGCGACATTTTAGCTTACTTTGATCAATTGTTATTACCGCTGTTTGCAAAACTTTCATTAACTGCAGAGGATCTTAAAGCCACATCTTTGTTTTTAGGTTCAACATCATTAGATATCAGTGCAGTTGATATTGGTGCCAGTGATGAACTTTGGCTCTCTACGACCAATAAAATAAATCGTGCTTTAGTTCAGCGTTATGGCCTCAATGACTTAGAATTTACTTTTAGTACGGCCTGTACCGCTAGCGCTAATGCATGTTTATACGCAACACGCTTAATTGCCCAAGGTAAAATAGACAATGCGCTAGTCATTGGCTGTGAGTTTTATAATCCTTTAACAGTCGAAGGGTTTAAGTCGCTAGATTTGATTAGTCAATCTGGCTTAGCCGCATTTGCTAAAGGGCGCTCCGGTCTGGTGTTAGGAGAAGGCCTTGCTGCATTGTACCTATCTGAAAACGCAGCTGAGCAGTGTCAGCTCAAGTTGTTAGGTGGTGCTTCTGCTTGTGATACTTACAGTTTAACTATGACGCAAGAAGACGGCAGTCATATTGCGCAAGTGATCACCGATGCCCTTAGCGATGCCGGTATTAGTGCTAGTGAGATTGATGTTGTTAAGGTACATGGCACAGCAACGCTTGGTAACGATGAAGCAGAGTGCAACGCATTAACAAGGGTTTTTAACCAGCACCAACCACCTTTAATCGCTTTCAAGCCTTTTACAGGTCACACCTTGGGAGCGTGTGGTGTTATCGAAATAGCCTTGTACCACCAATGTCAGCAACAACAAAATTACGCAGTGGCAAGTTATGCTCACGATAGCAAAGAATTAATGTGGCCGTTTTATGTAAAGCCAGACTTTACGCAGGTAAACACGGTGCTACTTAATTACTTTGGTTTTGGTGGAAATAATGCAGCGTTAGTGATGCAAAGGTATAAGGTTTAGATGATGAACGTACTTGCAAACTCATTAGTCTGTTTAGATAAGTCAATCTGTATAAAAGCACTACGTCAGCAGGTAAAACAAGAAACAGGTTTAGCGGTTCGTAGGATGGATGCATTTACATTGATTGCCTTACTGACAATTTTTAGGGCAAAAGATGGTCTTGAATTAACCTCGCGGACTGGCTTATACAGTTGTGCTGATTATTTCTCTAGTGATTTAATGCAATCTATGCTGATTGATGTTCATGACTGTGAAGCCATAAAGCCGCTTAGCTTCGTCGCTAGTGTAGGCAATGCCGCTAATTATTATATTGCTAATGCTTATTTTATTAATGGCCCTAATTTGTTTATCGGCTCAGATAAGTCAGGAATGAAAAAGAATCAACTATTAGCTAAAGCTGACATGGAAAATGGTATCATTGATAATGCCATCTTAGTAGTGTGGCATGAAGATGATAAAATACGTCAATGTTCAGTGAAAATAGTGGAAAATGCTGGTTTTTCCAGCGAACGTGGCAAAGATTAGTGTCTTCTACTTGAATCCGAGCATGCTGGGCTGTAGAATCTAGCCTCTTTTTGTCATCGCCTTTGTAATAGGGATTGTTACGTTGAAATTTGCTGTAAAAAAATGTGTTGCTTGGGGCGACGGTAAAGCTAGTACCGAGGATTGGTATGCGTTTGCTAATAATCGTAGTTTAAACACCCAAACGTTAACTCTTCCTGAATTGAAACAAATGCCAGCTATGCAGCGCAGGCGTCTTAGTCCGTTTGCTAAAATTACGCTGCATTGCGCACTTGCTGCCTGTGAATCATATGAAAAAACAGTACCTAGCGTATTTTCATCTCGCCATGGGGATTTACACAAAACAAGCAAATTAATTGCTGATGTAGCAAGTAAAGAGGCACTGTCTCCAACCCATTTTGGTTTATCTGTTCATAACGCTGTAGGTGGTTTATTTAGCATCTTTACCGGTAATAAAGCGCCTTTGTCTGCTGTGTCAGCTGGCGAAGACAGTTTTTTTATGGGCTTGGTTGATGCGGTCTCAAAATTACATGCTTACAATTACGACCGTATTTTATACGTCTATAGTGACTTAGCAGTACCAGAACACTATCAAGCTTATGTGCAACAACAAGCTGATAATCTAGCTATTGGTTTGTTAATTGAAAAAAGCACGGGACAAAATGGATTTAATCTTGAATTTGAAGTGAATGAGAAAGCTTCAGAGTTAGGGCAGCTTCAGGGTTTTGACTTTTTGCGTTTTTATTTTTCGACTTCGGAGCAACTGACAGTTGAATCAAAACGCTATCAATGGCAGTTAAGCCGCGCATGAAAGCCACACTAGTTAAAATATACCGCGTAATTGCCACGGGCAGTGCGTTTGCCTTATTTAGCGGTGGCGGCTTGGTTTTATCTATGTTGGTATTTTCTATCCAGCGTTTACTTTATGCTGATATCAATGAAAGGAATCAAGCTGCGCGTACCTCTGTACATTATTCATTTAAGTTTTTTGTCGGTTATATGCGTCTAGTTGGTATTTTACGAATTGATCTTGATAAGTTAGATGCAATAAAAAATGCTAAAGGGCAGTTAATGATTGCTAATCATCCTTCTTTGATAGATGTAGTGGTCTTAATTTCAATTGTCAGAAATGCTGATTGCGTCGTTAAAGCTGACCTTTGGAAAAATCCATTTTTAAAAGGTGTGGTCAAGGCGACAGGTTATATTAACAATGATGCTGACCCTGAATACTTTTTAAATCAGTGTCAGCAAAGTTTTGCCCGCGGTAATAACTTAATTGTATTCCCAGAGGGCACGAGAAGTGTCCCTGGCCAGCCATGGAAATTTAAACGGGGCGTGGCAAACATTGCGCTTCGTACTGAAGTAGATATGTTACCGATTTTGATAAATGTATCCCCAGTTACACTGACTAAAGGGCAGAAGTGGTATCAGGTGACTGACCGTCGCTTTACCTTTAAAATGCGCGTGTTACCGGTTTATGAAATAGAACCTTATCTAGAAGGTGGCCATGTAACGAACACTGTAAGGCAACTAACCCGCGATTTACAAGCTTATTTTAACGAGGAAAAATTAAAACATGAGTAATTTAAGCACTGAAATAAAACAACTAATCATTGAAACTCTTGATCTTGAAGATATTGAAGCATCAGACATCAACGACGAAGAAGCCTTATTCGTTGATGGTTTAGGCCTTGATTCTATTGACGCTCTTGAATTAGGCGTTGCGATAAAAAAAGCTTATGACGTAAAAATTGATGGTAATACCGACGACAGTAAAAAGCATTTTTACTCGGTTAAAACTTTGTGTAATTTTATTGCCTCTACACGGGCATAATAAACTGCAGCGACTCTGCATTGTTTGGAAGTAACTATGAGTAATGAAAACATGAATAATGGCGATAAAATTTTTGCAATGCTAAGCGAAATCCTAGAGCAGGATTTTGAAATAGATGCAGAAGATATTACCTACAGCGCGAATCTATACGAAGACCTTGATTTAGACAGCATTGATGCGGTTGATTTGGTTGTTAAATTACGTGAGCAAACTGGTAAAAAAATCGAGCCAAATGATTTTAAACAAGTTCGGACAGTGCAAGACGTCATTGATGCAGTTGAAAAACTGATGACAGAGGACGCTTAATGAACAAAGCTGTGCTAGTTGGGTTACTTTTTTTATATCCACTAGCCGTGTACTTTGGCTTACAGTTTAGTGAGCCAGCATTAATTGCAGCACTGTTTATTGGAGTACTCATAGCGCGATACTGGTTAACAAAAGGCAGTAAAGTTAATCTCGCACACATTAAAATAGTAACTATCAGTGGTTTAGCTTTATTAAGTTTTGCGACTTTTGCTAACTCCGAATTGGCACTGAAGTTTTACCCGGTGGTAATAAGTAGCTGCTTTTTAGTTGTATTTGCTTATTCACTTTATAAGCCACCTAGTTTTGTTGAAGTAATTGCCAGTAAATTCGAAACGATTGACGAGTACGGCAAGCATTACACCCGTATAGTAACAAAAGTATGGTGTGTATTTTTTATCATTAATGGATTGATTGCGACAGCAACTATATATCACCCAGATCCATTGGTTTGGCTAACCTATAACGGTTTTATTTCCTATGTGTTAATGGGGATATTAATGGCCGTAGAATTTATAATAAGAAAATTGAAAAAGGCAAAAAATAAATCAAATGAAATGGCCGACTAACAAGACCTACTTTTATTGTCAAAAGCACGACTTTAGCATTTGGCAACAGCAAGTACATGCCCATGCAGAGTTGTATACTGCGCGTGATGAGCAAACTTGGCTTTTATTTGATATCGACAGTTACCAGTTTAGCGTTTTATTTTTTGCATTATTAGCCGCAAAAAAATCCATCGTATTGCCACAGAATGGCCAACCAGAACAACTTGCACAGTGTTTAGTGCAAGCTGAGGCATTCACTGGCGTAGCCGATAATACCTGCGCAGATGTGGCTTTCAATAAATACATTCGTGTTGAGAATATGGTAAATACTGCTATTGAGGTTGATGTGAACGCCGCGATCCGATTTTTCACCTCTGGTTCGAGTGGGCAACCAAAAGCGATTGATAAAACCTTTTCTCAGTTGTTGTTTGAAGTTAAAGAGTTGGAGCAGCAATTTGCTGAACAAATGCAACAAGCCATGATGGTTGCGACGGTGTCGCATCAGCATATTTATGGCTTATTATTTAAGGTTTTGTGGCCACTGTATAGTGGGCGCGATGTCTGTTTTAGTAGCTTTGATTACCCAGAACATTTACTGCACTTTATCAATCAACAAAGTGACGCGCATGACTTTGTTGTGATCAGCAGCCCAGCTTACTACCATCGATTAGTACAAGACAATGTCCTTGTTGCTATTAAGCATAAAATACATTGCTTATTTTCATCCGGTGGTCCACTAAAGCCAGCCGCTGCGATGCAGTTGGCGAGCCAACTTGGAAATGCGCCAATAGAAGTGTTAGGTAGTACAGAAACAGGTGGTATTGCTTGGCGGAATCAAAGTACCCATAGTCACTGGCGGGCTTTTTCAGCAATAAAGCTTAAGCTCGATGAATTACAGAGGCTTATTATTTCATCTCCTTATGTTGATAATGGTCAATGGTATCAAACTGATGATTGCGTACAGTTATTGACAAACAATCAGTTTAATTTATTAGGGCGTGCAGACCGTATCGTCAAAATAGAAGAAAAGCGTTGTTCACTCGACGAAATAAGCCTCAGAGCAAACCAGTCAGATTGGGTTATAGATAGTTATGTTTTTCTATTGCAGCACCATGAAAGTGATGGCAAGCGAGATGAAATTGCCGCTGTATTAGTGTTAACAGAGCAAGGTGAGCAGGCATTAGAACAGCTTGGGAAATTTAAGTTTTCGCAAGCTTTGAAAACGCATTTAAAAGCATTTTTCGAACCCTTAGTGATACCTAGAAAGTATCGTTATTTAAATGAGTTACCTTATAACTCACAGGGTAAACTTAATAAAGCGCAGTTGGAGAAATTGTTTGACTGATTTTGTATATAAACCGGATTGTCATCTGATTGAGCAAAGTGAAGAACATGTATTGCTAAAATTAAAGATCCCTGAAAATCTCTATTATTTCCAAGGCCATTTTCCGCAGGTAGCTATTCTACCCGGTGTAGTACAACTTGATTGGGTGATGCATTACTTAAACAAATACTTGGCGGTTGATACTAGTAAAGCTGTATCTATCGATGCGCTAAAATTTCAAATTATTGTAAAACCTAATTATGAAATTGAACTGTGCTTGAAGCAAGTAAAAGCAAATAAATTTAGTTTTAGTTATAGCTCTACACAAGGTCAGCATGCCTCAGGAAAAGTGGTCCTTACAGATGAATAAAGCGAACCAGATATGAGTAGCAAATACGGGTTTGTGATCCCAAATTACAATCATCATATAGTTATTCACGATACCATTGCGGCTTTAGTTAGTTTTAACTTACCTATTATCTTGGTCGATGATGGAAGTAACCAACAAACTCAAACAGTGTTAGAGAATGTAGAACGTGAATTTGCTCTGGTTACACTGGTGCGTAGAACACAAAATGGGGGCAAAGGCGCAGCTGTACAAACCGGTTTAAAACACGCTTCTGAAGCTGGCTGGAGTCATGCTATACAAGTGGATGCCGATGGTCAGCACGACTTAAATGATGTAGAGCAATTAATTGCGTGCTCTAAACTTGCTCCTACAGCATTGGTCAGTGGCCAGCCTGTTTATGACGACTCAATATCAAAAGGGCGTTATTATGGTCGCTTTATCACTCATTTCTGGGTCTATATTGAAACGCTTTCCTTTAAAATTAAAGACACTATGTGTGGCTTTCGAGTCTATCCGTTGGCTGCTTACATGCGGTTAATTAATAACTCGCGCTTAGGGAAGAAGATGGATTTTGATATTGAGGTCATGGTAAAGCTTTATTGGCAGGGCACACCCGTTGAGTTCATTAAAACTAAAGTTTTGTACCCAGAAAATGGTGTGTCTCACTTTAATGTATGGGAGGATAACGTCTTAATATCAAAAATGCATACGCGCTTATTTTTTGGTATGTTGGCCCGTTTACCTTGGCTTATCGCGAATAAATTTAAATAGGAAGTTAAAAATACAGTGTCAGATAACAACAAAACACCGCAGCCTCACAACGACAATACCTTTCATTGGTCACAACTAAAAGAGCGTGGTTCTATGTTCGGTATCGAAGTGCTTGTGTTTATTTATAAAGTATTTGGCAAATGGTTATTTAAAGTCGTCTTAACACCAGTGATGTTTTACTTTTACATTACAGGGCGTTTATCACGACATGCAATTTGGCATTATTTAGACAATTTAAACACCAGTATGGGTGAGCAAAAGCGGGTAGGTTTAGCACGCTTTAAGCAAGGTTTTAAACTGTATTTTTCATTTGGTATGGCAATACTCGATAAATTTGATGCTTGGCTTGGTAAGGTCAATATTGAAGATATCGAGATTGCAACTCCAGGCGCTTATCAAGAATTAGTGCAAGCAAAAGGGTCAGTCATTTTCAGTGCACATTTAGGTAATATGGAAATATGCCGCGCAATTTTTAGTATGGGTGATAATAAGCGTCCACTCAATGTCATCACCTATAATGAGCATACTCCATCATTCAATAATTTTTTAAAGAAAGTAAACCAAGAAGCAGCGATTAATTTTATTCATATCAACAACTTTGGTCCTGATGACACAATTAAACTAAAACAAAAAATTGATGATGGCGAATCGATTGTTATCTTTGCAGATAGAACTTCCGTAAATAATCCCACAAGTGTTCATCAAGCACCGTTTTTAGGTGAAGATGCTCCTTTTGCCGTCGGCCCATTCGCCCTTGCGAATATAATGGAATGTCCTGTATTTTTAATGTTTTGTATTAATGAGCATGGACACTATAGAACCTATATTGAGAAGTTTGCCGACCCCATTAAAGTAAAACGTAAAGAGCGCCAAGCACATTTTCAATCAATGGCAACAAGATTTGCAGAGCGTTTAGAGTTCTATTGCAAAAAAGCGCCTTATCAGTGGTACAATTTTTTTAACTTCTGGCAAAAGGCCAGCGACAAAGATTCTAAGCCTAGCTAAATATCTGGAGACAGTAGTAAATGGAAAACAATAAATCAACACACCTTTTATTTGGCGCAGGCCGTTTAACGATTGAAGATATTATTAGTGTTGTAAAAGAAGATCGTACTGTAGCGCTATCTGGTGATAGCAAGTTTGCTGAAAAAATCGATTCAGCAGTGACCTTCTTAAACAAGCTTTTAGCTGAAGAAGGCCATATCTATGGTGTCACTACAGGCTATGGTGACTCGTGTACTGTAGAAATACCGTTAGCATTAGTAAATGAACTACCTGTGCACCTTACGCGCTTCCATGGGTGTGGATTGGGTGACTACTTTACTCCTGAACAAGGTAAATTGATTTTAGCTAGCCGCTTAGCGTCATTATCGCAGGGGTATTCAGGTGTCAGCTGGGATTTACTAAAACTACTTGTTGAAATGATCAATCGCGATATTATCCCAGTGATCCCACAAGAAGGTTCAGTGGGGGCAAGTGGTGACTTAACGCCGCTTTCTTACGTGGCAGGAAGCTTAATTGGTGAGCGCGACACTTATTATAAAGATAAAGTTGTTAACTCATTAGCGGCCTTTAAAGAAGAGGGCCTTGAGCCTATCACCTTACGCCCAAAAGAAGGCTTAGCAATAATGAATGGTACTGCGGTAATGACGGCACTTGCTTGTCAGGCTTATGACCGCAGCGAATATGCAAGCCGTTTAATGACACGTATTACTGCTCTTGCAAGTATTGCACTGAAGGGTAATAGCAATCACTTTGATGATATTTTATTCAGTGTTAAACCGCATCCGGGGCAGCAAAATGTAGCAAAGCGCATTCAAACTGATTTAAATCATGTAGAACATCCACGTAATTCACATCGTTTACAAGATCGTTATTCAATCCGTTGTGCACCTCATGTTATTGGTGTTTTAGAAGATAGCCTACCGTGGCTGAGAAACATGATTGAAAACGAGCTTAATAGTGCAAACGATAACCCGATTATCGATGGTGTGGGTGAGCATGTGTTACATGGTGGTCATTTTTACGGTGGTCACATTGCTATGGCAATGGATTCGATGAAAAACTGTGTGGCTAACTTAGCTGATTTAGCGGACCGCCAAATAGCCACGTTGGTCGATGTAAAAATGAGTCATGGTTTACCATCAAATTTAAGCGCTGCTTCTAGTGAGCGTCGTTTCATCAATCATGGCTTTAAAGCAATTCAAATTGGTTGCTCTGCATGGACTGCAGAGGCATTAAAACTAACTATGCCTGCTAGTGTTTTTTCTCGTTCGACTGAGTGTCATAATCAAGATAAAGTAAGTATGGGTACAATTGCAGCCCGTGATTGTTTACGTATTTTACAACTTACTGAACAAGTTTTAGCTGCAACTTTACTTGCTGCAGTTCAAGGGGTGCGTATCCGTATTTTAAATAATGAAATAGATGCAGATTCACTTAACCCAGAAATCACTGCCATGATTGATGATGTTACTAGTTTCTTTGAGCTACTAGAAGAAGATCGTCCAACTGATAAATTATTACGCCAAACCATTGAGTATATTCAAACTCAACGTTGGTCGCTTTATCAATAACGCTAAGGGCTAAAATGAAAAAATCCAACGCTATTGTAACTGCCTATGTTGATATGGTGGTCCCATTTTATGATTTAGATCCGATGAGAATTGTCTGGCATGGTAACTATGTAAAATATATAGAAGATGCACGTTGCGCACTACTAGATAGAATTGGTTATAACTACAATGCGATGGAAGAGTCAGGCTATATGTGGCCGATTGTTGATATGCGATTAAAGTATGTTGCATCGGCTGTATTTGGTTCGAATATACGTATTCATGCTAGCTTGGTTGAATTCGAAACACGAATCAAAATTGACTATAAAATTGAATGTTTAGACAGCCAGAAAGTATTAACTAAAGGCTATACCATTCAAGTTGCCCTAGATTTAAAAGAACAAGAATTGCAATTTGAATCGCCTACGGTATTAACTGATAAAGTACGTGCCTATGTTAAATAAATTTAGCAAAACAATTTGGTTTTTAATTATATTGCTGGTTTGTGGTACTACTGAGTGTTTAGCGCAAAATGATTTTAGTCAGTTTGAAATTAAACAAGGCAAAGGGGAGTTTAGCCAAGCAAAACATTTCAGCTTTTTAAAGCGAGCGATAAAATCTCAAGGTGAATTTGTTATTTTTAATCAACAAATTTATTGGCACACTTTTTGGCCCGTGAAAAGTGAGCTACTGGTTTTAGCTGATGGAATTTACCGCCGAAATGAAGCAGAGAAAGACTACCAAGTATTGACGCAAGATAAACAAATAAACCAGTTGTTAGCCAAGTTATTAAGTGGTCAAATTCAGAGCTCAGATTGGCAAATAACTACTGTAGAGCAAAAGCGTTGCTATCAATTAGTGCCAACCTTAACTGAAGTTGGACAGATGTTTAAGCAAGTTAAATTGTGCCGAGATAGTGATAGTCAACGCGAGATAGTGATAACCGATCAGCAAAATAATAAAACGCATATAACGATGAACATAACAAGTAAGGAGCTTGGTCAAGGTGACATGGATGCCGTTAAGCTCACGCACTAAGTTTGTTATTTGGTGTATACAGTTTGCTGTTCTATTAGCTGGCTTAGTATATTTATGGCTATTTAAGTCATTTTCGATTGTTGCTGATCTCAACCAAATATTTACCGTAGAACAAGATCCAGAAATACAACTTGTTACTGAACAATTAGAACGGCAACAATTACGCCAACACCTTTTATTAGTTGGTCATCAAGATAAAGCAACGGCTACCAAATATGCTCAGAGCGCGGCCCAGTCATTAAGTGAAATTACAGGCATTGCTGTTAAAGTAAAATTTGATGCTTTACCCCAACTTGATTCAATTGTAAGTGATTATATTAATTTTCCGCACGCTTTTATCAGTAAGCAATATCGAAGCCTGTTGCAAGCCAATGATAGTCAACGCTTATTTAACTACCAATTTAATCTCCTTAATGAAATGGCATCCCCTTGGGTGGCTGCTACTTTACAAAGCGATAAAACACTAGCACTTGCTGACTTTTTTAATCAGCAAAGCTTACCTACAGCAAAACTTAAAAATCATGATGGGTTTTTAATTACGACTAAAAACGGACCTCAAGGTTACACTCGCTATTATGTGCTCGTAAACTTTATGAGTAATGGCACGGGGCTAGATTTAAATGTCGCGAAAAAGATTGCACAAAATGTAGCTTCCCTTAAACAACAGGCGTTAAAAAACAATACTGGTGTGGATTACTTGGCTACAGGGGCTGCCTTTTTTACCTCGAGCGCAAGTTCAAGTGCACAAAGCGAAATGGCATTATTTGGGGCTATTTCAGTATTAGCGACGTTGTTACTGATCATGATAACTTATCGCAGTGTTTTGAGTGTATTTTGCACGTTATTAGTCGTATCAATCAGTATGATTTATGGCTACACAGCACTGCGGTTATTGTTTACTGAGGTCAATGTCTTAACTCTTGTATTTGCCGTGACATTGATTGGTATAGCAGCCGATTACAGTTTTCACGCCCTGAGCGAATTACGTTTTTCTGAAACTGACACGGCTAACCCGTTACACAAAATACGTAGTTCGTTATTATTAGGTTTTTTAACAACGACTGCCGGTTATTTAATTCTGGTGTTTACCCCATTGATATTATTTAGACAGATTGCGGTTTTCACTATGGCGGGGCTGCTTGGAGCATTGTTGTGTGTTTTATTACTCTACCCTAGTTTAGTTATATTAAAAGCTAAAAGCGCTATGCGTGTACCTAACTTTATTAATAGCTTGCATAACTTACAACAAAATTGGCTTAATAATAAGCTGGCGTTGCGTTGGCAAGTGCTCTTTATCATTGTTGCATTGTTTAGCTTAACGTTATTAAATAATGATGACGATCCTCGACATTTCTACGAAACATCTCACGATTTACTCACTCAGCAACAAACAATCAGCGATTTACTCGCAACGCAGTGGGACAGCCCATATTTATTGGTTGCAGGTAACAGCGAGCAACAGGTGCTTATACAGATGGAGCAACTTTTACCTCAACTTGAACAGCTAAAGGTAAATAAAGAGGTTGTGGCGTATGCCAGTATCAGCCAATGGTTGCCTTCAATATCAATGCAAAAGAACAATCAACAATTGCTTAGTCGTTCAGAAAATCGTGGAGATTTTACACAACTGAACATGGTGCTCGGCGTGAGTGCAGAAAAGCGGGCGTTAGGTGATTTTCAACAGCTTACTTTTTCAGCGTGGCAAAACACGCGTATAGCGGCCTTTTTTTCTGACCAATGGTTACAATTAGAAGATCGTTATTACAGTGTTATAAAGTTAAAGAGCCTCCAAAATGCTAGTACGGTTAAAGCCCTAGCTAACACTCATGTTGATGTTTTTTTTATCGATAAAGTCGCTGATATTAGCGAGCAAATAGGGCAGTTTAGACAACAGCTGATTTTTATTTATGCCTTAGCTCTAGTTGCGGCCATGGCAATATTTTGGCTACGCTATGATTTCTTAAATGCATTTGTAGCAGTGACTCGTCCGCTCATTGCAGTTCTAGTTGCACTCATATTAAGTACATGTTTTTATGGCAGCTTAACAGTATTTAACTACGTAGCAGGGATACTTATTTTAGCCCTTGGTTTAGACTACTGTGTTTTTTATGCAGAGCATGGATTGTGTAAAAAAATTACGCTGACAACCTGTGTGTCAGCGTTAAGTTCATTGTTTGTGTTTGCAATATTAATTGTTAGCTCAACGCCTGCAGTGAGCCAATTTGGTTTTACTGTATTTATTGGTGTGGTTGTGGTGTTTTTGCTTGCGCCGCGCCTTGCTTTAGTATCGAAAAGGAACATTTAATGACATCAACTGATTATGATGTAACTATCATAGGCGCAGGCCCTTCAGGGACGGTAGCTGCGTGTTTGCTAATGCAGCATGGTTTAAGCGTGTGCCTTGTTGAACGGGATCAATTTCCACGTTTTTCAATAGGTGAAAGTTTATTGCCGCAATCAATGGAATTTTTAAGTAAAGCTAATATGCTTGATACGCTGTTAGATAATGCTGATACTCTTGGGTTTCAATTCAAAAATGGTGCTGCATTTTATCGCAGTGGCCATCATACAAACTTTAACTTTGAAGAAAAGTTCAGTGACGGGCCCGGTACAACATACCAGGTTAAGCGAGCCGAGTTTGATCACTTATTAGCGCAAGAAGCTATTAAGCAAGGGGCCCAAATCCTCTTTGGCCAGCAAGTAACTAATTTTAAAAGTGGCAAAAATGCTAGTTATTTAAGTGTTGTTGATTTAAAAACGAAACAGGAAAGCACCATTTCAGCTAAATTCACTTTAGATGGTAGTGGTTTTGGCCGTGTATTGCCGCGTTTACTGGGTTTAGAAGAGACAAGTGAACTCACTCCACGTAAGGCGGTATTTACACACTTTAAAGATAACATTGAGAACAGCCAGTTTGATCGTAATAAGATACTGATCACCGTACATCCTACAATGCCAGATGTATGGTACTGGGCTATTCCTTTTAGCGATAGCACAATTAGTGTGGGAGTTGTTGGTGAAACAGCACAAATCACAAGAGCAGACCAAACACTAGAACAAACACTTTTAGATTTTATAAATGCGGATGATAACCTAAGTGCTTTATTAACTGATGCACAAATTATTGCGCCAGTACGCACCATTGGTGGCTACTCAGCTAATGTAAAAGCGTTACACGGTGATAAGTTTGCATTACTAGGTAATGCTGGTGAGTTCTTAGACCCAGTATTTTCATCTGGCGTCACTATTGCGTTAAAGTCGGCTGTTCAAGCGTCTGATTTGGTCGTTAAACAGCTTCAAGGAGAAGCTGTTGATTGGCAAGTTCAGTATGAAGAGCCACTGCGTGAAGGCATCGAAGTATTTAAATACTTTGTCAATTCATGGTATGACACGAGTTTACAGTCGGTAATATTTTTTGCTGATGGTCAACCTGATGTTAAAGCTATGGTGTGCTCAATTTTAGCGGGCTATGCTTGGGATAAAAGCAATCCATTTGTTAAAAATACTGAGCGAGGGCTAAAGATTTTAGAGCAAATCTGTGAGTCAGGTAATAATGATAGCGTTGCTTAACGATGTTGCTTATACGCTTAATTAGACAAGCCCTGTTGCCATTATGTGTGCTACTTTTAGCTGGTTGCCAACAAATGATGGTTCATCAAGTTGCAACACCAATGTTTAATTTTATGCCAGTACCTAAGCAACTGAATGAACAAGGTTGGCTTGAAAAATTTCAATTCTCAGGCTTTGTTGATCAATCAATGTTGGTATCAACTGAGTTTGCAACATCGTCAATTAAAGTTGCAGCTCTTACTTTTGAAGGGGTGCCGTTGACACAGCTGCAATTTGATACGCAAACTCATCAACTGATAACCTCAAATACGCTAGGTGTTGAGCTTGATGGCAAAAAAATTATTTACGATATGCAAAGTGCATTTTGGCCGTTGGCAATGCTTGAGCAAAACATGCGCGATAATAATCGAGTGATTGAACTCGATAACGCGTCACTTCGAACACGGCAGTTTTATCGCAATGACACATTAGTAAGAGAAATCACGTATAACGGCGTTATGACTCTACTGACAGAGTATGAGCAAAATTACCGCCTGAAAATAGAACGATTAGAAGAATATTAATATGCAACAACCGCTATTTATTAGCCACTATGCCATGGTTAATCCGTTAGGATGTGACAATAAAACAATTAAACGTAACTTATTAGCAGGTAATCAAGACGGCATTATTGTTAATAATGAGCTACTTAATGAAGGACCAACTCATGTTGGCGCGGTGCAAGCTGACTTGCCTTCATTAGCACAATATCCTCGTGAGTTTCATACTCGCAATAATCAATTAGCTGCTTTAGCGCTAGATCAGTTAGTGGCCCCAGTTAATGAATTAAAACAGCAATATGGCCAACAGCGAATAGCAGTAGTTGTAGGCACCAGTACCTCAGGTATAGCGCAAGGTGAACAAGCTATGGTACAACATTTAGAGCAAGGAGAGTTTGCTTCTAATTATCATTATCAACAGCAAGAGATGGGTAATTTATCGCAGTTTGTGAGTGTGTACTTAGGCGTGCAGGGACCGAGCATGACCTTATCAACGGCTTGCTCTTCTAGTGCCAAAGCATTTGCTACCGCGCAAGAATTAATTGCAGCCGACCTTGCTGATATTGCGATTGTCGGAGGCGTAGATAGCTTATGCGGTATGACGGTCAATGGGTTTACCGCATTGGCGTCAACTTCTGCTGGTATTAGTAATCCCTCAAGTAAGAACCGAGATGGTATCAATTTAGGTGAAGCCGCGGCATTATGCATCGTTGAAAAGCAAGGTACAATTAAGTTGCTTGGTGTGGGTGAATCTAGCGATGCCCATCACATGTCTGCCCCGCATCCAAAAGGCGAAGGTGCGGTTGCTGCTATGCGAGCTGCGTTGTCTCGAGCGGGCTATAAGCCCAGTGATGTCGATTATGTGAATTTGCATGGTACTGCCACTCCTAAAAATGATGAAATGGAAGCTATTGCAGTGGCTGAAGTGTTTGGTACAAATATACCCTGTAGTTCTTCTAAAGGCATGATAGGGCATACATTAGGCGCAGCGGGTGCCACTGAAATAGGTTTATGCTGGTTGTTACTCGGCGAGAATGAGCTAGCACCTCATATTTGGGATGGCGAAGCTGATCCTGGATTGCCTAGCATCAACTTTGTGCCATTAGGGGCGAAGAGCGAAACAAAAATTAAAACATGCCTGTCAAACTCATTTGCTTTTGGCGGCAATAACGTTAGTGTATTAATCGGATTATAAGAGATGTCTGTGCACCCAATTGAAACAATTTTACCTCATACCGCCCCCATGATTTTGATTGATAGCTTAGATAGCTATGATGAAAATACAGGAGTTTGCTCAGTGACTATTACACCACAGAGTAATTTTTATAATGTTGATAGCCAAAGTGTTGCCAGCCATGTTGGCATTGAATATGTAGCGCAAGCAATTGCTGCTTATGCCAACGCCAATCAAGTAGATAGTGGCGCAAAAGTAGAAATTGGCTTTTTAGTGAGTAGCCGTAAATATAAAATGCATTGTAATCGTTTTGCTTTAAACAGTAAGTTAACTGTTAAAGTTGAAAAGCTTTACAGCGAAGCAAACGGTTTAAGTGCTTTTGACTGTAGCATTAAAGAAGCGGGTACCTTGTTAGTAGAGGCAAAAATTAATGTATTTCAGCCAGAAAATCCAGAACAATTTTTAGCGGAGCAAATGTAATGACAAAACGAGTATTAGTAACCGGTTCAAGTAAAGGAATTGGCAAAGCTGTTGCTCTTCAATTAGCTAAAGATGGCTTTGATATTAGCTTACATTGTCGTTCGGGTTTGGAAGCGGCAAAGCAAGTCAAAGCTGAAATAGCTGCGTTGGGTGTAGATGTTGATATTTTGCAATTTGATGTAGCTGACAGAGCAAGTGCAAAAGTAGCTTTAGATGGCTACGTTGAAGCAAATGGCGCTTTTTATGGTGTTGTTTGTAATGCTGGTATTACCGCGGATACAGCATTTCCAGCGATGACAGACGATGAGTGGGATAGTGTAGTTCACACCAATTTAGACGGTTTTTACAATGTGCTTCATCCACTTGTGATGCCAATGGTCCGCACCCGTAAAGGTGGACGAATTGTGGCTATGTCGTCAGTGTCAGGTGTAGCTGGTAATCGTGGACAGGTCAATTATAGTGCCTCAAAAGCAGGCGTAATTGGTGCATCTAAAGCACTTGCAGTTGAGCTTGCTAAGCGAAAAATTACCGTTAACTGCGTTGCACCTGGGTTGATTGATACTGGTATGACGGACGATCTCCCAATTGCTGAAATGACCAAAATGATCCCCGCAAATCGCATGGGGAGCCCAGAAGAAGTGGCTGCTGCTGTGTCGTTTTTAATGTCTGAAGGGGCGAGTTATATCACTCGCCAAGTGCTTCAAGTAAATGGTGGTATGGCGTAATGAAACGGGTAGTAATAACGGGTATGTCATCAATCACCGCTTTAGGTGATAACTGGAGTGACTTTAAAACTGCATTGGTAGCGGGTAAAAATGCAGTGAAGCGAATGCAACAGTGGGAGTATATAGACGGGCTAAATACAAACCTGGGTGCGCCAATTGAAAACTTCACCCGACCTGCACATTACTCACGTAAAAAAGTACGTTCGATGGGGCGTGTGTCGTTAATGTCGACCTTAGCCACTGAACGCGCTCTTGAACAAGCTGAACTGCTTGAACACCCAGCATTAACAGATGGCTCTACTGGTGTGTCGTATGGCTCTTCAATTGGTTCGACGACACCGCTGGTCTCGTTTGGAAAGATGATGGACACCGGCTCAATGAATGGTGTAACTGCCACTAGTTATATTCAAATGATGGCGCATACAGCACCTGTGAATGTTGGCGTTTTCTTTGGTCTTAAAGGCCGAGTGATCACCACAAGCTCTGCGTGTACCTCAGGCTCGCAAGGTATTGGTTACGCATTTGAAGCGATAAAGTTTGGCCGACAAAAACTCATGGTTGCAGGTGGTGCGGAAGAGTTATGTGTCACAGAGGCCGCCGTGTTTGATACTTTATATGCAACAAGTACACAAAACGACAGCCCTGAATTAACACCACGACCATTTGATAAAAAGCGTGACGGCCTTGTTATTGGGGAGGGGGCATCCACTTTAATTTTAGAAGAATACGAACATGCTAAAGCGCGAGGAGCAATTATATTAGCTGAAATAGTCGGCTTTGGTTGTAATTCTGATGGCCAACACGTTACACAACCGACATCTGCAACAATGCAAATTGCTATTGAGATGGCGCTACAAGATGCTAATTTATCGGCAGATCAAATCGGCTATGTTAACGCGCATGGAACATCTACGGATCGCGGTGACATTGCTGAAAGTCAAGCCACCTTTAATGCCTTAGGTGCTAAACCTATAAGTTCATTAAAGAGCTATCTTGGGCATACCTTAGGCGCGTGCGGTGCTATAGAAGCATGGGCCAGTATTAATATGATGACTGATAATTGGTTTGCGCCAACAATCAATTTAACCGAAGTAGATAGCGAATGTGCACCTTTGGATTATATTACAGAGCAGGGCCGAGAAATTCATACAGATTATATCATGAGCAATAACTTTGCATTTGGGGGTATTAATACCTCATTGATTTTTAAACGTTTTAAAGGTTATTAATATGCCTTGGCTCGCGCTATTGTTGTGTTTTTTTAGCTCGTTGAGTTTTGCTGCGTCTAAACTTGAACTAGGTGGTGGCGTATTTGCTGCTGATATTCCCCACTATTTAGGTGCCGATCAAAGTGAGCAGTACATAATGCCTGTGCCTTATGTACGCTACCAAAGTGATGAGTTAGATGTGGACCGCAATAGCTTAACTAGTTACTTATGGCATTTTGATAACTTACACTTAGACTTTTCGGCAGGAATTAGTATCGCCGTAAAGAGCGTAGACAACCAAGCTCGGGAAGGCATGGATGATTTAGATTGGGTGTTTGAATTGGGCCCTTCACTAAATTATTACTTTAAAGGTGATCCCCAAGCGGCAGAACAACTTTATATTGGTTTATTCACTCGTAAAGCGATGGCAACAGATTTTAGCTCAGTGGCTAATGCTGGTTGGCGCTATGGTCCGAGCATTTACTATGAGACTCCAGTCTTTATTGCCCCAACTTTTGAAATTACAACCAGTATACGCGCAAATGCCAATTTTGCCGATGACCGTTACTTAAATTATTATTATGGTATATCTGCATTAGATACACACGACTCCCGCTCTGAGTTTAATAGTCAGTCAGGCTATTCTGGGGCTGATATTTCCCTAGGGTTTAACTTTGATAGCAAGAAATATTGGCTAGGTGGTTTTGTTAAATATCACTACTTAGCTAAAAGTAAACAGCAACGTAGTCCTTTAGTGAAGCAAGATAGTAATATTTCGTTTGGCTTTGGTGTTGCTTGGAAGTTTTATACACAACAAGGAAAATAAAATGAAATTAATTACTAGCTTGTTACTAGCTACATCAATGTTAACAGCCACTGCAGTAGAAGCGCGCGATGACATCGGAAAATACCCAATTCAATCACTGCTTGAAACTAGTAAAGCTAAAAATGCTTTATTAGATGTCCCACTGTACTTTGCAGATCAAAGCTATGGTAGTGAGAGTGGTAAGTATGGTGAAGTGATCACTAATAAAAAAACAAACGCATTTAATAAAAGTGATCGCGAAGCGTGCGAATGGGTAATGTTAAGTGCATTAAAGGCGTTGCAAGAGCGTGCAGTTAAAGAAGGCATGAACGCAGTAGTTAATATTCAGTCTTACTATAAAAAGCGTGAGTTTGTTAGCAGCACAGAATATGAGTGTGGCGCAGGTATGCTGATGGCAGGTGTTGCATTAAAAGGCACTTTAGTGAAGTTATAACTAACTGTTGACGCGTTTTTGCTGTATAATTTGCGACCCTTGATAAATGTGGCCGCAGGTTATACAGCATGAATTTTAAATCTTTTAGTTTTTCCCCTGAACTTATTCAGGCGTTAGACGAACTTAATTACCACACCCTTACGCCCATTCAGCGTGCAGCAATTCCAGCTGTTCGTAAAGGTAAAGACGTTTTAGCAAGTGCCCAAACAGGCACGGGTAAAACGGCAGCGTTTGCTTTACCTATCATCCAAAAATTAACTGAATCTGAGTTAAGCACAAGCAATGCTCCACACGCGTTAGTGCTTGCGCCAACACGTGAGCTGGCAGAGCAAATAGCAAATAACTTTAAAGCCTATGCAAAACATACCGCTTTAAAAGTAGTGAGCTTATTTGGCGGTGTTAATACCGTAGGTCAAGCAAATGCACTTAAAGACGGTGTAGATGTGGTAGTTGCAACCCCAGGGCGTTTACTTGATCATATTCGTTTGGGTAATGTAAGCCTTGCAAGCGTTAAACACTTAGTACTAGATGAAGCCGACCGTATGCTTGATATGGGCTTTATTGAAGATATGCAAAGTGTGATTAAAAGTTGTGACGAGCAACGTCAAATTTTACTTTTCTCAGCTACTTTCCCTGCGGCTATCAAACAATTTGCATCTAAAGTATTAAAGCAGCCTGAAATTGTACGTGTTGATCAAACTAATAGTACAGCAAGTACGGTACAGCATGTTGTCTACCCTGTTGAAGAGCGCCGTAAGCAAGAGCTATTGTCTGAGCTTATTGGTAAAAAGAACTGGCAACAGGTGCTTGTGTTTGTAAACATGAAAGAAACAGCGGATGAGCTGGTTAAAGAGCTTAACCTTGATGGTATTCCTGCTACCGTATGTCATGGTGATAAATCGCAAGGTAATCGCCGACGTGCACTTCGTGAATTTAAAGAAGGCAAAGTACGAGTTTTAGTAGCTACCGAAGTTGCAGCGCGTGGAATTGATATTGAAGGCTTACCACGAGTCATTAATATTGATTTACCATGGCTTGCAGAAGATTACGTTCACCGCATTGGCCGTACAGGTCGTGCTGGTAATCAAGGCCAAGCTATTTCGTTTGTAAGCCGCGAAGAAGAAAACACCTTATTTGAAATAGAGTCGCTAATTGGTCAAAAAATCAAGCGTGTTTACTTAGAGGGTTATGAAGTAAGTAGCCGTGAAGTACTTATTGATAAAATAGGTAAAAAACCTGCGCATTTACGTCGTAGCCGTACTAATAAGCCAACAGGCCAGGCAACAGGCGAAGCACGTGCGGTAAATCGTTCACGTATTTCAAATGTGCGTAAAAGGTTAAAAGGCGCCAAACTTACCCTCAAAAAGTAAGTGTACAAAGTGCCGTTCTTATAAAAAAAACCTGAGTTTACTCAGGTTTTTTTATGCCTCAGTTTAACTCAAGGTTTAAACAAAAAAACCTCACTTAGTGAGGTTTTTCGGTAAACAACTTAAATGTGGTTTAAGCGTTTTTGATCATCGAAAGTGCAACGGCTTCAGCCGCTTTTATACCATCAATACCGGCAGATAAAATACCGCCTGCGTAGCCTGCGCCTTCACCCGCTGGGTATAAACCTTTAGTATTTATGCTTTGGAAGCTTTTATCGCGCTTGATACTAATAGGTGAAGATGTACGGGTTTCTACCCCCGTTAATAAACCATCGTTAGTTGAAAAACCACGGATTTGCTTATTAAAGGCTGGAATGGCTTCGCGTATTGCATCAATAGCAAATTGCGGAAGCACATTTGCTAAATCGGTGAGCTTTATGCCGGGTGTAAACGAGGGTTGCACATCGCCTAAGTCGCCCGATGCTTTTCCTTTTAAAAAGTCGCCAATTAACTGCGCTGGTGCATCGTAGTTACTGCCGCCTAATGCATAGGCTTGCTCTTCTAGTTTACGTTGCAAATCAATGCCGGCAAGCGGGTGACCTGGGAAGTCTTTTTCAGGTGTAATACCTACTACAATAGCACTATTTGCATTGCGCTCACTACGAGAGTATTGGCTCATACCGTTTGTTACTACCCGGCCTTCTTCAGACGTGGCGGCTACAACGGTTCCCCCTGGGCACATACAAAAGCTGTAAACGGTGCGGCCATTATCACAATGGTGAACGAGCTTGTAATCAGCAGAGCCTAAAATGGGGTTACCCGCATTAGGTCCAAAACGACACTCATCAATCATCGATTGCTTGTGCTCGATTCTAAAGCCCACAGAAAATGGTTTTGCTTCTACGTAAATACCTTTATCGTGAATCATTTTAAAGGTATCGCGTGCGCTATGCCCCACAGCAAGTACTACATGGCGGGTACTTAACTTTTCACCGTTTGAAAGCGTTAAGCCGGTTACTTGCCCGTCATCTATATGAATGTCGTCTACGCGGGTACTAAAGCAGATATCGCCACCAAGTTCAATAATACGCGCGCGCATTTTTTCAATCATGGTAACCAGTTTAAATGTACCAATGTGCGGCTTGCTTACATATAAAATTTCACTTGGCGCGCCAGCTTCTACAAATTCGGTAATTACTTTACGCCCATAATGTTTTGGATCTTTTACTTGGCTGTATAGTTTGCCGTCTGAGAATGTACCTGCGCCACCCTCGCCAAACTGTACGTTAGACTCTGTATTGAGGGTACGTTTACGCCAAAAGCCAAAGGTGTCTTTGGTGCGTTCGCGTACTTCTTTACCACGTTCCAGAATAATAGGGTTAAAACCCATTTGAGCCAGCACTAAGCCCGCAAATAATCCACACGGGCCAAAGCCAATTACTACAGGGCGCTCAGTAAGGTTAGCGGGGGCGTGGGCAACAAATTTGTATGAGGTATCAGGTGCAGGTTTTACGTGCTGATCTTTAGCAAATGCATTTAACAGCGCTTCTTCGTTATCTACTTCAATATCGAGGGTATAAATAAGTAAAATAGCCGTTTTTTTACGTGCATCGTACCCACGTTTAAACACATTGTAGCTGTGTAGCTGCGCTGGCTGTATTTTTAGTTTATTAACTATGGCTTGGCCTATAGCGTCTTCGTTATGATCAAGCGGCAGCTTTATTTCGGTTAAACGTATCATTGTTATCTCTTTTAGGTGTCTTAGCGGTAATAGTATCCGCTCACAATAAGAAGTGTAGGGCACGTAATGGCTATACATTAAGGGCGCATATATTACGTTAAATTGACCACAGATGGCACATATTTATTGTGTTTTTAAAGGGGTTGGGTATGATCCGCGCTTCAGATAATTAATTACTAGGTTTAAACTATTATGGCGTTTGTGGTCACCGAAAACTGTATTAAATGCAAATACACAGATTGTGTGGCAGTGTGCCCTGCAGATGCCTTTTACGAAGGCCCTAACTTTTTAGCAATAAGCCCTATTGATTGCATAGATTGTGGGTTATGTGTACCAGAGTGCCCAGCTGAAGCAATTTACCAAGAAGATGAGCTGCCAGAAGACCAAAAAGAGTTTACCGAGCTTAATGCTGAGCTTGCATTGGTGTGGCCACGCATTGTTGAGGTAAAACCAGCGCCTACTGATGCCGATAGTTGGAATGGTGTGGCTAATAAGCTTAAATTAATTGAAACCTAGCTTTTTAAATTAAGCCTTTAATATTAATTAGTTAAAAAAGCGATTGTTTTTAGTATCAAGCTATTAACAAATGTACTGACTTAAATTACACTGCATAAATAAGTTTACCTTTTAAGGGTAAACACGTCTAAATGGATGTTTATGCAGTACTTAATAATTATAAAAAAACAATGCAGTGCTTTATTTCCCTTCTTAATTGCACTTTTATTTTCTAACCACCTTTATGCCAGTGAAAAACAGCAGCATTCTCTTGTACATATAAATGCAGATATTACTGTAGATGGCGTACTGGATGAGCCCCACTGGCAGAATGCCACTTTAATCCCTGTAGCATTTCAAGATGAGCCTAACGAAAAGGGCACCCCACCGGTTAAAACCGATGCTTACATGTACGAAGATGGCAGCAACTTATATGTTGCATTTGTAGCCGAAGATCCACAACCGAGCGAAATTACTGCGTCACTTCGCGACAGAGATACACTTTGGCAAGATGATACGGTTATTTTAATTATTGATACTTTTAACGATGAACGTTCAGCTTACGAATTTTATGTAAACCCACTGGGTGCGCAAGGTGATACTCGAATGAGCGACACCGATGGCTGGCAATCAGATCCGTCTTGGGATGCAATATGGGATAGTGCTGGGAAAATTACTGAGCAAGGGTATGTGGTTGAAATGCGCATACCTTTTAAAGCGCTGAGATTTCCTGAAAATAAAACAGATTTAACATGGGGCTTTGCCCTTATGCGAAATTATCAACGTGATGTACTGTATCAGCTTTCAAACATGGGGTTTGACCGAGATATAAAATGCAGTTTATGTCAGTTTGATAAATTAAATGGTTTTAAGAATATAAAAGCCAGTAAGAATCTGCAACTAACGCCCACGCTTACTGCGCTCAGAAATGATTCAAAACCTACCTTGCCAGGGCAGTGGGATAATGGCGATATAGACACCGAAGCTGGCCTTGATTTACGCTGGGGGGTTACACAAGATGCGGTAATTAATGCCACTATAAACCCCGACTTTTCGCAAATAGAAAGTGATGCGTTAGCCCTTGATGTAAATACCACTTACTCAATTTATTATGCAGAAAAACGACCATTTTTTTTAGATGGCGCATCCTACTTTAAAAGCAGTTTATTTGAACTATTGTATACCCGCACTATTGCAGAGCCTGAAGTTGGGGCAAAATTAACAGGTAAAACAGGGCAACATAGCTATGCATTTATGTATGCCGATGACAATAATAGCACTATTTTATTGCCCACAAATCAAGGCTCTGGTTTTGCAATGTTAGAGGATAAAACCCATGCAGCAGCGGCGCGTTATCAATACGATATTGGCCAACAAGGCACTATCGGGCTAAGTACGACCCACCGCGAAAGCGATGATTACTACAATACAGTGCTTTCTGTTGATGGCAGCTATTGGTTTAATCAAACAGATCTGCTGGCCTACCAAGTAGCTACAACCGATTCTAAAAACTCTGATTTTTTAAAAAGTAACTATAACTTATCTAAAACTCAATCTGATGAAGCGTACGCTTTAGAGTTTACCCGTGATAAACGTGACTACAATTTGTTTGCTAGCTACGAAAAAGTAGGTAAAGACTATCGCACTGACTTAGGTTATCAAGAAAAAGTAGATTATGAGAACGTAGGCTTTGGGGGCGGGCAAACCTGGTATGCAGATGAGTCTGGCTTATTAACGTCATGGTCTTATGAGGCTGATTGGGATAAAACATGGGCGCAAAATGGCGACCTACTTGAAGAAGAATACCAAGGGTTTATAACATTAAAAGGTCAAAAGCAGTCTATTTTTGAAATTGGCTTACTGCATCGTTATGAAAACTATAATGATGCTTTTTATAACCAAAATATTGGCTTTGTTTATACGGGCTTTAAACCTAAAAATAATATATGGCTTTCGTTTTATGGTGAGTATGGCAGCCGCATTGATTACGCCAATGAGCAAATTGGCGATTCGTATGCAACGCAAACACAAGTTACGTGGGATATAAACGATCATTGGCAAGTAGACGCTACGCATAACTACAGCGTTTTAGATAACCCACAAGGGGAGCGAGTTTATACCGCTAAATTATTAGACTTTAGGCTTTATTATAAATTTAGCATGCGCGCTATGCTCAAGCTTATTTTGCAATTTGAAGACATTGATAGAAACAAAGACGCCTACTACTACCAAGTTAGCCACATTAATAAAGACTATGGCAGCCAATTAGTTTACTCGTACAAAATTAATGCTCAAACATTATTTTATTTAGGCTATTCAGATAAAAGCTACCAAGACGACTCCTTACAACACGTTGAAAGAGAACAACGCACATTTTTTACAAAAGTGAGCTATGCATGGCAGCTATAAGTTATTAAGCCAAAATATGTAACTTTAACAAAGTGGTTTATTTTTATTCATCACACTCTATAATTACTTAATTATTAAGCATTAAATTATTCTTTTTGAGTACGGTTCTAAAAATTTTAATACATAAGGACTGTGCTATGGCTTGCTTAGTACTAAAAACAGGCGATATAATCGCCTTTTAGTAACGGGTTTATAGGATAAGTAATTTAGATGGATTTTATTGATGAATAAATTTAAACCCTTAGGCAGCATTTTTTTTGTATTTATCTTGTTTTGCTTTTGTTTAAACATTGAACTAACAAACCAAATTAACCGCATTAATTTATTCAACCCTGACATAGATTTACGCCACTTTGATATTGCAGATACAACGCTCGAAATGGCGCCTTGGTATAACCCTATGCTCAACGGGCACTATTTAATACACCAGCCCTCTGCCGATTTTTTATTAGTCAAAACTACTGATACTGAATTTATTGCTGCAAATGCCACAAAACTAATACTAATGACTTTAACATCGCCAATAAATTTTATTTTGGTGTGTATGGTATTGTTTGTGGGCTTTACAATTATTCGAAAAGAGCGTAAAAAAATCTCTTATCAACGTGAAATAGCAAAGCTTAATAACAGCGCTAATCAATTGCTTGTTGCCTTTAACCTTCAACCCCAACACGACAACTCGTCGGGGCTTAGCAATTTGAGCCAATCAATAAACAATCTAAATATTCACGTAGCTAACTATTTAAAGCAAACACAAACAAGTATCTGCCAAGACAAATTAACCTTGCTTATCGACCGCCATGCCTATATTGAGCACATAGATAGGCAAATTAATTTTAATGATGAGGAGGATCTTAAGTGTGCGCTGCTGTTTATTGACCTAGACGGATTTAAACAAGTTAATGACTCATTTGGTCACAGTTTTGGTGACGAAATTTTGGTACAAGTAGCTACACGCTTAGCTAACGTATTACGTCACCATAAGCTAAGCAATATCAATTCGGCTAATCAGTTAGAGCAAAATTTATCTCGTTTAGGTGGAGACGAATTTTCAATTTTCATAGAGTCAGTTGATAACGAAAATAAAGTGGTTGATATTGCAAAGCATGTACTCAGTGAGCTTGAGAAAGACTTTGTGCTGGGTAACAAAATAGTCAAAATTAGTGCCAGTATTGGTATTGCTTCCTACCCAGAGAGCGCCTCAACCCCACAAGCACTATTACAGTTAGCGGATGTGGCAATGTACCGTGCAAAAAGCGACGGTAAAGGCATTTTTAAAGTGTACTCCCCAGAAATGGGTAATAAAATGCGCCGTTATCATTATCTATTGGAAGAGCTGCGTTTGGCCGTGGCGTGTAAAGACTTTTACTTATCGTTTCAACCTATCGTCCATGTAGAAGACTGCATGATAGATTATTTCGAAGCGCTTACACGTTGGGAGCACCCTATAGAAGGGATGATTTCACCAGCTGAGTTCATTCCTATTGCTGAAGAATCTAACCTTATTTTAGAGCTCGGCGATTGGATTATGCATGAGTCGTGCAGGCAGATGGCGGCATGGCATAATGCGGGTATGCGCAAAGTAAAAATTTCGGTTAATGTATCAGGCGTGCAATTAAAACATCGCTCAGTGTACGATTGGATAATGAAAAATCTAAAAAACACAGGGCTGCCATCACATTCTTTAATGTTAGAAATAACGGAATCTACGTTTATCAAAGCCAGTAAAAGTATGATTGAAGAGCTTGAGCGACTTCGCGCTGAAGGGGTGACGATTGCGATTGACGATTTTGGTACCGGCTTTAGTTCATTGAGTACATTAGCTGATTTACCTATCGATGTAATAAAAATAGATCGCTCGTTTATCTCTCAAGCTGATAAAAGTCCAAAGTACAATGATATTCTTAATACCATCAGCGAACTAGGTCAAAAGCTGGGGCTTAAAATAGTGGCAGAGGGCGTAGAGGAAATTGAACAGTTTGAGCTTGTAAAACGCATGGGAGTAAGCTCTGTGCAAGGGTATTTGGTTAGCCGCCCAGAGTCATCTATCAATGTGGGTAATAAAGTATTACGAAAAAATACAGCCAATTTATCTGCCGCGGGTACTAGTGCATGGGAAATTGATTAAAGCGTGTATGTTTTATATGGGCTGTATGAATAGAATGAATAAAGTCGTTTTTGGCCTAATGCTGACTATTACGTGATGTATTAGCATTGCTAGTGGACCGACGTTCCTTTATTTAAGATGGTGTTACTAAAAATTTTGAAATGAAAAGCTTTATGCTTAAAGAATAGTAAAATTGTGTTAGATAAAAAAATGCCACTTTTAAAAGTGGCATTTTTGTTTGTAGAATCTAACAACTACAACTTTATAAATCGAATGTGCGTGATATAGCAAGCACTATACGCTCATCAGCGTAGTCGTAGTCTAGGCTTGTGTCTTCTGCAGCAATCTCAATACCAAAGCCTTCGTAGCTCGTTTGATACGCTAGGCGATAATGGCTGTAAGATTTATCACCTTTTGGTGCATCCCACTGAAATTTATCGCCATCGAGTGAGTTTGAAATATCAAAGCTTGCGCGAATGGCATGATTCGGGGCAATTTCAAAGGTGTGCGCAATCATAGAAATAACATGGCCAGCACCGGTACCAAAGTAATCCCAGCTATACCAAAAGTTAAGCTCTGTTTGACCATACTCACTTGCATAGCCAAATTTTGTGTAGGCTTCTGCGTAGTTACCATCGCTGTTATTACCTTGGTATGTGTAATAAGCAATACCGTAATCAGCGCTCACTTGCTCGTTAAGTTGCACGTATTTACCAAGGTACGCATCAAGTTCAAAATCAGTGTCATCACCAAAATCTACATTAGATGCCCATGCACCCGCATAAACACCGCTGTCGAACGCGTAATCAAGGCTTGCTTGAATTGCAGGGTCGCTATCTGTTTGTGTTACACCGTTAAAAGTATAGTCAGATGCCGCTGTAATGGTTGTTGACCAGTTAGCTGACACCGTTGTTGATAAAAGTGCGAAAGGTAGCGCTACTGCTAGTTGTTTTAGTTTGTTATTCATTGTTGATCCCTAATGTACAGTTTCTATTTTTGTGTAATCGATTTTGTTTGCTTTTGGCGAACTGTCTATATTGTTAACCGTTTTAAATTTGCTATAGCCAATAAACGCAGCACAGCCAAAAAACAGTGCAATTACTAACGCGCCAACCCATTGAATTTGTAAAAATTCAAGTTTAAATAACAAAGTAAGTAGCGATAAGGCCACAATATTTAGCAGCATATAGTTCATTTTACCTAAACGTTTAACCGTTAAATTAAGGTTATCTGTGTATAGGCGTATTAATGAATCAAGCGAATTAATAACAAACACTATCCCAACAAATACCATGGCAAAGTTTTTAATACCCGCTGTTGAAATACCCATTTCATGGTAGTGATAAAGTACGCTAAACCAAATTGCAATCGGGATAGATGGGAATATCAACATTGCACCTAGCACTTGGTATGTTTTAAGGCCACCTACAAAACGAGACGTAAACTGACCAATCATAATACTCCACGCGAACCACCAAAAAAGGTAAAATTCATGGTAGTCGTTAAGCGGTAAAACAAACTCATTTATATTGGCAAAGTAAGTACCAATTTCTGCAAGGTTATTGGTAAATGCCGACATTTCGCTGTCACCAACGACAAATGCACCCACCCACATAAAGGCAATTAACGCGATAAACAACCAAGTTGTAGAAATACTTAAAAAGCGCACGTATTTAATATCTGTACTTGAGTACACAGCAAAGCAAATAGCTGCAAATACAATAAAGTAAAAGGTAGGTATAACGCTCGAGCCATCACCTAGCTCTGGTAAGTACCAGGGTAAGTTAGAAAGCAGTAGGTAAGCCGTAAAGGCACATGTGCCAATAATAACCACGTTATTAATGAACTTAACCCATGAAATTTCGAAAAATTTAACTTTGGGCTCTATTACACAGAAATAAAAGCACGTAAGAAAGTAAAATCCCCAGATCAAGAATCCCCAGTAGCCAAACTCAATAGCCAGTGGGTTTGCAAACGCGTATTCTGGGCTTGCTTTTATGTCTGCATAACCTGCAAATTCGGTTAATGGAAACATGATTAGGCCAACGTCTAGGCCTGAGGTAAATAAGATTGCGATAAAGGTAAACGTTCTCACTGGTGTTACGCCTACTACGCGTACGTTACCCCATTTAAATAAAATAGTGATAACTGCAAGTAGCGTAAATATAATGCCAGCACTAAGCCATATAGTCATTATCGCCCTCCCAAAATGAATAAAAGTAACTCATAAGTTCTCCGTTTTTGTTTTATTGCTTGCATAAACACCGCGTAACCAATTTACGCCGTGAGCCACTGCAAGTTGAACGTGCCCTACATCGTGTTAGGCACGTTATGACTTAATTAAATTAAATCTCGCTATTACGTTGCGTTGTTTGCCAATTACTGCTCATGGCAACGTCTACAGATGCTTGCGGTAACGGTGTTTTACCTAAAATTAGATCTGCTGCTTTTTCTGCAACCATAATTGTAGGGGCATTTAAGTTACCGTTAGGTACCGTTGGGAAGATTGACGAGTCAACAACACGTAGCCCTTCAATACCATGAACTTGGGTATTAGAATTAACCACGGCCATGTCATCTTCGCCCATTTTGCAAGAACAAGATGGGTGATAGGCACTTTCTACCGCTTGGCGTACAAAGGCATCTATTTCTTCGTCGGTTTGAATGTGCTTACCTGGTTGAATTTCTTCATCGCGGTAGTCATCAAATGCGCTTTGCTCAATAATGTCGCGAGTTAGGCGCACACATGCTCTAAAACCTTCAATATCGTCTTTATGCTGTAAGTAGTTAAATAAAATTTTTGGCGGTTGCTCAGGATTAGCTGATTGAATAGTCACACTACCACGGCTTTTAGGTTTGTTATGACCTACATGAACCTGAAAACCATGACCCGCAAATGCACTGCGCCCGTCGTAGCGCATCGCCGCTGGTAAAAAGTGGTACTGAATATCTGGCCACTCAACGTCAGGTTTTGAGCGAATAAACGCACACGACTCAAAATGATTGGTTGCACCTAAGCCTTTTCGGGTCAGCAGCCATTTAGCGCCAATTAAGCCTTTAGAGAACAGGCCTAATTTACCGTTTAAGGTAATAGGTTGCTTACACTTGTACTGAAAGTAAAACTCAAGGTGATCTTGCAAGTTTTGACCAACGCCTGGTAAGTGATGTTTTACCTCAACACCGGCTTCTTCAAGTATGGCTTTATCGCCAATACCCGAAAGCTGTAAAATATGCGGTGAGCCGATTGGGCCTGCACTTAATACAACGTCTTTAGTAGCATGCGCCGTTTTAAGCGTGCCATTTACTGTGTATTCAATGCCTGTGGCTTTTTTGCCTTCTAAAATTACTTTTTGTGCTAACGCACCTGTAATAACGGTTAAGTTACTGCGAGATTTTACTGGGTCTAGATATTCGCGTGAGGCGGAGCTGCGCACACCGTCTTTTACAGTCATATGCATAGGGCCAAAGCCTTCTTGCTGCGCTGCGTTGTAATCGTCTGTGTGTGCATATCCAGCTTGTACACCTGCTTTTATAAAAGTGGTGTAAAGCGGGTTCTGCATTTCGTTACCGTTATTAACACCAAGCGGGCCTGTGCCACCACGGTGCGCATTTTCGCCTAAATAAAAGCTTTCTGCTTTTTTGAAGTAAGGTAAGCACGACTGATAATCCCAGCCGTTAGCACCGTGTTGCTGCCACTCGTCAAAATCTTTCGCGTGGCCGCGTACGTAAACCATGCCATTAATTGATGACGAGCCGCCTAACACTTTACCGCGTGGGCAGTGCATTTCACGGTTATCTAAATACGGCTCAGGCTGAGTGTGAAACTGCCACGCGTATTTATCTGTATTCATAGGGATAGAAAGCGCTGTTGGCATTTTTATAAATATACTTTTATCGCTTTTGCCAGTTTCTAGCAAAAGCACTTTATTGTTTGTATCTTCAGACAAGCGATTTGCAAGTACACAACCTGCAGAACCGGCGCCCACAATAATATAATCGTAAGTGTTACTCATAGTTGCCACCTTAAAACGGGCTTTCTATGTCGGCCATGCCCACATAAATAGACTTAGTTTGCGTGTAATGATCAAGCGTTTCTATGCCATTTTCACGGCCAATACCTGATTGCTTATAACCACCAACAGGCATTTCAGCAGGTGAGTTACCATAGGCATTAATCCAACAAATACCGGCTTCTAATTGGTGAATAACACGATGCGCCCGTTTAATATTGCTAGTAAATACGCCGGCGGCTAAACCAAGATGTGTACCATTAGCACGCGCAATTACATCGTCTTCGTCTTCAAAAACAAGCACGCTCATAACTGGGCCAAAAATTTCTTCTTTGACGATAGTCATGTCATCGTTGCAATCGGTAAATACCGTAGGTGCTACAAAGTAACCATTAGGCGCTGATTCAGGAGAAAGCGTAGTACCGCCAGTCAATAGTGTTGCACCTTGGTCTTTACCGCTTTGTATATAGCTCATTACCAATTCTTGATGCTTTTTAGAGATTAGTGCACCAAAGTTAGTATTTAAATCTTGCGGATCGCCAGCAATAATATTTTGCTCAGTACGTGTTTTAAGCTCATCAATAAACTGCTGATATACATTTTTATGAACGTAAATACGGGTACAGTTAGTACAAATTTCGCCTTGGGTATAAAAGTTACCTAACATAGCTGCACTGACTGCTTGCTCAATATTGGCATCTTCAAACACTAATAAAGGTGATTTACCACCTAACTCCATTGTCACGTCTTTTAATGTGCCTGCAGCGCTTGCCACTACTTTTTTACCTGTGCCTACTTCACCCGTAAACGACACTTTGTCTATTTCACTGTGAGAGGTTAACCACTGACCTACATCACCCGTACCTTGCACAACGTTAAATACGCCGGCAGGTACACCTGCTTCAACAAAAATTTCAGCAAGTTTAATCGCACCTAAAGGGGTTTCTTCTGAAGGCTTAAAGATAAATGCATTACCTGCGGCAAGGGCAGGGCCCGATTTCCAACAAGCAATTTGCAGTGGGTAGTTCCATGCACCAATACCAGCACAAATACCTAATGGCTCTTTGCGAGTATAGTAAAAGTCTTCGCCAACCATTTGCTGCTGACCAACTTGCGCTGGTGCTAAGCCGGCAAAGTATTCAATTACGTCTGCGCCTGTTTCTATATCAACGCAATTAGCTTCTTGCATTGGTTTACCTGTATCTAGCACTTCAACTAAGGCAAGCTCGTCATTACGCTCACGCAATAAAGCAACCGCTTTTAATAAAATACGGCTACGTTCTATAGGGCTCATTTTTGACCATTGAACAAAGCCTTGTTTTGCACTCTCGATAGCTGCGTTTTGAATAAATTCGTCGGCAACTTCTACCGAGTAAATAACTTCATCTGTGGCTGGGTTTTTTACATCAAAAGTTTCACCACTTTGGTTTGCAAGGAAGTGGCCATTAATAAAGTTTTGATAGACAGGTGTAGTCACGCTAGGCTCCATATTGCTTGATGAGTGAATGTACATAGCTTTTCGCTAATGTTTCACTGTGTTTAAATTGGTTTTCGTCAGATTGACTTAATACTGCTCTTAACCATAGGCCATCAATCATGGCGGCGCTAAGTTCTGCAGCTTGTTTTGCTTGCTTTACGGGCATTAGTTGCTTAAAAGAAAATGCTAAATTACTTTGCAAGCGATTACTGTTTACATTTTGCAGCCTGTGCAGCTCTTGATCGTGCATTGACTGCGCCCAAAAACTTAACCACGTACGCGTGGTGTCATTGCGCTGTTGAACAAGTGCAAAGTTGGCCTCTACAATAAACATCAAACGCTCAATTGCGCTGGTGGTTGGCTCAACTTTTTCAATTAATTCATTTTTTAAATTCGATAACAAATACCTAACGGTTGCCTCTATTAACCCCTGCTTGCCACCAAAGTAATGGCTAATAATGCCAGATGATAAACCTGCATTTTTGCTAATGGTGTTAATGGTTGTTCCTTGCAAACCGCGCTGTGCTACTGACTCAATAGTCGCGTCAATTAGCTGCTGACGCCTGACAGGTTCCATTCCGACTTTAGGCATAATTTTTATTAATTGAACGTTCAATAAAGATAAGCTTAATGTAATAGCTCTAACAATTCAAGGCGTAAGTAAACAACCAGATACCAAGATGTAGATGGATTATTAATAAAAACGGGTTAATTTACAGTTGTGCCTCACGCCGGTCTTTATAAATAAAATCGCATATATTCAATGGTTTACACTTAAAATTTTAAATGGTAAAAATAGTAAGGATTTGTTTACGGGGTATGAGTAATAAAAAAGATAAATATTCGTTAGAATGGTAATAGTTAGAGTACGAAGGGTATTTTAATTAGACAAACATAACCATTTTACACGTTTAATTAGTGTACTAATTAAAAATACTAGCAGTGTATACTGGTTAGAAAAGAGGGGCTTAATGTTATAAAAGGCGTGTAAATTAGGTGCTATTAATAACGCCTTTAAATAATAGCGGATAGCGTCTAAGGCGATTACCTATGTAATCATCGGCTAAGATTTGTTGGCAGATAAAGTTAACGTCGTTACTGGCTTCAAACACCCAATCAAAGCGTTCTATGGCCAGCAAAAAACCGCGTTTAAGGTAGGTTTGTTCGCGATATTCATCTAGATTTTGACGAACTATATCGAGTTTTTCTGGGTGCGCTTGTAGCTCCGCAATTACCTGGTTTATAAACGAGGTGGTTTGCTTGTTTGTGGTGCGTTTACGAATGCGTCTTGGCTGCATTATTCCTCATTAGCAATGTTATATAGTTTTTTTAGAAAGTCGTCTTTGTGTTTTTCATGCTCATAATCAAGATGGTAAGCATTATGAAATCCAAAGCGCAATAATACGCCGCTACCTTCTAAGTATATTGTGTAGCCGTCAATGTCAGAGTAAGCGGTAACTCCCTGGTAGTGTTTACCTATATCGTTTTGCTTACCGCGCTTTTGAATACGTTCATACACAGAAAGGATCTGCTTATTATCGAGTTCGTTTTTCATCATTCACCCTTAGCTATTTCAACCTATTACGTTTTATATATGAGGGACGATCATCGTAAAAACAATCAAATAATGGATATTTTACGATGACTTTATAAGAGCGCTTATCGCTGTTTAATAGCAGGGCGCGTTTATTTCAGCAATGCTTAACGCTAAAGGGGGGGGGTAATTGTTAGGGCTTAAAACGTACTATGCTGCGTGGCGTAAAGTTTGCGTTATAGCAGTAAGGCGCTTTAAGTGAGTATTTTAGGCGTTTTGGGGCCGGTTAACAGCCATTTGTTTAAAGCTTAGTCAACATTGAGACTCTAATAATGAGCTATTTCCTACAAATAGCATTATTCGGCCCGCAGGGCTCATTTAAAGGACAAGCAACTCTTTTATCTGTTTGAATGTCGATGAGGAGCACTACCTTACCTCATTCTTTCATGAATGCAGCATTAGAATAACGAAGGCGCTGTTATCGAGCCCATTAAGTTACAAACTTAGTACGCCATTTAACTGCCCATATATTAAATAAGCTTAAACCCGCAACGGTTAATATGAGCAAATAAAAAACGCAGTTGGAATGAGCAACTGCGTTGGCGTGTATAGGTACAAGCCAGCGTACCTATAGTGAGGAACTTAGTTTACTAGCCTGTTAATACTTGGCTGTGCATGTGCTCGTTTAATACAACGACCTCAGCGCGCTTAAAAAAGTTAAAATCGGTTGCCGTAGCTAGCGTATAGGCCCCCATCATACGGCTAATAATTAAATCACCGTTATTAAGTTTTGGCAGCATAATTGAATCACTTATTACATCTATACTGTCGCATGTGGGGCCTGCTAATACCGATTCAAAACGCTCGCCGCCTTGTTTGGCACTATCTATAGGGTAAGCTGCCTCATCAAACATTAAACCGCTAAAGGAGCCATATATGCCATCATCTAAGTAGTACCATGTTTTACCTTCGCGCGTTGCTTGTCCCATTACAGAGGCAACACTGGTTACACTACTTGCTACAATAAAACGCCCAGGCTCAGCAATAATTTGCATTGTTTCTGGTAATTGTGCCAGCGCGCTATTAATTGGCGCACAAAATACATCAATTGGTAGCACATCCGCACTGTACGGCACAGGAAACCCACCACCAATATCTAGCGTACTAAGTGCTGGTAACCCTAACTCAGCCACCCGTTTAACTACTTTTGCAGATGCATTTATTGCTTCAACGTATTTAGTTGGGTTAGGTGATTGCGAGCCAACATGAAACGATAATCCTTTAATACGAATACCTAGTTGCTGAGCAAGGCTAATAATGTCGATTGCCGCCTCTGGGCTGCAGCCAAACTTTTTAGATAAATCAGCAAATGCATCTTTATTACGAAAGCTTAAGCGCACTAAAATTTCAGCTTGGTCTTTGTAGGTAATAAACTTTTCAAGTTCGTTAATGTTATCCACCACAAATACGGTACAGCCGTAGGCAAGTGCGTCGCGAATGTCACTGTCGCGCTTAATTGGGTGCGTGTGAATTGTACGCTCGCTTGGTACGCCTTGGCTTGCTACTAAGTCAACTTCGCCGCTGGTTGCTAAATCAAAGCTTGCGCCTTCTTCTAGCAAAGTGCGCACTACAGCAGCATGCGGTAAAGGCTTTAAAGCAAAATGTAACACAACGCCGGGCAGTGCATGTTTAAGTGCACGGTATTGAGAACGTATAGCGTCGCAGTCAAGCACCATCAGAGGTGCGCCAAATTGTGCAGCAAGTTGTTCAATGTGAGCAGTACTCAGTTGCGCGTAATCAATTGCTTGGTTTGCAGCAACCGCTGCTGCAGGTACTTTAGTTACGGTGTCTTGTCGTTGTGTTGATAAAGCCATTTTATTTTCCGAGTCAATTAAGCAACTGCTCGGGTAGGGTGTATCCACGAGTCAGTTGAGTGAGATCAATAGTGCAAACGCACAGTCAAATTCACTCTTGGATAGTTGCTCTATCGCCTTGCTACAAACGGGGTTTGTAATGTACTCGGATTGGCTATCATCAAGAAGCGGCGAGATAGTAATGTAGGTTTTTATATAGCGCAATAAAAATTTTTAATAAATTTAAAATAATTTATTTTGCTTTTAAATCATAGGTTTACGTTGATTTAGACTGTTTATCTAGACGATTAATTTTACTCATCAGCTGTTAAGTATACGTGCTCTTGAGAGTAAGCAAGCATCATAGCGCTAGATGTATCAGCACTATAGGCTTGCTGTAAACTTTTTTGTAAGCGGTCATAAATCTCGGGGGTGATCATTAAAATATTGATGGTTTTTATTACTTTTTCGCCAAGCTCTGTCTTACTACATGCAAAGTAGCCATTAACAAATTCTGGAAATTCAGCTATTTCTCGGCTATCAATTTGTTTTAACTGCTCAGAGGTGAGTGCATCAAGTACGTTAACCTCGTAATCAACAATCATGTCTATTCTGTTATGAATGAGAAGTTGAGGCAATTGAGAGCTGGTATCTTCTGAGCTTATCGCCGCAATTTGGTCTTTATACTTTGTTAAAATTGGCTCAAGTTTTTGATAGCTCGTTCCCGAGTCTACGGCAAGAGTAAAATCCTTTTCTAGTAATTGGGCTACATGGACTCGTTCAGGAAAGCTTTGTAAAGTGCGTTTAAAAGCATATATTTTTCGCTGCTCGTAAATTGTGGTGGGTATATCTGAGAATAAAATATGTTTTTCACGCTCGGGCGTTTTTATAATATCGTAACTGCATACTGCTTCAGTGCCCATAAGTCGCTTAATTAAACGGGCTTGATTGGTCCACTGCAATTTAGTATCAATTGTGTGGTTAAGCAGGCTTTCGAACGTTTTATCTGAGTTTAAAAAGCCATCAGTAGACGCATTCGCTCTTGAGAGTAATGTAAGGGGTTCGTTTGCATGGCTCAATGGTAATAAAAGCAGTACATGCAAGATAATCAAAAATTTAGTAAATACAGGCATAAAACTTAGTGTAAATGTTCTAAATATTTTTGTCATAAAAAAAAGCCCAAACGGGCTTTTTTTAAGTTAAAACATTAAGGCATGCCTTAATTTATCGCGCATTAGTGCTTTCAAAAATTTTATCAGCAGAGGCTGCCACAAACCCTGTGTAAAGCTCGCCATCAGCTTTAGGGTACCTAATGGCAAACTCATAAAAACAGCTAGGGATGCGCAGTTCGCCGTCGCTAAAGGTGACAGCGTAATCGTCTGCAAGGGTTGATGATTGCTCTAGTAACACCTCTGGTGAGCCTTTTACTTCGCCGCCAGATGTATTAAGCGCAAAGCCTGCATTTTTAAGCGCCTGATTAACATCATGAATGTTATCAAACTTAGCAAGCATATTAATATTTACAGTAAAATGATTTGCACGGTAACCCCATGCCGACATCCACGCTGCGTACTCGCTTTCAGCGAGTAACTGTTTGTAAGTGTCGCTACTTACTTGCCAATGGGTGCCTGAATATAAAAAGTTATTGGCAGTGACTGCGTTTTCATCAATTTGCGCAACCATATCTGTCACAATGGCTTGTAACTCTGGTGAACACTTTTCAACTAATAGCTCAGAAATAAATACTTTAGGTTGTTTTGGGTCGCTATGCTCATAATGTTTAGCGTATAACTTTTTAGCTTCAAAGTGGTATTCGCCACACTCTGTGTAACCAAGCGCTAAAAAGTGAGCAGCTAGCTTTTCTAGGCCTACTTTTTCAATATTAAAGGTACGCAGCGCAATATGGTCGTTAATAATGTCATCTTTTTGCGTTGAGCCCAGAAGGTCATGAATTTTATCTGCCGATGGGGTAACAGCTAAATAGTTATCCCATAGGTTGTCAAATAATGTATTTACGTTGGTGTGCATGTTAAATCCTTAAATTGGGTTATTCACTTATTCAATTACTAAGCCTGGCGCTAAAGTTTGTGGCAGGTTTACCTTATCGGCTTCAACTGATGCGACAGGGTAAGCGCAGTAATCAGCAGCATAATACGCACTTGCTCTGTGGTTACCACTTGCGCCAATGCCGCCAAACGGTGCAGCACTAGAAGCACCCGTAATAGGGCGGTTCCAATTGACAATGCCGGCACGAATGCGCTTTAAAAAGTAGTTGTAATCATCTTCGTTATCGCCAAGTAAGCCTGCAGATAAACCAAAGCTGGTATTATTAGCCTCTGCTATTGCGCTGTCAAAATCGTTGTAGCGGTACACTTTTATAAGCGGGCCAAAGTGTTCTTCATCGACCATGTTGGTGATGTTAGTTACATCAATAATACCTGGGCTTACAAACCCTGTGCCTGCTTTAAGCTGCTTAAGCTCAACAAGTATCTCAGCGCCTTGTTTAACTAGGTCAGCCTGCGCTGCAACCATACCCAGTGCGGCTTTTTCACTGATCATGGCACCCATAAATGGCTGGTCAGTTGCAAAACTGTCATCAACAACAATGTTTTTTGTTGCGCTAATAAGTTTTTCTAAAATAGCATCGCCATTGGTTGAATTCTCAATAAACACGCGGCGCGCACAGGTACAGCGCTGGCCAGAAGTAATAAAGCCCGATTGAATAATATCGTGAGCTGCAGCGCTTACATCGGCTACATCTTTAATTATTAATGGGTTATTACCGCCCATTTCAAGCGCTAATATTTTACCTGGGTGACCTGCAAACTGTTTATGTAATAAATGACCTGTGTTAGAGCTGCCAGTAAAAAATAAGCCGTCTATGTTTTGATGCGAAGCAAGTGCTTTACCTGTTTCTATTTCACCTTGCACTAAATTAATAACACCTTCTGGTAAACCCGCTTTTAACCAAAGTGATAAAGTAAATTCAGCAACGTGAGGGGTTAACTCAGACGGTTTAAATACCACGGTGTTACCCGCTAAAATAGCCGGAACTATATGGCCATTAGGTAAATGTCCAGGAAAGTTATATGGCCCAAATATAGCCACAACGCCGTGTGGTTTATGGCGTATAAAGGCTTTAGCTCCGGGCATTGGGTTTTCTGTTGTACCGGTGCGCTCATTATAGGCTTTGATTGAAATGGCTACTTTACCAGTCATAGCGCCTATTTCTGTGCGTGTTTCCCAAAGTGGCTTGCCGGTTTCGCGCGCTATAATGGCTGCAAATTCTTCGCTATGTTCTTTTAACTGTGCGACAAAGTTTTCAAGTATGGTTATGCGCGACTCAATTGGTGTATCTGCCCATTGTATTTGTGCGGCTCTAGCTGCATTGATTGCAGTATCTACTTGATCTGCGGTTGCGCCATTACCTTGCCATACAACTTCGCCGTTACTTGGGTTAACAGAGCTAAAAGCGGGGCCTTGGCCTGTATGCCATTGGTTATTTATAAGATGTGTGTTCATATATGTTTTACAGGCGGAAAAAACGCGCTGCATCTCCTTGGGATAAATTAAGGGCATTAGCCACTTCTTGGCTTATTACTAAGGTGTGTTTAGCGTGGTTATAGTGGGCGTGCTGGGTAAAGGTAGCTCTGAATCCACTTACGCCTTGGTTGCAAACGGCAAGTGTATCTGAGCTGTGTTGGCTAATATGCTCGAGCTCACCAATTGTAATAGGGCATACTTGAGATTCACGAATGCTACGAATATTACCAAGCTTTGCCTCTACGGTTGGCCCTGCATCGAATAAATCAACATAGCCACGATGCTCAAATCCCTCTTTTTCAAGCAGCTTGAGTGCGGGTTTAGTTTTTTCATGCACGTTACCAATTACCGCTTGAGCTTTGTTACTTAATAAATTGACGTAAATAGGGTATTTAGGCATTAGCTCACTAATAAATACCTTATCGCCAAGCCCCACTAAGTGATCAGCTTGTGGAAATTCAATACTAAAAAAGTGCTCTTGCAACCACTGCCAAAACGGTGAATGGCCGTCTTCGTCACTTACACCGCGCATTTCAGCAATCACGGTATCGGCAAAGCGTTCGCTGTGCTGCGCCATAAATAAAAAGCGTGAGCGAGATAAAAAGCGGCCCGTTAACCCTTTTCGGCTGTTTTCGCGTAAAAACAAAGTACATATTTCAGAGCATCCGGTGTAATCGTTGCACATGCTTAAAATATCAACGGTGTTATAAACATTCAGTGTAGGCGAGTGGTGTACTGTTTTACCTAAATGATAATGATACAGCGGCACCGATAAGCCCACTGCGGCTTCTATGGCGGTTGTGCCTATGACCTCACCTGTTTCACTGTCTTCTAGAACAAATAGGTAGCTTTCATCAAGTGGTTGATTGATATTTTTTGCAAAGCTTTTTTCTGCGCGCGCTATTTTATCATTTAATAACTGGTCATCGACAGGTAGTGAGGTAAACCCATGGCCTGATTCAATTGCAATCTGCTTAAGTGCAGCAAAGTCTTTTGTTGTAATAGGACGTAATACTTGCATTTATTACTTTCTCCAACAGCGCGCCTTGCGGCGCGCCTATGTAAATTAGCCGTTTACTACGTCGCTTACTGCTTTTTCAAAGCGTGCTAGGCCTTCTTTAATATCTTCAACTGGAATAACTAAAGATGGGGTAAAACGAATCACGTTCATGCCAGCTACTAGATTCATTAAGCCATTGTTAGTACTAGCAACTAAAAAGTCACGGGCACGGCCTTCAAACTTATCGTTTAATACCGCACCAATAAGTAAACCTTTACCACGTACTTCACTGAATACGTTGTATTTTTCGTTAATAGCGTTTAAACCATCGCGGAATAACTGCTCGCGCTCTTTAACGCCATTTAATACATCAGGTGTGTTTACTGTATCAAAGGCAGCTTCTGCTACTGCACAGGCAAGTGGGTTACCACCATACGTAGAGCCATGAGTACCTACTTTTAAGTGCTCTGCGATATGAGTACGCGTGATCATAGCGCCAATTGGAAAACCACCGCCTAACGCTTTAGCCGTAGTTAAAATATCAGGCACTACGCCTAAGCCTTCGTATGCGTATAAATCACCCGTGCGGCCAACGCCTGTTTGCACTTCATCAAAAATAAGCAGTGCATTGTGCTTAGTACATAACTCGCGTACTTTTTTAGCAAATTCATCTGTTGGTGAAATAATACCGCCTTCACCTTGTAGGGGCTCCATCATTACGGCACATGTTTTATCACTAATAAGTGCTTCAAATGCTGCAATATCGTTGTAATCACAATGCATAATGTCGCCAGGTTTAGGGCCAAAGCCATCAGAGTAAGCTGCTTGTCCGCCCACTGTTACGGTAAAAAATGTGCGGCCGTGAAAGCCTTTGTTAAACGCAATGATTTGTGATTTTTCTTCGCCGTGTTCGTCTAGTGCAAACCGACGAGCAAGCTTAAGAGCCGCTTCGTTGGCTTCTGCACCTGAGTTTGCAAAGTACACTTTGTCTGCAAACGTCGCTTCAACCATTTTTTGTGCTAAACGCAGGGCAGGCTCGTTAGTCATTACATTTGATAAGTGCCAAATTTTCTCGCCTTGCTCTTTTAATGCAGACACAAGCGCTGGGTGACAGTGGCCTAAACAATTAACGGCAATACCGCCTGCAAAATCAATAAACTCATTGTTATTTTGATCCCACACACGTGACCCTTCGCCGCGCACAGGAATAACTGCCGACGGATTGTAGTTTGGCACCATTACATCGTTAAATAAGTCTCTTGTTACTTGCATTATGTACACCTAAAAATTGTAAAAATTGAATAAAGATTAGCAAAATAAAAACGTTAGCGTTTTCTCAGCTAGGTAATTTTTGTTATTGATGGTTATTATCGAAGGTTATAGGTTAAATTTGCAGTGCTATTTTGTGAAAATTGATTACAATAAAAGTCAAAATAACGAAATTAATAAGCAATATGATAACTTCACAAGACGAAAAGCTACTTTCAATTTTAAAAAAAAATGCAAGAGCCAGTATTTCTGACTTAGCACGCATGCTTAATTTATCACGCTCTACCGTGCAAAGCAGAATGTTAAAGCTTGAGGAAACAGGTGTAATAAAAGGATATAGCGTTGACTACGGTGAAGACTATTTAAGCAGTATGGTGTCGGCTCATGTATCTATTAAGGTGATGCAAAAACTCACCACTAAAACTAACTTAGAGCTTAAACAAATTGATGCGATTTCTCAGCTTTATGCAATAAGCGGCGAGTTCGATTTAATTGCCGTTGTACAAGCGCAAAATTTAGAGAAGTTAAGTCACTTACTCGATGATATAGGTAATTTAGACGGGGTAGAGCGCACAACATCGTCAGTGATTTTAGAAACAAAATTTAAGCGTTAAAGTTTTGATTTATTTAGTCTTCAGGTTACCTGCTGATTTAACTATATTTAATTTTAACTCAGTTAGGTATTTTTTCGAAGCCTTACTATACTTGGTGTAATTAACATAATTATTTAGCAATGGATTATGCCCACAACGTTATTTTTTGCACTTTTGACTTTAGCTGAACCGTTAAAGTTTGGTACCAATGTATCGCTTACAACACCCGATAATGCGGTTGAACAAGTAGAGTGTATTTTACATAACATGAATATGCCTTTTGAATTGCAATCTCTGCCTTGGCTTAGAGCACGCAGGGAGGTAAAGTTAGGGCGATTAGATGGGTATTTTACAACGCACTTAACTTCTGAAATGAGCCAGTATGGTAAGTTGTCATCACCTATTTATTTAGAAAATTGGTACTGGTTTACTCACCCTGAAAGCGTAAATAAAGATCCCAAAAAACTACGTTATGGTGTAGTACATGGAAGCTATCAAGCTAATTGGTTTAAAACACAAAATATAACCTCACTACTTGAAGTAAATTCGTTAGAGGAAATAGTGAATGTGCTTCATCATCATCGAGTAGATAAAGTATTACTTGATTTAGATGATTTTAACAATGCCGCTGATAACTTAGGTATTGATGCCTCTGTGTATCAACGTTCGTTTTATCGCTATGTGCCGCTAGGTGTATTTGCCGCAAATAAGCTTATAAATACGCATGCTTCTTTTTTAGAAAAATTCGATGAAACAATACCTCAGTGTGCACCAGCGCCTTTTTACTTATCACAGGCTGAACAGGTTCAAATACTAAATAAACTATTAGATTCCATCAATACACTGCTATTAGAGCCAATAATTAGCGATGCAGTTGAACAAAGCAACCATATTAATTTGTCTAATCAAGAGCTTGAAAAAACCGATGACCTTTGGGTTAAAGAAGTAAAAACACATCAACATGGCATAGCTAAAAAAATGCTAGTAACTGACGCGTCATTATTTTTACAACAATGGCAAATGCAGTTCAATGGTATAGTGACAGAAACCATAGTGACAGATAAGCAAGGTAAAAATGCGGCAATAAGCAAAGCCACCAGTGATTATTGGCAAGGTGATGAGAAGGAATTTAGTCTCCTATACCAGCAGGATTTAGATTATCGCTTTGATAGTGTTGAGTACGATGCATCAACACATCATTTTCAGGTGCACTTGAGTTTACCGATAAAAAATACAAAAGGTGAACATATTGGCGTTATTATTTTGGGTGTTGATGTAGAAAAAGCACTGCACTCATTTAATAATAACGTATTAAATTAAACCTTAAACAGTACCTTATTAAACACCCCATGATATGTTTAATAAGGTATTCATGGCTATTGAGCTACTATAGATATTGGCTTGGTGACTTGTTTGATAATGGTTTTTTCTGCTTCATCTAGTTTAATAACGTAAGCATTTCCTCCCACAAGCCCTTTAAATTCCTCATCAGTAAATATAAGGGTATTATCGTCATAAAAGGTAATCGCTTCTTTTTGCGTAACAATACCTAAATCGATTCGAGATACATCCCCAGAAAAAAATTTGTCGCCTTTAAAATTTTCGAATAGCCAAATACTGGTAGAATCCAGAAGTACTAGTTTAGTCCTGTCTGGGCTAAGCGCAGCGGAGGTTATCCAGCATAGCTTTTCAAGAGTTGTACATGTTTTAAATGAATCAATTAACTGCGCATCAAAATTAGCTGCATGATCGCCTACTTTATAAACATTGGTAATCCCATCGAAAGGTTCGGTTCTGTTTTTGGTAAATAAATATAAATGGCGTTTGTACTCTACAAAGGCCTCTAAATCAAAGTTGCGTTTATTAGGTGTAATAGGCGTGCCGTCCATTTCTGGGTAGGTAAATTTGATAATTTCGGCTTCGGTGGTCTGTGTTTTTATATCAATAGGGTTTTCTATTTTATAAATAGTTAACCATTTCCTATCGTTTTTATTATTGCCAAAATCACCTAAGAAAAAATGACCAAATTTATTTTGCGTCATGTCCTCCCAATCAATATTTTTAGCATTAGTGACAAGGATTTCTTTTTCAATAGCGCCATCTTGACCTAGACGATAAAGTTTTGGGTCGTCGCCGCCATCATTAATCGCCCACAAACGCTTTTTTTTATCAAACTCTATGCCTGAAATTTCTTTTAATTTTGGGTCAACTGATAATTGCTTTTTACTATAAAGCGTATATGCAGAAAGGCTTACAAAGGAGGCTAATGCAATAAATACAACTACGGTAGTAAATAGAATGCTTTTTTTCAACATGAAATTTATGGTATTTCAGAGACATAAGATGCTGTGTATTATTACTTAAGGACAGTGACAACGAAAGAAATTTATAGGTTGGTGTGGGCCTTTGTGTCATTTTTTTGCTAACACCTCCTTATATTTAAAATGATTAAGTTGGTTTAATACTTGCTGTACTTTATTTACTCATTAAAAAGCCAGGTTTATTAGCCTAACCGCACTTTTTTTGTGCGGTTTAAAAACTTTTTTGCACTGTAATAATGCGTAAATAAAAGTTTGATTAAATTACCTGTGTTTGATGTTGTTTAAAAGCACCCACATCGCCTTTTGAAGTGTTGTATCGGCCCTGTGGCAAAGATTAAGTACCCATTTTGGATTAGTTGGAGCCTACTATGTTGAATAAACGTTTTTTTAAAACTAAAGATGAAGCAGAAGTTACCTTTGAGTTTACCCACCCAGATGCAGAGCAAGTAAGTTTACTAGGCGAATTTACCGATTGGCAGCCAGTGCCTATGAAATTTAATAAAAAAGACGGGGTCTTTAAATATAAGCAGCGTTTGCCCGTTGATCAGCAGTTTCATTTTCGTTATTTAATTAATGGCGATACTTGGGATAACGACCACCAAGCAGATGACTACCTACCTAATACATTTGGCACAGAAAATAGCATAGTGAACACTCAACGCATAAATTAAGGCGAGTAAATGGACGCACTTTCGCAGTTGTTTTATCTGCACGGTATTGGTTATGAATTTACTAAATACACGGGTGAGCAGGTTATATTTAGCGAAGACACGCGCAAACGTGCCTTACAGTGTTGTGGTATAAATACTGATGATGAACACCATATTGCACAGCTTAATTACCAATTGGATGTGGCGCCTTGGCTTGAGTTAGCACCCGATACTAGCTTAGTGAATTTAACTGATAATCTTTTTTATATTCGCATAGATGAGCGCCAACTTGATTTACCTGTTGTTATAACGCTGCCAAAATTAAATGTAACTTATGAGCGCACTAACTTACATAATTTAACCATTACCGGCGATTATTATGCACATGGCGTACGTTATATTGAAGTGGCAGTGCCTTTAGGAGCTATACCGGTAGGTTATCATCAGGCGCTTGTTAGTGTTGGAGCGCAAAGCAAAGAGATTCAATTGTGGGCTACCCCAGAAAAAGTTTTTCAAGTAGATGACACTAAGCGCACTGGGCTTTCGCTGCAGTTATACACAGTTAAAAACAAAGCAGGCCTTGGCGTAGGGGATTTTAATGATTTACTAGCGCTATGTGATTTATGTGCACAGCATCACATGGACTACATATTACTCAACCCACTACACTTGCTATTTGCACAGCAAAGTGAGCGGGCCAGCCCTTATAGCCCTAATAGCCGTGCGTTATTAAATCCTCTGTATATTTCTGTTGAACTATCAGCTGATAGTAAAAATAATCCGCAGTTGAATGCTTTATTACACAGTGATGAGGTAAAAGCGCTTTTAAACAGCAATCAGCAGTTTATAAATTATGAAAAAGTAAGCACAGTTAAATATGCATTATTTAATGCGCTATTTAGTCATTTTGAAGCACATGCCAGTGCTTCGCGGCGCGATGAGTTTGCACAGTTTTGCAAACAAAACGCCCAGACCTTAACTACGCTCAATTCAGCCAATCCTACCTTTGATTACTACTTACAATGGCAGGCTAAACTACAATTAAGGCATTGCCAGCAGCACTGTTTAAGTAAAGGCATGGCAATAGGTTTAATTAATGACCTTGCTGTTGGCTGTGCAGGAGATGGTATTGAGTATCAATCACAGCAATCACTTTTTAGCGATAATGCTAATGTTGGCGCTCCCCCAGACCCTTGGGCAGAAGCAGGGCAAAATTGGGGGCTGCCTGCGCTTAACCCACAACAATTAAAAAATGATCACTTTGCGTTTTATCGCTCACTTATTCGCGCAAACATGCAAGGCGTTGGCGGTTTGCGAATTGATCACGTTATGGCACTCAGGCGTTTATGGTGGTGTTTTGAAAATAACCACGCACAAGATGGTTGTTATGTTTATTACCCTTTCGAGCACTTATTGGCTATTTTAAAAATAGAGTCTCACCTTAATCAGTGCATAGTAATAGGAGAAGATTTAGGCATAGTCCCACCCGAGGTTAAACACGCACTTGCAACAAGCGGTATTTATTCAAATAGCTTATTTTATTTTGAAAAACAACATGATGGTGAGTTTTTGCCATTAGAGCAATTACCTAAGCATTGTTTAATTATGATAGCCAATCATGACGTTCCGCCATTTTGCGGCTGGTGGCAAACAGATGATTTAGATATTAAACGCCAGTATCAACTTATTGATGAGCAGCAGTACCAACAACAATTGCAAGAACGACACCATGAAAAACAGCGCTTACTTCGTTTTATACGGTTACATAGCATAGAGCAACTTAACGAATCTAGCGATGCTATGTGTGTGTATGGTGAACTGGCTAAAGCACTTGCACATAGTGATAGCCGTTTATTTGCACTTCAGCTTGATGATTTAGATAAACAAACGTATCCGGTGAATATACCCGGTACTGATACCGAATACCCAAATTGGCGCCGTGTTTTAACGCACTCATGTGACGACATTTTTAAACATAATGCCAGTACCTTGGCTGCTGTTAATTCAATAAGGAAAGAATATGAGTAGTACTGCACCAAAGGATTCATTACAAACCCGTTACGACGAGCAGGTTAGGGCACTCCAAGGCGGCAGGTTCAAAGACCCTTTTAGTTTTTTAGGGGCGCATGCTTATAAAAATGGTTACGAAATACGCGTGTATTTACCCGCAGCGAAAAGTGTAAGTATTTTTATTAATGATAAAAAAGTTATTGCAAAGCGTTACAACCACAGCGATTTATTTATAGCAACAAGCAACGAAATGCCCGCGCAGCCTTATAAGTGTAACGTTGAATATGAAAATTCAACACTATGTTTTTACGATGAATATAGCTTTGCAAGCAGCCTAGATACGGATGCAATGTACTTATTTAACGAAGGCAGTTTAGAGCATGCATATAAACATTTAGGTGCACACTTTATTAACCAACAAGGGGTTGATGGAGTGCGTTTTTGTGTGTGGGCGCCTAATGCAGCCAGTGTATCTGTTATTGGGGAATTTAACCTTTGGCAAGCTAATCGTCACTATATGCGTTTTCATCCTGCGTGTGGTGTGTGGGAGATTTTTATCGCAGGGCTTCAGCCCGATACATGTTATAAATTTTCTATTGTGACACAGCAAGGCGATGTACTTGAAAAAGCAGATCCGTTTGCCTTTAAAATGCAACAAGCACCAGGCACGGCCAGTGTGTTACAACAGCAAGCGGCGGCTATTATGCTGAGCGATAGCGAGCTTAAAAATCGTCAAAAGCGTAACCATATAGACGCGCCCATAAGTATTTACGAAGTGCACTTAGGCTCATGGCAAAGGGCTGAAGAAAACCGCTATTTAAGCTATAGCGAGCTTGCCGACAAATTGGTTAATTACACGCTTGAAATGGGCTTTACGCATATTCAATTAATGCCAATAAGTGAATACCCATTTGATGGCTCGTGGGGTTATCAGCCGGTGGGGTTATTTGCACCAACTAGTCGCTTTGGTGATTACAGCAGTTTTAAATACTTTGTTCAGCAGTGCCACAAAGCAAACTTAGGTGTGCTACTTGATTGGGTGCCTGGGCATTTTCCTAGTGATCCGCATGGATTACATCACTTTGATGGCACGCATTTATTTGAACATGCCGATATTCGACAGGGCTTTCATCCCGATTGGAATACCTATATTTATAATTACGACCGCCCGGAGGTGAAAAGCTTTTTAATCTCTAATGCGATGTATTGGCTAGAGCAATTTGGCCTTGATGGACTGCGCGTAGATGCGGTGGCTTCCATGCTTTATTTAGACTACAGCCGCAAAGAAGGGCAATGGGTTGCTAATTGTTATGGTGGGCGAGAAAACTTAGGCGCTATTGAGTGCCTAAAGCAAGTAAATCTGCGCAGTTATAAAAATAATCCGGGTATTATGATGGTGGCTGAAGAGTCTACTGCATGGCCGGGCGTTACTCAAAGTGTTGATCACAATGGCTTAGGTTTTGGCTACAAATGGAATATGGGGTGGATGAACGACAGCCTGCATTACATGAAATATGACCCACTTTATAGGCAGCACCACCATCACGAAATGACGTTTTCTATGGTATACGCATTTAGCGAAAATTACATTTTACCGCTAAGCCATGATGAAGTCGTACATGGTAAAGGCTCTTTAATAGAAAAAATGCCCGGTGATGATTGGCAAAAATTTGCCAATTTGCGTGCGTATTATGCATTTATGTGGGCGCATCCAGGTAAAAAACTGCTGTTTATGGGCGGCGAAATAGCACAGCGAAAAGAGTGGGATCACAATCATTCTATTGATTGGCACTTGCTAGAGCATAAAAGCCACCGCGGTATGCAAAACACTGTACAAGCGCTCAATACTGTTTATGTAAAGTCACCTGCACTATATGAACTCGACTCAAGCCCTGCGGGTTTTGAATGGATAGATAATAACAATAACGCGCAAAGTATATTTAGTTTTGTACGTTATGCTAAAAATGCCCACGACTTTATTGTCGTAGTGGCAAACTTTACGCCTGTTTCTTACCAAGAGTATGAAATTGGGGTACCCGCAGCCGGTAAATACAAGGTTATTTTAAACACCGATGATGACGCTTTCTTTGGCTCAGGCATTAAAGCAACAGCAAACAACAACGATACGGTTAGTAGCTTTAAGGCAAGTGCTCATGGCTTTTCGCATAGTATTAAAATTGCAATGGGCGGGTTAACGACGATTTATTTACAAAAGGTTGAAGATGAGTAATCGATTTGAGGTTTCACATGGGCAACCACAGCCACTTGGCGCAACTATTTGCAGTGGCGGCGTTAACTTTAGCTTGTATGCGCCTAAAGCAACACAAGCTTATGTATGTTTATTTGATAAAAGTGGTCACTCTGAAATATTAAAAGTAACCATGCATATCAACGAAGGCGGTATATGGACAGCCCATGTTGTGCCTTTAGCCGAAGGCGCATTATATGGTTATCGCATTGAAGGTGAGTACAGTCCTGAAAAAGGCCTGTTGTTCAACGAGCACAAGTTGCTGATTGACCCTTATGCAAAAGATTTATTTGGCGAATTTACATGGAGTGAGCGCCATTATGGGCAAATGCCTATTGGCACTAAAAGCACCGTTAATAATGCCATTGATATACCTAAATCACGGGTTATTAATAGCCAGCCTTATAAACATAAAAAGCCAAACCATAGCTGGTCTAATACCGTTATTTATGAGTGCCACGTAAAAGGTGCCACGTGCCGGCACCCTAATATTCCTAAAAATTTGCAAGGCAAGTTTTTAGGTTTAAGCCACCCTAGCTTTATTGAGCATTTGCATAATTTAGGGGTTACTGCACTTGAGCTACTCCCTGTGCATGCCTTTATAAGTGAGCAGTTTTTAACGGCAAAAGGGCTGCAAAATTATTGGGGCTACAACACACTCAATTTTTTTACTCCCCATAAAGATTATTTAGTTGACGATGATATTAACGAATTTAAGCGCATGGTTAGCGAGCTTCATAAAGCGGATATAGAGGTTATTTTAGATGTGGTTTATAACCACACCGCAGAAGCGGGCGCCGATGGGCCGATTTTATCGCTCAGAGGACTAGATAACCTTGCTTATTATCGTACGGTTGCTGACAAGCCACAGGTGTATATAAACGATACAGGCTGTGGTAACACCATTAATATTGACCACCCTAAAACTTTAAAGCTGGTACTAGATAGCTTGCGTTATTGGGTACAAATAATGGGAGTCGACGGCTTTAGGTTTGATTTAGCTACTATTTTAGGCAGGAATGCCCATGGTTTTAATACCGCCCATGCGTTTTTTCAAGCAATTGAGCAAGACCCTGTATTAAGCCGTGTAAAGCTTATTAGTGAGCCCTGGGATATAGGGCCCGGTGGCTACCAACTTGGCGCATTTCCCTCCCCGTGGCGAGAGTGGAATGATCAGTACAGAGATGTAATACGCCGATTTTGGCAAAGCGAAGAAGGCGTTATAGCCAATGTGGCAAAGCGTATTCATGGCTCATTTGATATTTTTGAACACAGCCAGCGCGGGCCGCTTAATAGTATTAACTTTATTACCAGCCACGATGGTTTTACGCTTGCCGATTTAGTCAGTTATGAGCACAAACATAATGAAGCAAATGGTGAGCAAAATCGCGATGGCCATAGCGCTAATCATTCAACCAATTGTGGTGTTGAGGGATTTACTAATGATGCCAAAATTATTGCCTTAAGACTGCAACAACAAAAGAATTTTTTACTTACGCTAATACTCTCAAAAGGAGTACCTATGATTGCCTCAGGCAGTGAAATGGGCCACTCGCAGGGAGGTAATAATAATGCGTATTGTCAAAATAACCGCACCAGTTGGTTGGCATGGAAAGACTCGCAGCTAAATCACTCACTTACCCGTTTTATTGACGATGCACTAAAAATAAGGCGTGGTCACAGCGCGTTTAAACACAGTGTATTTTCAGAAGATATTGACGAGCGCTTTACAGTTAAATGGTTTACCGAGCAAGGCGTAAAAATGACTAACGAGCATTGGCATGAGCCACAGCGCCAGTTTTTAATGTATAGCTTGTTAGATAAGCAAAATAAATACGCCTTATTAATCATTTTAAATCCGAGTAAAAAAACAGTTTTTTGTAAGTTACCCCCATCGCCTATCGCGGCGCAATGGGAGATGGTTTTATCAAGTGTACATAACGCATCGCTAAGCAGTAAAGAGGATGCAATAGTCGAAATTTCAGCACAAAGCAGCTGGGTTTTTAGTGCAAATTTAGAGGACGAAGGTCATGTCTAAGCAAGACGAAAATGTGTGTGTGGTAAAAGGGTGGCAAGAAGGCCCTGTAATTGATGAAAGCACTTTAAAAGATGATTTAACTCGGCACTTTTATTACAGTTTAGGACGTGACAAAGTCGGTGAGTCGCAACTGTATTTATATCATGCGCTCGCGCTGACAATTAGAGATCGGCTTGTTGCTCGTTGCAGAGAAACCAAACAACAAATCAAGCAAGAAAAACGCCGCAAAACAGCTTACTTATCGTTAGAGTTTTTAATGGGTAGGGCACTTGGCAATGCCATTTTAAACTTAGATTTAGACGAGCAAGTCTCCAGTGCTCTACAAGAATATTGCACCACTATAGAAACTGTAGCCCAAGCAGAGCACGATGCAGGGCTAGGTAATGGTGGCCTTGGACGTTTAGCTGCCTGTTTTTTAGATAGCTGTGCAAGCCTTGCGCTTCCCGTGGTGGGTTACGGTATTCGCTACGAATACGGCATGTTTAACCAGTCATTAAAAAATGGCCATCAAGTTGAGCAACCCGATAACTGGCTTCGTGAGGGGCACCCGTGGGAGCTTGCCGCCCCTGAGCAATCACAACGAGTGAAGTTTTTCGGGCACGTACAAAGTTATACCGACAAACATGGGCGAGAACACCGCCAGTGGGTTGGTTGTCATGATGTTTTAGCCGTGCCCTATGATGTGCCTATCCCTGGTTATAAAAACGACATTGTTAATACGCTAAGGTTATGGAAATCAGAAGCGACCGACGAATTTAACTTAACCGAGTTTAATGCAGGGAGTTATTCAGAAGCGGTGGCGCAAAAAAACTTAGCAGAACAAATCACAATGGTGCTTTACCCAAATGACAGCAGTGAAAATGGTAAAGAGCTTAGGTTGCGCCAACAGTACTTTTTATCATCAGCGAGTATTCAAGATATTGTATCGCAATGGGTTGAGCAGTACGGCGAAGACTTTAGTGATTTTGCTACACATCATGTATTTCAATTAAATGATACCCACCCAAGTATTGCCGTGGCAGAGTTAATGCGCATTTTGGTTGATGACTACGAGCTTGATTGGGATAACGCGTGGGAAATTACAACCCGCACAATGGCATACACTAACCACACATTATTGCCAGAGGCATTAGAAAAATGGTCGGTGCCACTTTTTGCAAAACTATTGCCGCGAATTTTAGAAATTATTTATGAAATAAATGCCCGCTTTTTAGCCCAAGTGGCTCAGCATTGGCCTGGTGATGCAAGTAAACAGCGTGCGCTGTCGTTAATTGAAGAAGGCGACGTGCCGCAAATACGCATGGCATATTTAGCCATTGTGGGTAGCTATTCGGTAAATGGTGTGGCCGCACTACATACTCAACTTTTAAAAGAAGGCCTATTTAAAACCTTTTATGAGCTTTGGCCTAATAAGTTTAATAATAAAACCAATGGGGTTACGCCAAGGCGTTGGTTAGCACACTGCAACCCGGCCTTGAGCACGTTAATTACAGAAAAAATTGGCTCAAAATGGGTTAGCAATTTTGCAAATATTAGCCAATTACGTCGCTACTTCGACGACGGGGCGTTTCATCAGCAATGGCAAAATGTTAAACGCGAAAACAAACAACGCCTCGTCGATTTAGTGAAAGAGCGCTGTGGTGTTGATTTTGATGTAGAGATGATGTTTGACGTACAAGTTAAACGTATTCACGAATACAAACGCCAGCTATTAAATGTGCTGCATGTTATTCATTTATATGAGCGTATACGCCGTGGCGATACAACAAACTTAGTACCACGTTGTGTGCTGTTAGGAGGTAAAGCAGCGCCTGGTTATTACATGGCTAAAAAAATAATTAAGCTCATTAATAATGTCGCTGAGGTTATTAATAAAGACCCACTTGCAGCACCATACTTACGAGTTGCGTTTTTGCCAAATTATAATGTAACCGCAATGGAAACGATTTGCCCGGCAACTGATTTATCAGAGCAAGTCTCGACCGCAGGTAAAGAAGCATCAGGTACTGGTAACATGAAGTTTATGATGAATGGCGCGCTTACTATTGGTACGTTAGATGGGGCGAATATTGAAATTAGAGACGCTGTGGGCGCAGATAACTTCTTTTTGTTTGGTGCGCAGGCTCATGAAATAGATGATATTAAATCGCGCTACAACCCTTCTCATTTAATAGAGCAAAACAGCGACCTGAGCCATGTAATGCAGTTACTCGAAAGCGGGCAATTTAATCTGTTTGAGCCTAATTTATTTGACGACATTATTAATGCAATTAAAAGCCCTCACGATCCGTGGTTGGTTGCACATGACTTTGAAAGCTACGTGGCTGCGCAAAAGCAGGTAGAGGCTGCGTATCTTGACCAAACGCATTGGACGCAAATGAGTATTTTAAATACGGCCGCAAGTGGCATATTTTCAAGTGATAGAACCATAAGCCAATACAGTGAAGATATTTGGCACCTAACCCCCCTAACTATTAGTGAAACAGACTTACACGCAACTACGAGCCATGCCACTAAGAGCACAGACTAAACGGAGAGAGTATTATGCCTAGTTATGCAAATCGTTACATAAGTAGCTTAACCCGAGATACGTACGCGTTAATACTGGCTGGTGGACGCGGCTCACGCTTACACGAATTGACAGATTGGCGCGCGAAGCCCGCTGTTTATTTTGGTGGCAAGCACCGTATTATCGATTTTCCATTATCAAATTGTATTAATTCGGGTGTGAGACGTGTAGGCATCGCCACACAGTATAAATCACACTCTTTGATCCGCCATGTTAATCGCGCCTGGGGCCATTTTAAAAAGGAGCTGGGGGAGTCGGTTGAAATTTTACCCGCATCTCAGCGTAATGGTGATGAGTGGTATTGTGGGACTGCCGATGCGGTTTTTCAAAACATGGATATAATTCGCCACGAACTGCCAAAATATGTGATGATTTTGTCAGGCGATCACGTTTATCGAATGGATTACGGCGCCCTATTAGCTGAGCATGTGCAAAAAGGCGCCGACATGACTGTATGTTGTCTTGAAGTACCTGTTGAAGAGGCCGCAGACACCTTTGGGGTAATGACCGTTGATGAAAAAAATCGGGTATGCCGCTTTGATGAAAAACCTTCTATCCCCAGCTCTGTTCCTGGTAAGCCAGGAACCTGCTTAGCCTCTATGGGCAACTATGTGTTTAATACTGAGTTTTTATTTGAGCAGCTAAAAAAAGATGCTGAAAATGAAGGTTCTGGCCGCGATTTTGGGCACGATATTATTCCGGCCATTATAGAGGAGCACAGTGTGTATGCGTTTCCGTTTAGAGATCCCATGCAAGAAGGGCAACCTTATTGGCGCGATGTAGGAACGTTAGACTCGTTTTGGGAAGCCAATATGGAATTAGTAATGCCCGAGCCACAGCTAGATTTATACGATCCAACCTGGCCTATTTGGACCTACCAAGAGCAGTTGCCACCGGCTAAGTTTATTTTTGATGATGAAGATAGACGCGGTATGGCGGTAGACTCAACTGTATCAGGAGGGTGTATTGTATCGGGCTCAGTGGTTAGAAAATCACTGCTGTTTTCTAACGTGCATGTGCGCTCATTTTGTGAAATAGACCAATCGGTTATTTTACCTGGGGCTCTCATTAATCGTCATTGTAAAATTAAGCGAGCCATAATTGATCGAAGCTGTGAAATACCGGCAGGGCTTGAAATTGGCTACGATAGAAAAGCCGATGAAGAAAATGGCTTTAGGGTGTCTAAAAAAGGCATAGTGCTTGTGACCCGTGATATGCTCACTGAACTTGCTAAAAAGCTTGAGCGTCAAGCACACGAAAATAAAAAGTTCGCTTAAAATCGGATGCGAATAACAAAGGTTAAGGAAGTAGTAAATAAATGCATGTATTAATGGTTGCCGCAGAAAACGATGCTTTACCAAACGCTAAAGTGGGCGGGGTAGCAGATGTAGTCAGAGATGCCCCAAAAGCACTAGCCGCACAAGGCGTGAGCGTAGATGTTGTTATTCCTGATTATGGGTTTGAGCAACTGCAACGTGAATATATAGGTGATGTCACTGTTATATTTAGAGCGCAGCCACAGGTATTATCTGTATTTAAAATATGTGATGACAACACACACATTAATCAATTTGTTATTTCGCATCCACTGTTTAGCCAATCGGGGTCGGTGTACTGCAATGACGAACCCGGGCGACCTTTTGCAACAGATGCAACCAAATATGCATTATTTAGTGCCGCAATATGTGAAGTGTTATTGCAGGGATTATTAAAGCGCCCTCAAGCACTGCATCTTCACGATTGGCACAGCGCCTGTGTTGCCGTGTTATTAAAATTTGATAAACGCTACGATACGCTTGCTAATTTACACATTGCCTACACTGTTCATAATTTAGCACTGCAAGGGATCAGGCCTTTTAAACACGATGACTCGAGTTTAGAGGCCTGGTTTCCTTCGTTAGGTTATAACGGGCAACATTTGTGCGACCCTCGTTACCCACATTGCTTTAACCCTATGCGCAGCGCTATAAATTTGGCAGATAAAGTGCATTTAGTCTCACCTACTTACAGTACTGAGGTACTAAAGCCGAGTAATTATCAGCAAGGTTTTTTTGGTGGAGAAGGCTTAGAGCTTGATTTACAAAATCAATCGGCCCAAGGCAAGGTGGTGGGGATATTAAATGGCTGTGAATACCCTGAGCAAAGTCCTGAACAGGTTACTTTATCGCTTTTGTATGAGCGTATTGAACATACCTTATTTAACTGGATGGTAAAACATGAACAGCTTGAAACGAGCTACTATGTTGCGCATCAGCGCATGCTGCAGTTTAAAAACACGCCAATAGACGGGCCCCTTGTAACAAGTGTTGGCAGGCTGACCGAGCAAAAGGTGCTATTACTTTGTCAACAATACGGTAATGCATTAGCGCTTGATAAAGTATGTGAAATAATTAACCGTTATAATGGCCATCTCATTATTTTAGGCTCTGGTGACAAAGCCCTTGAAAGTATTTTTACTAAGGCCATGGCACGCAATGCAAACTTACTGTTTTTAAAAGGGTATGGGCAAGGTATTGGCGATAGCCTATATGAGCTTGGGGATTTATTTTTAATGCCGAGCTCGTTTGAACCATGCGGAATTAGTCAAATGCTTGCTATGCGCGCAGGGCAACCTTGTTTAGTACACAGTGTTGGCGGTTTAAAAGACACCGTAAGCCACAAAAACAATGGCTTTGCGTTTTTTGGCGGCTCGTTGGATGAGCAAGTTGATGGGTTAATGACATGCTTAACTGAAACCCTTACGCTAAAACAGCAAAATCCTAAGCAATGGGAAAAAATTACAGCTAATGCTAAAGGAGCACGTTTTTCGTGGGAAACGGTCGCTGCTGATTATATTTCAAGCATGTATTGCTAAATCATTAAATTTAAATGCAACAGAAGTGACATTTTTACCTATTTAGGCTATTAATTACTTAGTTTGAGTATATAAATAAGAAGTAGGGAATGTGTCTGTATTTGTTGCAAGGCAAGCAATATTTAATCGTAAGCAAAATGTAGTTGCTTACGAGCTTTTATTTCGTAATAGTGCTGAAAACTTTTTTCCCAATATAGAAGAAGGTCAAGCAACTGCTCGCCTAATAATGGAAAATCAGCTTAATTTAGGTACACGCCACATCACCTCAGGTAAAACGGCACTGATAAATATAGGCCCAGACTCTTTAAAGCACAATTTATGTGACTTTTTACCCTGTAAAGATGTGGTCATTGAGCTGTTAGAAACCATTGAACCCACCGATGATAATTACCAACTTTGCAGAGAGCTTTTTCATAAAAACTATAAACTCGCATTAGATGACTTTGTTTATAACGAACAATGGGAGCGATTTTTAAAGTTTATTAAGCTAGTAAAGTTTGATATTGCGCAAACGCCTTTATCAGATATTGCTGAGATTGTAGAAAAACTAAAACAGCATAAAAAAATAAAAATATTAGCAGAAAAAATAGAAACCCAAGCCGATTATCACCAAGCACATAAAATGGGGTTTGATTACTTTCAAGGCTACTTTTTTGCCAAGCCCACAATGCACGAACAGCAAGACATTGATTATAACTATGCGTTAGTTGTGGCTATTTACGCGCAAGTAATGAAACCAAGCCCAGATATAAAGCAAATTAGTGCGTTATTTGAAGCCGATGCGGCCTTGGCTTATAAGCTTATGCGGCTAATTAACAGCGGTGTTTTTCCTATTCAGAGTAAAATATCATCTATTAAGCAGGCGTTAGTGTATTTAGGGCATGAGCGTTTAAAAAAGTTTGTTAGTTTAATTGTTACCGCGCACACCGCGGGTAAAAAGCCAGCAGAACTAATGCAAGTGTGTGTAGTTAGAGCACGCTTTTGTGAGCTAATAGCAAAGCAGGTGTCTAAATCGCTTGCGGGTGAGGCGTTTTTAACCGGCTTGTTTTCGTTACTCGATGCAATACTTGATCAACCCATGAGTTTATTAGTCGAAAAATTACCTTTTCCTGATGACATTAAAGCGGCATTATTAGACGAAAAAAACACCCTATATTATATCTTAAATGTAGTACAAGCGTACGAAACAGGTAGCTGGTGGACATTAGAAAAAGCCGTTATATTACTTAATGTTAAAAGTGATGTGCTGCCAGGGTTATATAAACAAGCCGTAGATTGGGCAGATAATTATAAAAACAATAGTTAAAGGACAGTAACCGCTCATTATGCGAAATTATAATATGGACTTTATTCGTGGCATTGCTGTGCTTTGCTTAGTGTATATGAATGGCTATGCGTTTGGCTTAATGGACTATAGCTATATTCCTTTATCTACCCCGCCTTTTAGCGACGCCCTTATCCATGCTGTGAGTACTTTTTTTGTGGATGGCCGATTTAGAACGCTGTTTTGCTTATTGTTTGGTGCAGGGCTGTATATTCAATGGCACAAAGTTAAATCAACAGCCCCTTTAAAAGCGCGATTGCATTGGCTTATCATTTTTGGTTTGGTACATGGTTTTTTACTGTGGGCTGGCGACATTTTATTTTTGTACGGTGTATCTGGCTGGTTTACCCTAAAATATTTGCAAAGTAATAACCAACTGCTTTTAAAAAGGGCGGGGGAGTTTCTTTTAATTGGTTGTGTAGCCACGGCGTTGGTACTTTTTAGTGTACCAGATGAGGTAATTTATCGTGACACAGCGCAGTATATCGATTTATATAGCCCGCATTACAGCGATTACTTTTTGAGTAATCTAGGTATGAATGTATTAATGCTGGTAGCTGTTCCTATCATGATCATGTGGCTGTGCGTAGGGCTAATGCTGATTGGCATCTATTTATATAAAAATGAGGTTTTTAATAAAGGTTTAACCAAGCCGCACCTTATTGTTTGTATAGCTGGTGCTTTTATTTTTTCGGGCATGAGGCTGTATGCGTCACAGTTTACAGGGGGAGCAGGTTACGCCATACAAGAGTTTATAAATACCTTTGCCGCGTTGTTCATGGCTGTATTTTATATTCATCTTATCGTTAAATTTTGTAATAACCGTGCCCATGTAGGGCGGCTTATTCAGCAGGCTGGACGTTTAGCGTTTACCCTATATATAGGCCAAACACTTATGCAGCTGCTGCTTTATAAAGTATTGTATCCGCAGTGGGTATTGAGTTTTAACCGCATAGACTATTGGTTAGTCGCGACCGGCCTGGTTACTTTGCAGCTATTGTTTACAGCTTTATATTGTCGCTATTATGAGCAAGGGCCGCTGGAATATGTTTGGCGTAAGTTAGCTCAAGCAAAAATTAATGCATAAAGGTTTAAATTAGGGGCGAAAAATAATGGCGTGTGGTTTACACTAGTCGCCTTTAAAATTAGGACCATTAAGTGCCATGACCGAATTAAAACGTTTAAATAAATTTATTAGTGAAACAGGTTTTTGTTCACGCCGTGAAGCCGATAAATATATTGAGCAAGGTCGTGTAACGGTTAATGGTAATACGCCTGAAATGGGCGTAAAAGTGGCAGATACTGATACTGTTTTAGTAGATGGAAAACCGCTGCGCGAAAAACCAAAGCGTGTTTATATTGCGTATAATAAGCCAGTGGGTATTACCTGTACCACCGAGAGTAAAATTCAAAGTAATATTGTAAAAGCTGTTAATTATCCCACCCGCATATTTCCTATCGGCCGTTTAGATAGACCTTCTGAAGGGTTGATTTTTTTAACTAACGAAGGCGACATCGTTAATAAAATTTTGCGAGCAGGTAATAACCACGAAAAAGAATACGTGGTGACGGTTGATAAACCACTAAACCGCCAGTTTGTGAGCAAAATGGCCAACGGTATTCCTATTTTAGATACCGTCACAAAAAAATGTAAAGTGACACAAACAGCGCCGCAAGAATTCAAAATTGTGCTTACGCAGGGGTTAAATCGCCAAATTCGTCGTATGTGTGAATACCTAGGTTATGAAGTGGTGACCCTTAAGCGTACCCGCATTATGAATGTAACGTTAAAGGGTTTAAAAGTAGGCCAATGGCGACATTTAACTGACGTAGAAATGGCGCAAATTAATGATTCAATTGCTGACTCGGGTAAAACGCAAGAGCATTCGGTTGATACTAATAAGCAAAATGCCAATAGCAAAGGTGAGCCTAAAAAGCGTAATTTTCAGGGTGAAAACCCACGTGCATTTAATAATGAGCGAGGCACTCGCACTCAAAGAAGTAACACCCCCTTTCAAAAGCGCTCAACCACCTATGTAGGTAAAGGGGGCGTAGTTAAAAATACGCAAGGCGATAGCAAAAACGCAAATAACAAAAAGTCATCAAACGGTAAATCGCGCTCATATGGTACATTAAGTTTAAAAAAATAGCGTGTGCACTTACCACTGTATTTGATGCACAACGTAACCGAGTGGGCTTTTAACGCCCACGATGTTTATTTTTTCATTTTTTAACCGTTTTAGTTTTTGCTTATCTAAATACCATCTAAAAGAGCGTTTTCTATAAGTGTGTAAATCAAGCACAACCAGTTTTGCGCAGCTGTATTCGTAATCACGCGGGCAGGCCTCTACAGCCATTAGCTGGTACTCTTGCTGCCAGCTATTCTCGCTATAATAATAAGTCCAAAGCTTTACAGAAATACAAAAACTAGCCCACAGCCATAAATAAACTAAAACCGGTATAAACAAAATACCCAGCCAGCCCCTAAGCTTTCCATCGTGTTCTAAATAATCTTTAAAATTTGATTTAAAGGTTATGCATGCGTTGTACTTTTTGTATCCGTACATACCTGCTGCAATACTAATTACTACTGACAAAGCAGGAAGCAGCTTACGTGTTAAAAAATCATAAGTAGTATTGGCAATAAAGGGGGGATCGAGATTTTCATCCCAAGCAATAAAAAATAGGGGAGGGAGTAGTAAGCTCGCGGTAATTATTATTCTAAAAAGTTGTTTTGCTGTCATTTGAGGGGTTATTTATAAAACACAACGCCAATATAAAGTAAAAAAAGCCCTAAATAAACGGCTAATGCAGATACGCTGTTTTTAGAGCGCAGCTGTTTAATTAAATCATGAGTACCGTCAAACATGCCCGTTATTACCAACGCAATACCGCCCGTGAAACGGTAGTTGTTTAAATCTACATTGCCATTTTCGTCGCTTATAAAGCGAAAATAGCCAAAGAGAATACATATACAGCCTAGTATTAGTATGAGCGTGCTTATTATGTCCATCTTTAACCTCGGTTTAAATAATAAAAAACGCAGCTACGGTGAGGTAAGCTGCGTTTTAAGCGTCCTGTAAGGCTTTTAAATTACTTTCTAGGCTCGTAGTCTATTCTAAATACAACAGTATAAAGCACAGGCACTACGATAAGCGTAAGTATGGTCGCAAAGCCTAAACCAAACATAATCGTTACCGCCATTGACTGGAAGAACACGTCAAATAACAGCGGGATCATACCTAAAATAGTGGTAATAGCCGCCATGGCTACAGGGCGTACACGGCTAACGCCCGATTCAAATACAGCTTGATAAGGCGATTTACCATCGCGAAGCTCAAGGTTTATTTGATCAACCAACACAATACCGTTTTTAATTAGCATTCCGCTTAAACTCAGTAATCCAAGTAGCGCCATAAAGCTAAATGGTGCATTCATTATTAACATGCCTGCACTCACGCCTATAATGGCAAGTGGCACTGTAGCCCAAATAACTAAAGGTTGTTTAAGTGAATTGAACAGCAGTACGGTTACCGCAAACATTGCTAAATAACCCAGCGGTAATGAGCCAAATATAGCGGCTTGCGCATCCGATGACGATTCATACTCGCCGCCCCATTCTAATTTATAGCCACGTGGTAACTCTATTGCTTCTACAGGTCCGCGTATGCGAGCAAAAAGCTTGGCGGCAGTTTCATCACCTAATACGTTGTGATCGGCCATAACCGTTATTGTGCGCTTTCTGTCGCGGCGCATAATTAGGCTGTCTTCCCATTCAACTACAAATTCGTCAACCACTTGTGTTACTGGTACAAATACCCCCAGTACTGGGCTGTATATTTGTAAATCATGAACGCTTTCTACATTTAGGCGCTCATTTGCCGGTGAGCGAGCAATTATTGGCAGTAGTTGTGTACCATCGCGGTATACACCCACTTGCTTGCCCGAAAGACTAGTAAGCAGCACATCATCAAGGTCCGACTTACTAATACCTAAGCGGCGCGCTTTTTGTTCGTTAAATTGTGGGCGAATCATTTTAGTACGTGCGCGCCAATCATCACGAATATTATAAGCGCCGTCGTCTTGTGCGATAACTTCTTCAGCTTGGGCGGCTAATTGTCTCAGTATTACCGGGTCTGGGCCTGTAAAGCGAGCTTCAATTTTAGCATCGGTTGAGGGGCCAATTTCCATTGGCTTAATTTTAAGCTCAGCTGAAAGGGGTGTACTTTGAGAGTACTCTCGCACTTTTTGCATTACTACAGCTACCGCCTCGCGGTTTTTTACTCTAATAATGAGCTGCCCGTATGACGAGTACGACTTTTGCGGTGCATAAGTGAGCATAAAGCGCGGAGCACCTTGACCTGTAGTACTGGTTATTTCTTCTACTAGCTCTTCTTTTTGAAGGTAGTTTTCAAGCTTTTTAATTCCCTCGAGCGTTGCTCTTATGTCAGAGCCTTGTTGCTGCCAGTAATCTACGTAAAACATAGGCGTGTTAGAGGCAGGGAAAAACGATTGTTTAACTGCACCAAAACCAACCACTGCCGAGCAAAGGAGTACAACCATAAGCACAAGCGTGGTTTTACGATAATGCATAGACACATCTAAAAGTGCTTTATAGCCGGTAAAAATAAAGCCTTGGTATGGGTCGTCGTTTTCTTCGCCCTCAGCATTTTTACCTTTTTTAAACTCATCTTGTTTAAACATTAAATTTGCAAAAAATGGTGTAAGCGTAATGGCGGTGATCCAGCTTAGTAAAAGCGATATAAACAACACCCAAAATAAGCTACCGGCAAATTCACCGGTCGCATCAGAGCTTAGGCCAATAGGGGCAAACGCAGTAATACCAATAACTGTAGCGCCTAGTAGCGGCCATTTAGTTTGTTCTACAATATTAACCGCCGCTTTTAACTTAGTTTGGCCACGCTTTAAATTTATTAATATGCCTTCGGTTACTACTATGGCGTTATCTACCAGCATACCAAGGGCAATAATCAGCGCACCCAAAGAAATACGTTGCAGGTCTATGGCAAACAGCTTCATAAATATAAAGGTGCCTAGAACGGTTAGTAATAAAATCCCGCCAATTAAAATACCGCTTTTTAACCCCATAAATATAAGCAGTACCACAATTACAATGGCAATCGCCTCTACTAGGCTGACAATAAAGCCATCTACCGATTTTTCTACTTCTTTAGGCTGGTTATATACCGATTTTACATGTATGCCGTAGGGGCGCTGGTATTCAAGCTCTGCTAAGTGTTCGTCAATACGCTTACCTACATCGACTACGTTCACGCTATTCATAAACGAAACGCCAATTAAAAGTGCTTGCTCTGAGTTGTAGCGAATAACATTGTTGGGTACTTCTGCGTATTCTCTAAATACTTTGGCTACATCACCTAGGTAAATAAGCTCGCTAGCACCGGGTTTTGATATAAGTAGGGTTTCGAGCTCTTTAACATCTTTAAATTCGCCGGTTGGGTGAAAGCGTATAGACTCATCGCCCACTCTAATTTTACCTGCGTTAGAGACTGTATTTTGAGATTGCAGTAAACCAAAAATATGGCTTGGGGCAATACCGAGCTGCGCTAACTTGCGGGTCGACACTTCAACCATAACTTGTGGCTGTTGTTCACCTGCAATGGTTACTTTACTCACGCCTTTAACAAGTACGAGTTCACGCTTTAAGTAATCGGTGTAATCTTTAAGCTCATCATAAGAGTAGCCATCGCCGGTAACCGCATACATAACGCCGTATACATCGCCAAAGTCATCTAAAATAGTGCTCGGGTAAACACCACTTGGGAGTGAAGGCGCTAAATCGTTTATTTTACGGCGCATTTCATCCCAAATTTGGCGCAGCTGATCTTTGCGGTAGGTGCTTTTCATTTCTACCGATATTTGCGACTTACCATTTGACGAAATAGAGGTTACAAAATCAACGTAAGGGAGTTGCTGAATTGCATTTTCAATTGGGAAGGTGACTTCTTCCTCTACTTGTTGTGGTGACGCACCTGGGTACATAGTAATAACCATGGCGGTTTTAAGCGTAAACTCTGGGTCTTCTAGTTGGCCTAAATCAAAGTACGACACACTCCCGCCAATTAACAGCAGTAGTGCAAACATCCAGCTAATTACTTTTTTCTCTATAGAGAGTTGTGCAAAGCTCATAATTATAAGCCTCGCTCTTTATTCCATGGGCGTACTTTCATGCCTTCATCTAATGAATGCACGCCAGCAGAAACGACAATTTGGCCTTCTTTAACGCCGCTCAGTACTTCAATGCCGTCACGGTGTACTTGACCGACTTTAACAGCTTGCTTGTTAACAACGCCGGTTTCGGGGTTGTATATCCACACATAAGCGTTATCTGACACGCTTTCTTTAGCTTCAGAAAAAACCGACTCTATTGGTAAAATAGTGTAAGCCACTTGCGAGCTGGTTACTTTAGATAAATCAATAAATACACGCCCGGTCATTCCTGCAAGGAGGTTAAAGTCTTTAGGAACAGGCAATGAAAAAACAACTTTGTAAGTGAGCGTTGTCGGATCCGCCTGCGTATCCCACTCTTTTAAATCTAAGGTGTATTCTTTGTTAGTAAAACCATCGAACACAACGGTTGGGTGGTAGTCGCTGCCTTTTTTGATACGCGCAATGATTTTTTCAGGAACTTGGATCTCAACATCCATTAAATCACGTGTTTCTAAGCGTAATATGTTTTGTTTGGCTTGAATGTTTTCAAAGTTTTTAACAAATACTTTGGCAACAGTACCAGCAAATGGAGCGCGCAATTCGCTGTATTCTAGATTAGTTTCAGCAATCTTAAATGCTGACTCTGCCACTTGCATATTTGCCAACGCTTCATCGTACTCTGATTGGCTCGCTATTTTTTTCTCGTATAGTTGCTTAATACGACTAAGTTGCGATTTAGCAAGTTCATAACGGGCTTTTCTATCGTCGTACTGTAATTGAAAATCTTCTGGGTCGAGTTTTGCTAAAAGCTGGCCTTTCTCAACTTCTTCACCTGCTAAAACAGGAAACTCTACCAATTCACCATTAACTCTAAACGCTAAGTATGAGCCTTGGTTAGCAACCACTTCAGCAGGAAAACTGCGCACATTTGTTTGCGAATCATGTCCTATATTGAATAACTTTACAGGCCTAATGGGCTCTTCTTTTACTTGCTGCTCTGGCTCTGAACAGGCCATTAAAGTAAGTAAAGTCGTAGTAAGTATACATAGACGAAAGAGTTTCATGTCTTCTCCGTGGCAATGATGGGCAAAATAATTAAGTGCAGGATACGCCGCAACCATATAAAATAAAATTCATTAAATTTTAGAAACATAATAAGTTTTATTTATGATCATGTTGAGCGCAGTATGAAGCTGAATCAATTACAAATTTTAGATGCCATTGTACAAAGTGCAAGTTTAAGTGGCGCGGCGCTTAAATTACATAAAACTCAGCCTGCACTTACCTTAGCAATTAAAAACTTAGAGGCAAAAATTGGCTTTGAATTACTTGATAGAAGCAAGTACCGATTACAGCTAACTGAAAAAGGGCGTGTTTTTCACCGCGAAGCACAACAACTATTGCATGCCAATGACGAGTTAGCACAGCTTGCCAAAGAGCTTGCACTCGGTAACGAGCCACAATATCGCATTTGCTACGAACAAATATGTCATAAAGACAGTTATAACGAGATCATAAGTAATACTTTTAGATTATTTAAGCGTACAGAGTTTAATTTAACCAGTGGCAAACGCTTTGTTTCTTTAGAGCAAGTAAATAGTGGGCAAGTTGAGCTAGGCATAGGCCCATGGTTTGATTTGTTTCATGCAACAGGGCATTTAGAAAGTTTGCCTATTGGTAAACTAAATATTGGTATTATTGCATCTACTAATAAATACCCTAAGCACATGACCTTTAACGAGCTACAAAATTACCCGTGTTTGGCCATGTTTGAAAGCGACTTAAGCATAGACAGCGACAAGCTTTCTTACTCAAAAGGTTCTGCCTTAATGAAGATTGACGATGTAACTAATTTAAAGTCGTTTTTGCTTTCGGGTGGTGGCTGGGCAATGATGAATATAGACTATTGCGCCCCTGAAATAGAAGCCGGGCTGTTGCAGCAAATTCATATAAACGACAGAGAAGATCAGTTTGGTATAGAGGTACGTGCATTTAGGCGTGATGCAATACACCATGGCCCTGTTGCGCGCTCTATTTGGGAGCAATTTAAAGTACTCAGTGAGGCGTACGTGAATGAGCGCTGATATCGATAAAGAAACCCTCATCTACACCATCATTGCCAGTATACCTGCAGGTTTTGTAGCAAGTTATGGGCAAGTAGCAACGCTTGCCGGTTACCCGCAAAACTCACGTCTAGTAGGGCGGCTTTTAAAGCAAATGCCAAATGACTCTGTTATACCGTGGCACAGAGTAGTAAACAGCCAAGGTAAAATATCGTTTCCTTCAGGTAGTGATAAATACAAAGAGCAGCGCCAAAAGCTGTTATCTGAAGGGGTTAGCTTTAAAAACGATAAAGTAAATATGCGCGAGTACAGGTGGGAGTGATAAGACCACTTCGGGCAGATTAATTCTAATGTAGGTCGGATAAGCGAAGCGCCATCCGACACAGTAAAATACCTAGCCAATTATAATCAATATTTTATGTTGTCGAGTGGCTGGAAAGTGCCAATTGCGGACATTGTTAACGCTCGCCTAATGCGCCTTGCACTGGCGGGCTTTTTGCGTTGCTTGCTAAAAGTGTGGCTGCCGGCAATGTAGGATTTAGATGCTTGTTAGCAATACATTCTGTTGCGGCTAACCTGTCACCTTGGACAAGAACATGAAAAAGCCACCCAACAAAATAATTGCAATGATGACTATAGCTGTGAGCTGAAGCATTGATTCAATTAAACCGACTTCAGTTTGCATTTTAATTAGGTCTTTTGGCTCAACATCTTCTTTAATGCGAGGGTTATTTGTTTCGTTATTCATTAGCAACTCCATATGCGAAATATTCGTGTCTTACTAACAGCTTATAACACACCAAAACGGCGTTTAATAATGTTATTGGACAAAATTAGATTTCTACTCAAAGCACTAGAATAAATTTAACTTTTCCAATGACCGCTGTTCGCTCTGAGCTGCCATCAATAAACATATTTACTAATTGAAATGTAATGGCAAACACACCCAGCAATCACAAACAAATGCCAAATAGCATGGCTGAATTGAGTGCTTTTAGCACTATAAAACAAAGTACCTAGGCTATAAAAAATGCCACCGGCCAGTAACCAGTAAAGTGCTTTTACATCAATATTTAAATAAAGCGGGTATACAATAGCGAGGGCAAACCAGCCCATAAGTAAGTAGGTAGCCAGCGATATTTTTTTATTACCATTTTTAACCAGCACTTTATAAGCAACGCCGCTAATTGCTACGGCCCAAATAAAGCTCAGTGTGCCCCAAGACCACCATCCATTAAGAGATAGCAATAAAAATGGGGTGTACGTACCCGCTATTAATACGTAAATAGCGCAGTGATCACACTTTTTATAAAAAGCGCGTATTTTTGGCTGCACACTGGCGTGATAAAGTGTGGATGATAAAAACAATACAAATAAACTAGCCCCATATACAGCGGTGCTAATATAAGCTTTTATGCTGGTGGCTTGTTTAAATAAATCCCACATTACAAACACAGCAAAAAATATACCCAGTGCATGACTTAGTACATTGAGTTTTTCTTCTTTGCGAGAATAGGGTGCATCTATAGTCATACTAGTCCTACCACTTATTAATTGAACTTGAGTGTACAGGTGTACGCTCAATGTTTCAATACCATCACTGTTACTGTAAATTAGTCTGGTTACTTTTATTGATTTTAAAAGGAATTAATCGGTTATAGTGTGGTCGTATAGTCTCAATTAATTAAGGCACGTTTATTATGAAAAAAGAGCTTAAAGCCGTTTTACTTACTGCCATTGTGTATCCTGGGGCAGGGCATTTTTCGCTTAAAAAGCATTTAATAGGCTGCATTTTTGCAGGTGTATTTACGCTATTTTTGTTTATGACATTAGGTGATATTTTGGCTGTAGCGCAATGTAGTGCAAATGAAATTTTAGCAGGTAAAATTCCGATGACGGCTTCTGGCATTTTACAAGCTGCTCGTAATCCATCAGGTGAATGTGCACAGCTTGGGGAATATCAATACCTTCCTTTAATGGTGGTTATATGGTTATTAAGTATGGCTGATGCCTATCGGTTAGGTAAAAAAGTGAAACTAGCTAAACACACAAAAGAGTAACGCAGGGAGTTACTTTTAGTTGTGAAGAGTTAAACTTTATTTATTTGCTAATAATTAGTCAAAAAATTAAAAAGGTTAGTTAAATTAACCAGCACTGAACGCTGCCTATTTTTAATTAGTCTAATTAAATTCTTAAATATCAAGTGTTTACTTTTTATTTTTCTGTTGGCACAACCCTTGATTATGTTATTGCGTCTAAACAATATACATAACAAGGAATACCATTATGAAACATTCAATTAAAATCGCTATGGCAAGTTTATTAGTATTAGGTTCTTCGCAGGCACAGGCGAGTGAAGTGGACCTAGATGTAACTGATATTATAACGCAAAACGTAACAAGCTATATTAACCAAGTAACGGCAGAACTCGAGCAATCAATTTCGCAGAGCCTTAGTTTTGATGCCAAAGCAGCTCTTGAGCAATTAGTTAATCAAGCGCAAGAACAAACTGACGTTACCACGCAGTCTACAATGGTGGTAACTACAGAAGTTAAAGCTAAATAAGTGTAAAAGGATAAGACGATGAGCAACGAATTAGGATTATTTGCACTTATGTTGGCGCCTGTTGTAAGCATGATGAGTGTTTACTATATGGTTCAAGTTATAAAAAGTATGGGTAGTTGGATTAACTTTTAAATAATGGGTAGATAATTCGATTTAGGTAAGCTGATCGACTTAGTAAAAGCGCACGTAAATAAAGGCAGTGTAATTTAAAGAAGTAGACTTTATGAAACGTGCGATTTTCCCATTACCAATATTTGTGTTACCAGAAGGCTATACGCGTTTACGTATATTTGAGCCTCGGTATTTAAACATGGTAAAAACCGCACTACAAAATAATGTCGGTTTTGTACTATGCACCTATCAGCACGACACGCCATTTAATATTAGCGCTCAGGGCTGTTTGGTCGATATTATCGACTTTGATCAAGACCCTAGCAATATGCTACTCATTGATGTGTACGCTGCTAAAAGCGTGCAAATAAATGATGTATACCAAGATGAAAGTGAATTGCGCCACGGCTTATTAAGCGATTGCAATACGCCGTATTGGTACAATGACTCACACAGTGATATTTCGGCTGATAATCAACGTTTGTCTGATTCTTTGCAGGACATATTTTTAAACAATAAAGAGCTCTCTAGTTTATATAGGCAAACCAAGTTTGATAATTTAGCCTGGGTTGCCGCGCGCTGGCTTGAACTATTACCTATATCTATTGATAAAAAACAGCAACTTGCGTTCGAAAGTAACTTTGCTAACTTACTAAACTTCCTCCATACTGTGATTAACAATGAATTTGCCTAAAATAATGTGATCTGCGATAAATTGCTTAGCGTATAGATGTGTACAAAAGCATACACGGGATTAATTATTATGGTAAGTCAACAACCCTCACAACGTTGTGAACCTAATACAGGTAAATATACTGCCATGCCAGAAACGCCAAGTGCAGAGCTTATGCAAGCTTTGCTTGATGTAGCTACTTCGCGAGACAAGAGAGCGTTTGCTTACTTATTTGAATATTTTTCGCCAAAAATCAAACGCTTTGGAATAAAGCAGTTTGGTTCAGAGGCACAAGCAATGGAGCTTGTACAAGAAACATTAACCTCAGTGTGGCGTAAAGCGCATTTGTATCATAGCGATAAAGGGGCTGCAACTACATGGGTATACACCGTGATGCGTAACGCTTCATTCGATATGCTTCGTAAAATGAAAAGTAATAAAGAAGAAAACATAAGCGAAGATATTTGGCCACTCATTAACGAATCTCAAGACACAACACTTGAATTTAGCGACCATTTGGAAGACCAGCAAATAAAACGCTACCTAGATAAATTGCCAGCTGCACAGCGAGAGGTAGTCAGAGGTGTTTATTTCCAAGATATGTCGCAAGAGCAACTTGCTCAACAACTTAATATTCCTGTAGGCACGGTAAAATCACGATTGCGTTTAGCCTTGCAAAAATTACGTAATGAAATGGGAGATCAGCATGATTAAACATCACCCTAGTGAATCTTTACTAGCACAATATTGTTCAGCGCAGTTACCTGCATCGTTAAGTGTTGCGGTTTCTATTCATGTTGATATGTGTCCGGTTTGCCAAGCAAAAGTAGCAAAGCTCGAAGCCGCCAATGCAAATGATGCCTTTAGTGAGGCGCCAGATGTGTCTGATGAATTAAACCTGAGCAATGATTTACAAACATCTGACTTTGCCACCGACATGTTAGATTTAATCACTGCTGATGCTAGCATTGATGAAGTTTACGAAGTAGAACCAGTAACTGTACAAATCAATGAGCACAACTATGAATTACCTCGTGCTTTGACACGCATTTCTCATGGGCGTTTTACCCAAGTGGGTAAGCTTGCTCGCTCGCGTGTTGCTATTGATGATGGCCCGCTGCGATCAAGCCTTTTACATATTGGTGCAGGAGGAGAGATCCCAGAGCATACTCATACAGGCTTTGAAGTAACCCTGTTACTTGATGGCGAGTTTAGTGATGAAGAGGGTAGTTACGTGCCTGGTGACTTTATTTGGCAAGATGGCTCTCATCAACATACTCCACTTACAAAAGATGGCTGTTTATGCTTTACAGTAGTCAGTAGTGCGCTACATTTTAATAAAGGGCTCAGTAAGTTACTTAATCCTATAGGTAACTTGATTTATTAAGAGAATTTATGCAAACAGACACAATAAAAATAGGTATTAGCGCCTGCCTAGCAGGCGAAAAAGTACGTTTTGATACAGGCCATAAAAAGTCTAACTTTTGTATGGATGAACTTGGAAAACATGTAGAGTACACGCGTTTTTGCCCAGAGGTAGCTGTTGGTTTACCAATTCCTAGGCCAACCATTCGCCAAGTTCGTGTGGGCGATACAATTAAAGTATGCCGCCCTGATGGCACTGGCGATGTTGGGCCTAAGCTAACTGAATACGGTAAAAAAGTAGCCACTGAGCAAGCTAAACATTTAAGCGGTTTTGTATTTTGCGCTAAAAGTCCAAGTTGTGGCATGGAACGAATCAAAATTTATAACGAAGCGGGTACCGGTAATACATCTGAAGGCGTTGGTTTTTTTGCTGAGCAAATAATGAAGCACAATCCATTATTACCTTGTGAAGAAAACGGTCGCTTAAACGACATGCACTTACGCGAAAACTTTGTAATGCGGGTGTACGCTTACAAACAGTGGCAGCTATTAGCTTCTGAACCGCTTACAGTACATAAGCTTACTCAATTTCATTCTCAATATAAGTACTTATTGATGGCTCATAATTATCAAGCCTACCGCGACTTAGGTAACTTACTTGGTACTTACAAAGGCGATGATATTAACGCTTTAGCAGATGAGTACATTCTGGGGTTAATGAATGGCCTTAAGAAGCCTGCATCGCGTAGGAATAACTGTAATACGTTAATGCACTTGCAAGGTTACTTTAAAAAAGATTTATCTAAGATTGAAAAGCAAGAATTGCGTGACGCAATCGATGAATACCGTCAAGGTTTAGTTCCTTTATATGTGCCACTTACTTTGCTAAAGCACCATCTTAAAGTACACCCTAATGAATACTTAGAAAAGCAGGTGTTTTTTAATCCTTACCCTAATGAACTAAAATTACGTTACGGCATATAATGAATACACTTTTTTGGTTTAGGCGCGATCTGCGCCTTTTTTCTAACGAAGCGCTTATTGAAGCGCTAAATAATGGCGCTAAAAAGGCCATTTTTTTTATCTGCGAAAAACAATGGCAACAACACAATGCCGCTCCCATTCAAATTGACTTACTGAAAAGGCGTCTCAATTATATACGTGAGCAGCTTGCGCAGTACGCGATAGAGCTTCACATTATTGATGCACCTTACTTTGCTGATTGTGAAAGTGCGCTTTTATCGTTTTGCGATAAACATCAGGTAGAACATGTAATTGCTAATAAAGAGTACGAGTTAAATGAAGTCAATCGCGATGCGCAAATTCTTACAAAGTGTGATGAAAAAAATATCACGTTTACGCTTTATGAAGGCGATGTAATAGCACCTGTAGGCACTGTTAAAAATCAAAGTAACGAAATGTATAAGGTGTTTACGCCGTTTAAAAAACAGTGGCTTAAACAGTATCAAGATACTCACTTTAGTTTACTACCGTGGCCTTTAAAAAAGCTGGCAGAAGGTAAAACCAATTCACCGGTTTTAAAAGGCGATGGTAGCTCAGAAAAATGGCCTGTTGATGATGACAGCTTAGCCACCATTGTTGATAATTTTATTTGCGACAAATTAAGTAGTTACGACGATCAGCGTGATATACCTAGTATCAAGGGCACTTCGGGTTTGAGCCCGTATTTAGCGCTGGGTATTATAAGCCCAAAGCAGTTACTCGTTAATATTCAAAACCGCTACCCAGATATTTTAACTACCTCTAAAAGTAAAACTTTTACTTGGATAAACGAGCTAATTTGGCGCGAATTTTATCGTCATTTAATTGCGCAATTTCCTAAGCTTTCTCGTGGTGATAACTTTAATGAAAAATACAATAGCGTAACATGGCGTAAAAACGAGGCTGACTTTAAAGCCTGGTGCGAGGGAAAAACAGGTTACCCACTCGTTGATGCTGCAATGCGGCAGTTAGTTCAAACTGGGTGGATGCATAATAGATTAAGAATGGTGGTTGCCAGCTTTTTAACCAAACATTTATTAATTGACTGGCGAGAGGGCGAATCGTTTTTTATGCAGCATCTTATTGATGGTGATTTAGCCTCTAACAATGGCGGCTGGCAGTGGGCTGCAAGCACAGGCTGTGACGCGCAACCTTATTTTCGCGTGTTTAATCCTATTACTCAAAGTGAGCGCTTTGATCCTAATGGTAAATTCATACGTAAATATTTACCAGAGCTTGAAAAAGTGCCAGATAAACATATCCATTTTCCTCATGCTTACTTAGGCTCAATAGGGGGGGATAAGCACTGTTACTGGCCGGCAATTGTTGATCATAAAGCAGCTCGCGAACGTGCAATAGCTGCATTTAAGGTGTGATATGGAAACAGCATTACCGCTAGAAAAATTTGTAGAAATATATCAACAACTCGATAAATCAAACTTGCATTTGCTCCATGATATATACAGCGAGCAAATTAAATTTAAAGACCCAATGCACGAAATAAACGGGTTAACAGAGCTTACCCGATACTTTTCTAACTTATATAGTAATGTTAAGCATTGTCAGTTTGATATTAGCGACACCTACGAGCGTGATGACAAAGCATTTTTGTATTGGACTATGCATTACGCTCACCCAAAGCTGGCTTCTGGCAAAACTATATCGGTAGAAGGGCACAGTAAGTTGGTATTTAAAGAAGGTAAAATTATAAATCACCGCGACTATTTTAATGTAGGTGAAATGCTATACAAGCATATTCCTATTTTGGGTGGCATTATAAATTACATAGATAAACGAGCAGGGTAGCGATGAATATTTTAATTACAGGTGCAACCTCAGGTATTGGCGAGCAACTGGCAATAAAGTACGCCCAGCAAGGTAACACGGTGATTGCTTGCGGTAGAAACCTTGAAAAGCTAGCTGAGCTTGAAAAACATACCAACATTAAAGCTTGTCAGTTCGATGCCACAGATCTCAAAGATATAAAGCAAGCAACCCTTGGGTTTACTGCTTTTGATAAGGTTATTCTTAATGCCGGTAACTGTGAATACGTTGATGATGCCCGCAACTTTGACAGCGCCCTGTTTGAGCGCGTTATTTCGGTTAACTTGCTAGCAATGGGCTATTGCCTTGAGGCTCTTTTGCCAAAAATTAGCACAGGCGGACAACTTGTACTGGTTAGTTCAAGTGTTACATATTTACCTCTGCCACGCTCAGAGGCTTATGGTGCATCTAAAGCCGGGGTAAGCTATTTAGCGAAAAGTTTAGCAATCGACTTAAACGACGTTGATGTTACTTTAGTGCACCCAGGCTTTGTAAAAACCCCTCTGACCGATAAAAACGATTTCCCAATGCCTATGGCCGTTACCGCAACTGAGGCTGCCGATTACATGATTAAGGGAATTAATAAACGCCGTAAAGAAGTTCACTTTCCTTATCGGTTTACACTTATTTTAAAAGCATTACGAATCTTACCGTTACCACTTTGGTTACGTTTAGCAAAAGGACTAGCCCGTTGAAAAAAATAGCAATAATAGGTTCTGGCGTATCGGGTTTAACCTGTGCTCATTTACTGCATAAACATTACGATATTACCGTATTTGAAAAAAACGATTATATTGGTGGTCATACCGCAACAGTAGAAATATCTGATGCTGGAGTTAAACGCGCAATAGACACAGGCTTTATAGTATTTAATGACCGTACTTACCCGTACTTTGAAAAACTACTCGCGCGCATTGGCGTAGATAGACAAGAAACGCAAATGAGCTTTAGTGTTCACAATCAAGCAAGCGGTTTTGAGTACAACGGTCACACTTTTGCCAGTTTATTCGCCCAAAAAAGGAATATATTTAGGCCCAAGTTTTGGCGCTTGTTAAGCGATATAGTTAAGTTTAATAAATTATGTAAAGCAATGCACAGCGAGCAAAACTACCCTAAAAATCAAACGTTAGGTCAGTTATTGGATACACACGGCTTTAATGACTTTTTTAAATACCATTACATTTTGCCTATGGGTGCCGCTATCTGGTCAACCAGCATTAAAGAGATGCAAAATGTTGGCGTAGAGTTTTTTGTAAACTTTTTTTACAACCATGGTTTACTAGATATTACAAATAGGCCGCAGTGGTATGTAATTCCAGGTGGCTCCAAACAATATATTAAGCCACTTATCAAAGGGTTTGCAGATCAAATAAAACTAAATACCGACATTGAGACGGTTACTCGTGTAAGTGATAAAGTAATCATAACCCTAAAAAATGGGGAGCAAGCTGAATTTGATAAAGTGGTATTTGCGTGTCATTCTGATCAGGCACTAGCGTTACTTGGCGATGCTACTGAGCAAGAGCAATCTGTATTAGGTGCAATTCCATACACAGAAAATTCGGTAGTTTTGCATACAGACACTAGTTTGTTACCCGATAGAAAAGCAGCTTGGGCAAGTTGGAACTATTTACTAAATGAAAATACAGATAAAGCAGCCGTTGTAACCTACCAGATGAATATACTGCAAGGTATAGACTCTGATACGCAATTTTGTGTAACCCTTAACCACTTAGAAGGGATTAACAAAGCGAATATATTACGTGAGTTTACTTATCATCACCCTGTGTTTAACGAATCTTCCATTGCCGCACAAAAACTTAAACACACTGTTGATGGCCAAAACAATAGTTATTTTTGTGGTGCTTATTGGTATAACGGTTTTCATGAAGATGGCGTACGCAGTGGGGTTGATGTCGCTAGGCAGTTAGGTGTTGAATTTGAATAGCGCTGTTTACTTAGGCGATGTGAGGCATCGCCGCTTCTCTGAAAAAAGTCATAAGTTTAAATACCCTCTCTACATGATGTGGATTGATTTAAAAAATCCTTTATTGCTTAACAACATTCATCCTATGTTGGGTACATTTGGTTTTAAAGTATTGCGGTTTAACCAGGCTGATTATTTAACTTTACAATCTAATTCAGAACCACTCAGCATTTTTGAACGTGCACAATGCCAAATAGAAAAACTAGGGGTTAAAGAATCGTTTTCGCATATTTATATGCTTGGCCAACTTAGGTGTTTGGGCATTTATTTTAGCCCTGTAAATTTTTACTTTTACGGTAATAGCGCCGACAATTTTGAATATATGGTGGCCGAGGTGAGTAATACACCCTGGAATGAACGCCATTATTATTTGGTGCCCTTACAAAAAAAAGTGAACTTTAAAAAAGCTTTCTCCGTATCACCCTTTATGAATTTAGATATGGACTACCATTGGCAGGTACAACATACTGCCGATAACACATTAATTCATATAGAAAATAAACGTGGAGATGAGTTGTTATTTGACGCGTCTTTACGATTAAAGCGAAGTCAGTTAACTAAGCAAGAAGTTACTAAATTATTAAAAAAATTTCCTGCGATGACTTTGTCTATTTTCAAAGGTATTTATGTGCAAGCACTTAAGTTGTTTATAAAAAGGGTTCCTTTTTTAGGTCATTCAGGAAAACCTTAGTATAGTTAAACTAGCTTAGTTGCGGGTAGTGACAAAATTATAAAGGGTTTAAGATGGAAAAAGTCTCGAGTATAAACTGCCAAGAGCAAACTGGATGGTTTACAAATTTATATAAAAAGCTAGTCACCAAAGCCTTTGCAAGTATTGAAATAGGCCAAATAGTGTTAGTTGAGAACAGCCGCTCAACAGTATTTGGTCATCAGCATTCAGACTTAAAAACCACTATCACCGTTAACGACACTGCCATGTACAAGGCATTTGCTATGTCTGGAAGTGTGGGGGCTGGTGAGTCTTATATTCTTGGGCAATGGTCGTGTGATAACTTGACCAAACTTATCGAAATTTTTGCTATAAACCAAAAGCAACTTGATGCATTTGAAAAAAAATTCTCTTTTTTTAGTGGCCTAGCCCACCGATTTAAACATCTTAAAAACAGCAACTCAGAATCTGGTTCGAAAAAGAATATTGTTGCCCATTACGATTTAGGAAACGATTTATATGAGTCATTTTTAAGTGATGAAATGCTGTATTCCTGTGCTGTTTATCCAACAAAAGAGGCAACCCTTGAGGACGCTCAACAAAATAAGCTTAAGCAAATTTGTGAGCAAGTAGAAATAAACGAAGGCGATACAGTTATAGAAATTGGTACAGGCTGGGGTGCGTTTGCCATTTACGCAGCGACTCACTATAACTGCCATGTGACCACAACAACGATTTCGGATGAACAATATGCTTATGTTGAAAACAAGGTTAAACAGTTAGGCCTTGAAAATAACATAACATTGCTTAAGCTCGATTATCGTTTATTAGAAGGTCAATACGACAAGCTCGTATCAATAGAGATGATAGAAGCAGTAGGGCATGAATACCTACCTAGCTTTTTTAAGCAGTGTAATAACCTACTTAAAGAAGACGGTGCAATGCTTATTCAAGCAATTACTATTGGCGATCAGCGTTATCAACATTATTTAAAAAACTCAGATTTTATTCAGCAGTATATCTTCCCTGGAGGTTGTTTGCCTTCACTTAATGAGATGAGCGAGCAAATTAAAAACAACACCGATATGGTTATTCATACGGTAAGTGACATAGGCGCGCATTATGCTAGAACACTCGCTGATTGGCGTACTCGCTTCATTGATAACTGGCACACCCTAGACAGTGACAAATTTGATGAGCGTTTTTACAGGTTATGGTTGTTTTACTTTGCTTACTGTGAAGGCGCTTTTAGAACGCGAGCAACCAGTACCGTTCATTTAACGGCGCGTAAACCACGTTTCACTAGTCAAAATGACGAAATTGCCCTTAATTATTAATTTTGTACTTTTTCAAACGGTGTGGTTTTTATCGCTGTTTTTAGAAGCCCAATCTGTATTATACACCTCTGTTATTGTTGTGCTTATGTTCGTTTTATCGAAGCAACATAAGCATGACGCGTTGCTTCTAGCTAAAGCTTTACCTATTGCGCTGTTATGTGAATACACGGCTGTGCAGTTAAGCCTTTTGGAATTTAAAGTATCACCTTTCCCGCTTTGGTTAGCCTTGCTATGGGCAGCATTATTGCTTTGCATAAACACATCAATGGCGTTTATTACTAAACTAAAATTTTGGCAAGCCTATTTTGTGTGCTTAGTCTTTGCGCCTATTAGTTATTATTCTGGCGCTAAATTTGGCGTGCTTAGTATTTATACACCTGTATGGGCATTTTGGCTTCTGTACGGCGCACTTTGGGCTGCAGCCTTTACACTTATACTTTTTATCAACCAAAAAATTAAAGCGTTTTTGAATATTAGCAAGCAATAACAGGAGCTTGTATGATTAATACCGCAAAAAAATGTGCAATAACCGCCACAATGATTATGGCAACTTTGTTTACCCCTTTGAGCTTTAGCGAAGAGCAGGCTGACTTTAAAAAAGTGGGCGAGGCGCGTATGGAATATTTATTCTGGGATGTTTACGATGCTACATTATATACCCCTTCAGGGACTTACAAACAGGGAGTGCACCCAGTTAAATTTACGCTCACCTATTTGCGAGACTTCGCAGCAAAAGACATTGTTAAAGCCACTAAAGAGCAATGGCTGCATTTAGGTAAAAGTGATTTATCAGCTAAGTATGCTGATAAATTGCTCGCTCTTTGGCCTAACATTAAAAAAGGCGAATCGTTGAGCTTACAAACATCACCAAGCGGTCAGGCTACTTTTTATCATAATGATAAAAAATTAGGTGAGATAACAGACTCACAATTTGCCAACCAGTTTTTAGCTATTTGGCTAAGCCCGAACACCTCAGAGCCAACACTTAGAAAACAATTATTAGGAAATTAGCATGCGCAATATAAATAAATTTAAACAGCTATGTATTTTAATGGCTGCATTATTTTTAGTGAGCTGCTCCGCGCCAAAAGTAGAGCACTACAATAGCAGCACCCCAGAATTTGATTTTAAAGCGTTTTTTAGTGGTGATTTAAAAGCATATGGTGTTGTGCAAGATTATAAAGGCGAACTCACACGTAAACTTGTGGTTACTATGAATGCGCGCTGGGAAGGCAACGAAGGCGTTATAGAGGAAGACTTTGTGTATGACGATGGTGAAACACAAAAGCGTATTTGGTATATCACTCTTAATGACGATAATAGCTTAGTGGGTCGTGCTGATGACGTGCTTGGTATTGCAACCGGTAACAGTGCTGGCAGTGTGTTTCATTGGAACTACAATGTGGCTTTACCCTATGACGGCAGTACGCTTGAGGTAAACTTTGATGATTGGATGTACCTGGTTACACAATCACGCTTGATAAACCGTACGTCTATTGTTAAGTTTGGTGTCGAGGTTGGGGAAGTGACCTTAGTTATCGAAAAAATATAGAGCAGTGTGTTATTTAAAGTGTGCCTTTTGTGTACTTAAATTAAGTTTTAGTTAACCCAACACGCTGTATTTTACCGAGAATTATTAAAATTTTACGCATTTTCGAAGTATTTAAGCAAAAAATGCAATTTGCTGTTGCTAACTCCTTAAAAATGCATAAAGATAGGTTTTGCGAAGGCAAAATAATAACGAATAGGAATCTAACAATGAATAAAGCTCAATTAGTTGAAAAAATCGCTACTGATGCAGAAATCTCTAAAGCTGCTGCTACACGTGCACTTGATGCGTTTACTGGCGCTGTAACTTCTTCTTTAAAAGAAGGTAATTCAGTTGCATTAGTAGGTTTTGGTACTTTCTCAGTTAAAGAACGTGCAGCACGTACTGGCCGTAACCCACAAACGGGTGCTGAGATCCAAATCGCAGCGGCAACTATCCCAAGCTTTAAAGCAGGTAAAGGTCTTAAAGACCAAGTAAACCCTTAATTGGCGCTTTACAGAATTTTTTAAAAAAGAGCTATTTAGCTCTTTTTTTTTGCCTGCAAAAAAGCCACTAAATAGTGGCTTTTAATTTAAAAATTTAGCTGTTTAACCTTTATGCTTTTAGAGCCTTATCACCACGGCCAATACCTACAGCGCCTGAGCGCACAACTTCAATAATGTCGGTTTCATGGCGTAGGGTGTCTAAAAATGACTCAATTTTGTCTGTGCTGCTCACTAGTTGTAAGCTGTAACTTTGGCGGCCCATATCTAAAATAGCACCTTGAAATACATCAACAACACGTGTAACAGCTGCACGTGTGGTTTCGTCTTGGGCAAATACTTTAACAAGTAATAATTCACGTTCAATGTGACTCATTTCGGTCAAATCAATAATTTTAAGTACATCTACTAGTTTGTTTACTTGTTTAGTAATTTGCTCAACGATTCTATCATCACCCATAGTAGTAATGGTGATACGCGACAGTGACTCATCATCCGTAGTGCCTACTGTTAAGCTATCTATATTATAGGCGCGCTGTGAAAAAAGCCCAACAATGCGAGATAAGGCTCCTGGTTCGTTTTCTAATAAAATAGATAATATACGACGCATTATGCTTTTACTCCTTTACGTAACCACATCTCATCAATGCCACCTAGTTTGATTTGCATTGGGTATACATGTTCTTTCTCATCAACGTTAATATCTAAAAATACTAAACGGTCATTAATGCTCATAGCTTTATCTATAGCAGGTTGTAGCTCATCTAACGTATCTACTTTTATGCCTACATGGCCATAACTTTCAACAAGTTTTACAAAGTCAGGTAATGAGTCCATATAGGAAGATGAATGACGCCCACCGTAAATCATATCTTGCCATTGGCGTACCATGCCCAATGAGCGGTTATTCAACGAAACTACTTTTACAGCCAAGTTGTACTGTAAGCATGTCGATAGCTCTTGAATATTCATTTGAATTGAGCCATCGCCAGTTACACATACTGACTCTTTATCAGGAAAAGCAAGCTTAACCCCCATCGCTGCTGGTAAGCCAAAGCCCATAGTGCCTAAGCCCCCTGAATTGATCCATTGGCGAGGGTTTTTAAATGGATAATATTGTGCTGCAAACATTTGGTGCTGACCGACATCAGAGCTTACATAGGCGTCACCATTAGTGGCTTTATACACTGCTTCTATAACTGCTTGTGGTTTAATTTTATCGCCATCGGTGTTGTAACTTAGGCACTTTTGCTCACGCCAGCTAATAATTTGTCGCCACCAATCTTCTTGGGCACTGCGATCAATTTGAATGCTACTTTTATCTATGCCCGCTTGTAGTTGATCCATTACAGTGGCTAAACAGCCCACAACTGGAATATGGGCTTTAATGGTTTTAGAAATAGAGGTCGGATCTACATCTACGTGAACGATGGTTGCATTGGGGCAAAACTTTTGCACGTTATTGGTTACACGATCATCAAAACGCGCGCCCAGTGCTAAAATCACATCGGCATTTGCCATTGCTTTATTGGCTTCAAGCGTGCCGTGCATGCCCAGCATACCCACGTAATTTGGGTGAATACCCGAAATACCGCCTAAGCCCATTAATGTATTAGTGATAGGTGCATTTAGCGATTCAACTAAGCGGGTTAATTGCTCAGAGGTGTTAGATAGAATAATGCCGCCGCCTGAGTAAATTACCAGTTTTTTAGCTTCTAAAATTGCGGTAACTGCTTTGCGAATTTGTTTAGAGTGGCCCTTTGTATTTGGGCTGTAGGTTCTAAGCTCGGTGGTTTTAGGAAAGTGGTACTCAAACTTAATAGCAGGGTTAAGCATATCTTTTGGTAGCTCAACAACAACGGGTCCTGGGCGGCCAGTACTTGCAATGTAAAACGCTTTTGCCAAAATAGCGGGAATTTCTTCAGCACTTCTGCAGTTAAAACTATGTTTTACAACTGGGCGAGAACAGCCAACAATGTCGGTTTCTTGGAATGCATCGTCACCAATTAAGCCTGTAGGTACTTGCCCCGATAAAACAACCATCGGGATTGAGTCCATATAAGCGGTGGCAATACCTGTAATACAGTTAGTTGCGCCAGGGCCAGAGGTAGCAAGTACAACACCCACTTCGCCAGTAGCTCGGGCATAACCATCAGCCATATGGGTTGCGGCTTGTTCGTGACGCACTAAAATATGTTCAATATCTTCTTGTTGAAAAAGTGCATCATATAAATCTAAAACCGATCCACCTGGGTAGCCAAAGATATACTTAACCTTTAAATCTTTTAATGCCTGAACAACTAATTCAGAACCATTATATTCTTGTTTGCTCATCCTCATTCCTCTGTGCGCTGTTTATGCATAAAAAAACCCCCGCGTAATGCGAGGGTTTTTAAAAAGCAATTTCACTTTTTAATACATCCCCGCTGGGCTTATCACTAAGACCACTACGAGTACGATTAAAAGGTGAAGTTGTTTTTTCATAATTGTCACTTTATAAAAAGCAAAATGCTGCTTTAGATTAAAAATTCTATATGGGGTTATTTTTAAGGGTTTTACGTGCTCGTGTCAACCTTGAAAAGGTTTTTTTGGATTAAAATTTCAAATTAATTTATTTTAATACTAAAAAATTGCACGGTATTTGTAGTTACATAAAAAATATGAAGAAATTATGCTAATTTTACCGAGTAAACATAATGGTTAAATAAGTGGTTTGAGCGCTTTACTTAATGCGTATTGACTGTGACTGGACAGTAGTTGAACTAGTTTATTGTTAACTAAAAATACAAAAAAGCCAGCAAGATGCTGGCTTTTTAGACTTAAAACAAGATTTACTTTGTTAAATTATAAACGGTCGATTACTGATTGAGTGAAATCAGTTGTACCGTGGCTGCCGCCTAAGTCACGTGTTGTGCGATCGCCAGATTTAATTACATCAGCTACTGCGCTGCGAATACGCTCAGCCGTGTCACCCATATTTAAGTGCTCAAGCATCTGGATAGACGCTAAAATTACAGAAGTAGGGTTTGCTAGGTTTTTGCCAGCAATATCTGGTGCACTACCGTGTACTGCTTCAAAAATTGCAGCGTCTTCACCAATGTTTGCACCTGGTGCCATACCTAAACCACCAACTAAGCCAGCACAAAGATCTGATAATATGTCGCCAAATAAGTTAGTCGTTACTACAACGTCAAACTCTTCTGGTGTCATTACTAGCTTCATACATGTTGCATCAACAATCATTTCAGTTGATTCAATTTGCGGGTAACGCTCAGCAACTTCACGTGCAACTTTTAAAAATAAGCCAGAAGTAGATTTTAAGATATTTGCTTTGTGTACTGCGGTTACTTTTTTACGGCCTTCACGTACTGCTAACTCATAAGCAAAGGTGATGATTTTCTCAGCGCCTTCGCGAGTAATTACAGATTTAGCTTCTGCTTCGTTACCGTCTTCGCTTACAACTTGACCTAAACCTGAGTACATACCTTGGGTATTTTCACGAATAGTAATGATATCGATATCATCGTAACGTGCTTTAGTACCAACAAATGATTTAACAGGGCGCACATTCGCGTATAAACCAAACTGCTTACGTAATGTAACGTTAATAGACGTAAAACCTTCACCTACCGGAGTTGTTAATGGGCCTTTAAGCGTGATTTTGTTTTTAGCGATTGTATCAATTGTTTCTTGAGGAAGTAGCTCGCCAGTTTTTTCTAGTGCAGCAAGGCCTGCATCAACAAATTCATAATCAAAATCGCAACCTGCGGCTTTTAATATTTCAAGTGCTGAGTCGATAATGCTCGGACCGATGCCGTCGCCTTTGATCACTGTGATGGTTTGTTTGGCCATTGACTTTTCCTTTAAAAGAATAAAAAACGCACATAAATTATCACTGAAAATAGTAACTGCTTGTTAGGTCATTTATGTGACGTATGTGGATAAATTTTGAGGGCGCATTTATACCAACTTATTGCCCATTTTGCCAGTTTATACTATAAATACAGGGTATAACCTATGTTTATAGTGAGCATAAGTGACTTAAATGCTGTTATACAGCGATAAGCCTTGCAGTTGCGCAAAAAAGTCACCCTTAGATTTAAATCCTTGTGCTTTTAATTGCGCATTTAAAGTTTGTTTTTGCCAAGGGGTCAAGGGTAAGGCGGGTTTGAAAACACTTTGCGCCACAACCTTTAAACTAATCCATAATTTGTGCTGCTCATTTAGCTCTTTTTTGGGGTGTTGCTCAGCATCGAGCAGTGGCTTAGTCCATGGGTTATCACTCAGTAGCTGTGCTAATTCAGTATTTAAATGCTCATTATTAAACGTTTCAACCCCAAAAAAGGCGGCTAAGGGTGCACTATAGGTTTGGTTAGGCGCACTATTTATACATACTTTTGCACAGAGCTGCGCACTACAATGGGTTAATAAGTAGTGCACGTAACCATAAATAGGCAAAGCTATTTGTTCAAATTGCTGTTTAGGGTTATTACTTACCATTAAAGCTAAAATACGAATAAAGCTGTTAAGCTTATTCAGTACAATGTGTTTGTGCGGATGGTGCGATGTATCAACTAGCTGCTCAAATATAACCCGCTGAATAATCGCCGGTGCATTATCGTACCCGACCATCGACAAGCTATGGCGTAAATCTTTGGCGGCTTGGTGCTGGTTGTTATAGGGCCTGACTGCTTGGCAGAGCTTTTGTGTTATTTCATTAAAAGGGGCCAGTAACTTATCTAAGCCTTTAAAACTGTATTCATGCGCTACTTTTATATGGCTCACTAATGCGATTAATTCGGCCTTAGAACTTATTTGCGCCGGGGCTTTACGTACCAAGTGCTCATTGTTCCAGGCTAAAAATAATACCCGCTTATCAGTACATAGCCATTGCAGTGGCTGATCTTTAAGTGAGGCTTTAACCTTGTACCATGCTAGTTTTTTCTCATTATTGGCATTAATAAGTATATGTTTATTAGTCTCATCACTTGCGAGATAAACCATTGCTTGGTCGCTGTAAACAATTTTACTGCCTGGGAGGTGTGGGCCTATATGCGCTATTAAATCTTTAACTAACCTTTGCGCAAATGGGTTAGTTGTTTTGACATATAATTCACCCAGCGCTTTATAAAAATTTAATGGATTCTTTTTGGGTGTATAAGTGATGTTCATCGCTATAATATTACTTAATGCACACAAGGTTATGGCATTGTCGTATAGCATGATGTCGCTGCTGCTCAATAAAGCTTGTTTATATTTATTTAATTTAGCCAACATACGCACGCTATTTTGAGTAGGGTGCTGCCCACTGAGCAGCATTTTTGCTGCTAGCTGATGGCGAAAACGCCATATTTTTTTATCGCTGAGTGTAAGCATTTGCTGCTGCGAAATTTTATTATGCTGTGCTACAACACAGCAATGCTCTACTAAAGCAACGCCAACATAAAGCTCGGTTAGCTCGTCATCAAACTGTTGGCTAGCGCACAGCGCTGTGCTAATAACACATTGGTTAATAACGAGGTTTGTAGCAAAGTCGTAGTGACTGGTGTACAAACTCAAACGCGCTTGTAACGCATGCGGATGTTGCTGATATAAAACACGATAGTGCTGGGCTGTTTGCGCAACAAGCGGATAAAGATGTTGCCACTGCGTTTTGTCATTATAAATTGTCAGTATTTGCTGTGTGTTATGCAGTAACCGCACTAACTGTTTTGAAATAGGCTCATCCATTGGCCATCACCTGATCTTTTCCTGGTAAGTTGTATAGGCGCTGGGGCCCCATAAAAATAACTCACCATTTTTAAATAATAAGCCGGTGCATTCATCCATTGTGGTTATGCCATCTGAAGTTTGGTGCTGAGTACGGTAAAAAACAATCTGCCATACTTGGTCTTTATTGCGCTTGGCATAGGTTAAATCCGGGCTGCCTAAATAATCGAGTACACTGTTTAACGTAACTGCCTCATCAATTGAGAGCTTTTTGATGTAGCGTTCATTAAAGGCCTCACGGTCTTGCCAAATCATTGCTTGCGGGTCATCTTTATAAAAGGTGATCACTAAAGTCGCAATGAGCGCGTATAATCCTAGCCCTAATATTAAGTACCTTATAAACTTTTTAATCATTTTTCACTCATGCTCGCAACAATATTGAGAGTATAAATTGTGAGCGTAAACAGTGCTATCAACATGCGACTAATGTAACCTTAGCTGCTTTAAACTAAAGCCTAGCTGTATATCTGTACGTAAAGTGACTAATTGCTTAGAAATAACATACATGTCTTTTTGCTCAACTAACTTTTTTTGAATACTGCTTGATAGGGCGTCGTCTTCTATGGCCTTATCTATATTTTCGTAGGTATTTACAATAAGTTGAGCCGATTTAGTCCCTATGCCCTTAACGCCAGGTACATCGTTAGTTTTATCGCCAGCTAAGGCCCAAAAATCAATTAGCTTACTTTGCTCAATGCCAAAACGCTGCTCGATGCTGTTGTTATCTAGGTAGCATTTTTTAAAATAATCGTACACACAAATATAGTCGTTCAAAAAGGGTAAAAATCCCTTATCTGTAGAAACAATAGTACTGTTTATCTTATTTTTAGCAGCTTTGTAGGCTAAGGTGGCTATGATATCGTCAGCTTCATCGTTAATCGGTTCAAATACAACGATACCCGTTTGCTCTATAGCTTGTTTAAAATTGTGCAGGGCATTTTTGAGCGTGTCGGGCATGGGGGCTCTAGAGTGTTTATATTGCTTATAAAAGTGATAGCGCCAGCTTTTATCTCCATCAAAAACAGCGATAGCGTGAGTGGCATTTGTTGACTGTAAAAGCTTTTTGCACGCGTGTGCAACGCGGGCACAACTGGCCTTTAGCATGTGCTCTTCACTATGGTGTGTTTGGTTGGCGTCAACTGCGTAAATGCGCCTAATTAAATTAAGCGCATCAATTAAAAGTAAATGGGGTTTCAAATAGTCAAACTCATGCTTTTATTTCATAACAAGGGACGTACTTACTACCGGGTAACTTCATACGACCTTGGTCTACAAATGCCTGTAATAGTTTATCCATATCTTTCATTAACTCAGGCTCACCGCTTAACACATAGGGTCCGTGTGCTTTTATGGCGCGTAGGCCCTCATCTTTTACATTGCCAGCAACAATACCTGAAAACGCTCTACGTAGGTTAGCCGCTAAATGTTGCTTAGGCTGTTCTAGGTGTAAATCTAAACTGGCCATGTTTTCGTGCGTAGGTGCAAAAGGTTGCTGAAAGTCGTTATCGATTTTAAGTGTCCAGTTAAAGTAGTAGGCATCTCCTTGGCTTTTACGGTAATTACGCACACTTGCCATAGCAGATTTTAATTTTTGCCCTACTAAAGCAGGATCATCAATGATCACCTCAAACTTATCAAGGGCTTCTTTGCCTAATGTTAGCTCTACAAACTTACATAACTCGCTAAAGTACGCTTCGCTTTCTTTAGGGCCAGTTAAAATAACAGGCAAACACTGTTTTTCGTTATCTGGGTGCAGCAAAATACCTAATAAATAAAGTAACTCTTCTGCAGTACCTGCACCACCAGGAAATATAATAATTGCGTGCGCCGTTCTAATAAATGCTTCAAGGCGCTTCTCAATGTCGGGTAAAATTACCAGCTCATTTACAATAGGGTTTGGCGGCTCTGCGGCAATGATACTGGGCTCAGTTAAACCAAGATAACGGTTTTCGCTAATGCGCTGTTTAGCATGCCCAATAGTGGCACCTTTCATCGGGCCTTTCATCGCACCTGGGCCGCAGCCAGTGCATATATTTAAACCACGTAAACCAAGCTCGTAACCTACTTGCTTAGTGTATTTATATTCTATTTCGTTAATTGAATGTCCGCCCCAACATACAATCATATTTGGTTCACTGTTAACACGCAGTGCGCCGGCGTTTCTAAGCATATCAAATACCATGTGGGTAATGGCTTTTTGCTGTTTAAGATCTTTTTCGTATTTTTGGCAAATAAATAAAATATCGCGGATCACCGAAAAAATATGCTCGTGAATACCGGTAATTATTTCACCATCAACAAAGGCGGTTTCGGGAGGATTTTCTAACTCAATTTTAATGCCACGTTCGCGACTGACTAGGCGTATATCAAAGTCTTGGTATTTGTCGTAAATTTCATTACTAGCATCTGTGTGGCTGCCTACGTTTAGGACGGCTAAGGCACAGTTTCTAAAAAGTCGATAACGTTCACTGGCTGAAGATTGCTCTAATAAATCAACTTCCAATTGTGACAGTAAATCTAAAACCCCAGTCGGGTTTAACTGTATTAACATCGGCATTCTCCTTGTTGCTTAAAATGTAAAAACTGCATGTCATTTACTTTAGCACTCAAACTAATTGAGAATTATGACATTATTTACTCATACAAAGGCGATCCCGACCCGTTTTTTTTGCTTCATAGAGGGCGTCATCTGCTCTGTCAAATGCTTTGAGCGGTGTATCGCCTTTTTTAAATTGTGTAGCACCTAACGAAATAGTGATTTCTATTTCTTTTTCTCTAAATTTAAAAGGAATATTTTTAATCACTTTTCTTAGCTTTTCTAGTGGTTGTGCTGCATGCGACAACGAAAGCCCAGGCATAAGTAAAACAAATTCTTCTCCGCCGTAGCGGGCTATAAAATCTGACTGGCGGACTGATTTTTGTAGCGCTTTTGCAATAACTTGCAATGTTATATCGCCTGCAGTATGCCCAAACCTGTCATTAATTGACTTAAAGTGATCAACATCAATAACCACTAGGGTAACATCCGAAGCCTGCACATTAAATAAGTGAAGCTCATGGTTGTAACGCTCATCAAAGGCTGCTCTATTTGGAAGTTTTGTAAGGCTGTCGAGTAAACTTTTAAAGCGTTGCTCGTTTAGGCGTTTTTTATATTTAGTTAGTTTGCCTTCTAAGCTACCAATTCGATCGTTTATTTCATCAAAACTGGCAATCAGTGTTTCGCGGTCTTTTCTTTCTAGCTGCTCTTTAGCAATAAAGTCTTTACTGAGCGATCTTAGCTCGTTGTCTACTAATTCTTTTAATGAGGAAATAGACGTAGCCGATTGGGTTTGCTCGTTTAGGTGCTTTATTTTCCCTTCAATACGTTTGTTGAGCGTATCGAACTCTTCACCCATTGATTTAGAGTGTTGGCTGGTAGATACAATAGATGAGTGCAACTCTTCTAAGGTTTGATTAAGCGAGACTAAAAAGCTTTGAGCCGATTGGCGCTCTTTACTAATATTTTTAACCACAACGCTAATTATATTTAAAGCGGCTTGCAACAGCGCTTCTACATTATCGTTTTCGGTAATCGCATTTTTTATTTGTTTAATTTGCTCTGTCGATTCATCCTCTAATACCAGCTCATTTGCAAGCTCTAATAACTTTTTAGCCATACGAGGAGAGGCATTAACGCTTGTTTCATCCGTGGCTGATAGCTTGCTCTGTAAAGCATGATGATAAAAGTTTATTAGCTGATTTAAAATCGGAATGTAATCGTGCGTAGACTGTACATTATTAATTTCGTGGTCGAGCAAATGTCTTAAGGTGCGACGGGTATCGTCTGGCAAGCCTTTGGTTTTTTGTAAAAGCTTACCGGCTGTTTGTACGCTCGAAAACAGCTCTCGTTGATGGGCAGCTTGTAACGTTTCTTGGTTTTGTAATAACAATAATATGTCATCTATTAAAGGCGATAATACTTCAAACCCAACACCTTTATTTAGCGAATTTCTAAATTTAGCGAGTTTATTATCAAGCTCAATATCAAGCCCTTTGCAGCTTAAAGACAGCTTTGCAGTTAGATTTGATAAAGTATCAACTTGGAGCTTACGCGCATTTTCAATGGCTATCCTTGCTTCAATTGCTTGCTTTAACTTTTTATCTACAGCGTTAGAGTTTTCAGACACCTAAGCATACCGCCATCGTATTAATTACATTACCTTCAGTTTACAACAAAATCATATTAAGTGTAGTTATCTAATTAAAAACTTAGCATTTTTACTTAGACCCTGCATGTAAACTGAGCTATTAGGTTGTTTATCGTTTTTAATTCACTTTTAATTTATGCCTTGTTAGGCTTATTTCAAATAATAAGTAACTTTGAGTCATTATGAAAAAGCGTTTTGTCCTGTCTATGTTAGCGGCCTGTTGTGCTGCCCCTGCGTTAGCTGATGTTAACTACTCATTAAGTATTACACAGCCTCAACACCATTTAGGCAATGTGAGTGTAGAATTTCCAAAATCGGCGCAATCGCATATCGATGTTAAATTGCCTGCATGGCGCACTGGGCGCTACGAAATATTAAATTTAGCTAATGGGGTACGTTATTTTGCGGCCACAGACGACAATGGCAATGCATTAAAATGGGAAAAAATTAACCACAGCACATGGCGTGTGCACTTAGTTGAGCCAACACAGGTGAATATTGATTATCAAGTATATGCAAACGAGTTAGGTAAACGTGCACGCCACATAGACGATAGCCATGCCTTCATTGATGCATCTGGCTTTTTCATGTTTAGTGAATCGTTTCGCCAAGAACCTGTTACCGTAGATTTAAAGGTGCCTAAAGCGTGGCGCTCTGTATCTGGTATGGAAAATGGTAGTAATAAACACAGTTTTAAAGCCGCAGATTACGATGTACTGGTAGACTCACCAATAGAAACAGGAATTAACAAACTTCATAAATTTGAAGTAGATGGTCGCCAATACGAGCTAGTAATATGGGGCGAGGGCAACTACGATGAGCAACTAATGCTGACTGATTTAAAAAAATTGGTGACCACAGGTAATGTTATTTGGAATAGCTACCCGTATGAGCGTTATGTATTTATGGTCCATGCTACATCAGGTGCCGGCGGAGCAACTGAGCATTTAAACTCAACCATTATACAGCGCCCAAGAGATCGGTTTGGTAGTCGCGAAGATTATTTAGGCTTTATAAGTACCGCCGCGCATGAGTTTATTCATACCTGGAATGTAAAAGCCTACCGTCCTAAAGGGTTGGTACCTTATGATTACACTAACATGAACTACTCTAATTTATTATGGATTTCGGAAGGTTCCACTAGCTATTTTGAAGATCACTTATTGGTGCGCTCTGGCATAGAAACCACCGATGAATTTTTTAAAGTGATGAGTAAAACCATCAACCGTCATTTACAAACACCAGGGCGAGAAGTACAAAGTGCCAGTGAAACAAGCTTTGATAAGTGGATAAACCAAGGCGGTGACCACGCGCGAAATTACAGCACCAATATATATTTAGAAGGCTCATTGCTTTCTATGTTGCTTGATATACATTTATTAGAAACAACCAAAGCAAAAGTTAACTACCGCCAAGTACACAATGCTTTATACAATAAGCACAGGTTACCACAGGGATTTACTGAGCAAGATGTACTTACCATATTAAAAGAGCTCACAGGTGAAGACTATACAGCTTGGTGGCACGATAAAGTAAGCACCCCAGCTGATATAGATTTTGATGCGTTATTGGCCAAAGTTGGCTTGAAACTAACCCGCCCCGAGAACGCTAAGCCACTAGCAAGTATTGATGCCACTGCAAAAAATAGTGGTGAATTATTAACGCTTACTCATGTGCGCAGAGGGGGCGCCGCATGGCAAGCTGGTTTAACTACTGACGATAAAATTGTGGCTGTAAACAAGCAACATGTAGGGAAAGATTTAAAATCGAGCTTAGAGGTGTTTAAAGCGGGTGAAAAGGTGACTATTGATTTTATTCGCCGAGATGCACTTCAATCAACAACCCTGGTTTTATCGCAGGATTATGATAAACCTAAAAAGGTGGTTGCTGATAAAAATGCCACTTTATCTCAACGCGCCTTATTTAAGGCGTGGGTCGGGGTAGAGCACCCAGCTAATATGTAAGCTAATTAACTGTAATAACATTTAAAAAGGAGCTTTGGCTCCTTTTTTTATACCTTATGTAAACGTATATCAGTTAAAAACCAACCTAAAAGTGTTAATTTAAAAAGTACGTCCTATTATTTAGTTAATAAGTTCTTTAGGTAACGTATAAATGAAGTCATTAAAAACGGTTCAAACACTGTCACACCAATTTGTACTGAACGATCCGCTTCATCAGTTATTTGATGCGATACACAGTATTTCAGTTCAAGGATACGATGAGCAACGACGCGTTATTTACTGGAATAAAGGCAGTGAGCTGCTTTATGGCTACACAAAAGAGTACGCAACTGGAAAAAAACTTGAAGATTTAATTATTCCACCACCTATGCGCGATGCAGTTATAGCCGCCCATAGTGAATGGCTTATAAATGATATAGAGATACCTGCCGCAGAGCTTACATTAGTTCATCAAAATGGGGGCAATGTAACAGTGTTTTCAAGCCATGTTATGTTTACAAATCAACATGGTGTAAAGCAAATGTACTGCATTGACATAGATTTGAGCGAGGTAAAGCAGGCACAAGCACAAGCCATGGATAAACAGCAGATGCTTGAAAAAGTATTTGAAGCTATCCCTGACCTTTATTTTTTGCTTAAACCCGAGGGTACCATAGTTGATTATCATGCTAATGATTTTAGTAACCTTCATTTACAACCAGAACAATTTTTAAATAAGTCGATGTTTAGTGTGTTACCCAAAGGCGTAGCTAAAATATTTGAAGAAAATATTAAAGAACTTCTAATAAATAAAGGCATTGTATGCTTTGAATATGAACTTTTAGTCCCAAAAGGTGTGTTGTATTTCGAGGCAAGGGTGAGCTATTTACATCATTCAAATCAAATCATGGTGATAATACGTGATATCACAGAGCAGCACGAGTCTAATAAACTTATACGCAAACAAGCCTATTACGATAGCTTAACACTACTTCCTAATCGTTTTAATTCTTTAAAACGACTAACTCAGCTAATTAACACTGCAAAAGAAAAAAACACCTTAGCCGCTGTTATTTTCATAGACCTAGATGACTTTAAAAAAGTAAACGACACACTGGGGCATGAAATTGGCGACTCATTACTTATTAGCGCTGCGGATAAACTTAGTCAAATAGTTAATGAAAACGCGACCGTAGGCAGATTAGGAGGTGATGAGTTCATTATTTTACAACCAGATCTGAAGAGTAAAAAACAAGTTGATGAGATTGTTACACGCTTACTAAAAAGCTTTAGAAATCCCTTTGAAATAGATGGTCGCGAGCTATTATTAACACTGAGTATTGGCGTGGCTTTATACCCAGGTAACGGGGGAACGGCCTCCGATTTATTGCGCCATGCAGACACAGCCATGTACCAAGCAAAAGCACTTGGCAGAAATACCTACGCTTGTTTTACCAACGAGATGAATACAGCCATAAAAAGGCGTTTAGCAATCGAAGAGCAGATGCATGTTGCATTAGAAAAAAACGAATTTGAATTGTATTTTCAACCTAAATGCAATGCTAAAACACATAAAATAATCGGAGCAGAGGCATTATTACGCTGGGACAATAATGTGCTTGGTAAAGTTATGCCCGATGAGTTTATTCCGTTAGCAGAGCAAACAGGTTTAATTATTCCTATTGGCAAGTTTGTTATTGAGCAGGCATTAGCATTTTTAACACGGTGGCAGGCAAGCTCTCAACAAAACTACAGCATGGCTATTAATTTATCACCAAGCCAGTTTAGAGATTCAGAGCTGCTAAGTTTTATAGCAAGCACGTTAGAAAAAACTGGCGTGAGTGCGAAATATGTTGAGCTTGAAATTACCGAAGGTGTGCTAATGAGTGTACAAACAAATATTACAGAGTCTTTGCATGCACTTAATAAGCTAGGTATTAAACTATCCATGGATGACTTTGGCACAGGTTACTCATCGCTTAGCTATTTAAGGCAATACCCGTTTGAGGTATTAAAGATAGATCGCAGCTTTATCTGTGGTATTACCGAAAACAAAGAAGACTACAGCTTAGTTAAAGCAACCATTGCAATGTCGCATAGTTTAGGCTTAAGTGTGGTCGCTGAAGGCGTAGAAACATCAGCACAACAACAATTACTTGCTAAGCTAGACTGCGATCTGATTCAAGGTTACTACTTTAGTAAACCGCTGCCCGCTTCGCAGTTACTATGTTTTAAAGGTTGAGGTATTTAAATTTAATCAGTTCAACACCCTTTAATATATTTCATGTGCATTTTATAACCTAAAAATGCTAGGTTTAAGAAACACAATATTAAAGGATATAAATATGAAATTAGAGTCATTAGCACTGCACCATGGTTACGAGTCTGAAGAAACCACTAAATCTGCAGCGGTGCCTATTTACCATACCTCATCTTACACGTTCGATAACACACAGCATGGCGCTGATCTATTCGACTTAAAAGTACCAGGCAATATTTATACTCGTATTATGAACCCAACAAATGCCGTGCTTGAGCAACGTATTGCCGCAATGGAAGGGGGCATTGGTGCACTTGCGGTCGCCTCGGGTATGGCAGCGATTACCTATGCCATTCAATGCTTGTGTGAAGTTGGCACTAATATTGTGAGTACCAGCCAATTATATGGCGGTACATATAACTTATTTGCTCATACGTTACCGCGCCAAGGTATTGAGGCTCGTATGATTAAAGCTGATGACTTCACGGCATTTGAAAAGGCCATTGACGATAATACTCGCGCAGTATTTTGTGAGTCAATTGGTAACCCAGCTGGGAACATTGTTGATATTGAACGGCTAGCAAAAATTGCACACAGTAAAGGCGTGCCTTTGATTGTTGATAATACCGTTGCTACCCCGTATTTATGCCGCCCATTTGAACTAGGCGCCGATATAGTGGTTCATTCACTGACCAAGTATATAAACGGACACGGTACAGCTATTGGTGGAATGATTGTCGATTCTGGTAAATTTGATTGGAAAGCCAATGCCACGCGTTTTGCAATGATGAACGAGCCTGACCCGTCGTATCACAACGTGGTGTATACCGATGCCTTTGCTGAAGCGGCTTTTATTGGACGTTGCAGGGTTGTACCTCTTAGAAATACAGGCGCAGCGCTTGCCCCTAAAAATGCTTCTGACATTTTAATTGGCCTTGAAACTTTAGGCTTAAGGATGGATCGCCACTGCGAAAATGCTCAGCAGTTAGCAGAGTTTTTAGAAAGTCATCCAAAAGTGCTTTGGGTTAATTACGCAGGGCTTAAATCAAGCCCGTATAATGCAATGAGCCAAAAAATTACCAGTGGTAAAGCATCCGGTATTTTAAGCTTTGGTATTGCGGGCGGCCTTGAAGCAGGCACGCGCTTTATTGATGCACTAAACATGATTTTACGCTTAGTTAATATTGGCGATGCTAAGTCGCTTGCATGCCATCCTGCGTCAACTACACACCGCCAATTAAACGATGAAGAGCTGGCTAGTGCAGGCGTAAGCCGTGATTTAATTCGCTTATCGGTAGGGATTGAAAATATTGCCGATATTATTGCCGATGTGAGCCAAGCGCTCGATAAAGCATAGTTACCTCACTACCTTTCATAAAAAGCTTAAAACATAAAAAGCGTTAGTTGAAAATATACTCTCGTTTTTTATGTTTTTCTAAAATCAATTAATAATTATACCTACTTGTTTCATATGTCTTTATTTTAAAACCTTCCTAAGGCTTTTATATTTCTACCGTGTGTTTTTTATTCATATGTCAATTTTGTATTGACACTAAGGTTTCTAACTACTACATTTGTAACAGTACAACTACAAGTGTAGTAATAGGAGCGACAATGAAACTTAGTGATTTTGAAATGGATATTATGCAGCTGCTCTGGCAGGAAGAACCCTGTACTGCGAGTCAACTACATAAAGTGCTTTTAGCTGATAAGCAAAAAGATAAACAAGTAGCCTATACAACAGTCAAAACTATAGTAGATAGGTTAGAACATAAAGGAGCGATTGAGCGCTGTGGACATGAAGGGCGAGCCATTGTTTTTAGAACAATCGTGACACAAGACGCGTTATCGGAGCAAGCTATGCCTAGTTTTATGCAACGATTTTTTAAAGGTAATTCTCGTAGTTTAATTGCCCACTTTATCAAAGAAGAAAAGCTAAATGATGAAGATATAGAATACTTACAAACGCTTTTAAAAAATAAGAAGTTAGATTAAAGGAGAGGGTAATGACGGATTATTTACTAACTTGCACGCTCATTAGCTTATGCATTTTACTTACAGTAAAAGGATTAAAAAATGCCCCTGCACGATTAAATTTTTACATTTTAATGATTGCCTTGGCATGTTGGTTTATCCCTTGGCAGTACTTTTCCCAGCTACCGTTATTTGAAGGGGCAAATCGTTACACATTCAACGTGACGCAATTGATTCCCGATGTTAAAGCATTAATACCAAACGCTGAACAAATAGCAATTAAGGATCAATTACAAAGCGATATGAGTATATGGGACTTATTGCCATCACTTAGTATTGTTTTTACGGTTTTAGTTTTAGCTGGTTTTGGATTGTTTTTATTACGCATGGGCTTATATGTAAAGCTTATAAAAAATTTATACATTAACTCAAAGCCTAGTCCTGAACTTAAACACATCAATAATCAGTATTCAATTAGACTAACAACCCATACAGAGCCAGCTTTTGCTACAGGATTAATAAAGCCTGTTATTTGGTTAGAGTCGACGATGGTAAATCGTGAAGAATTAGATTCAGTCATTCAGCACGAGGTAACCCATTTACAACAAGGTGATATTTATTGGACGTGGCTTATTTGTTTTATAGAAAGCGTTTTTTGGTGGAATCCTATTTGCTTAAAGTTAACAGGTTTAGCAAGAGAGCAACTCGAACTTAGCTGTGATGAGTTGTGTATGCAAAAGCTAAAAGGTAAATACCAATTGGATTTAGCTAGTTTATTGCTACAAGAGCAAAGTGCTAAAAGCTCGCCTAACTTTTTTACCCCCCCACTTTTGAATATTGCTCATTCTAAGAGTTTTAATATTCAGAGGATCAAAATGTTAAACAAGGAAAAAACAATGAAAAGTAAATATTTGGTTATGGTTGCGGCGGCAATGTCTTTTAGTGCTTTAGCTGCAGCGCAAATTGTAGATGGTAGTTCAGATAACAAGCAGCAAAGTAATAATACGTCTCAGGCTCCTGTTAAAAGTGAAGAATATAATCAACAACTTGCACAGCTTCTTAAAAGTGCAGCAGGGGCAAAAAGTGATAACCCTGAACTTTTAAACCAAGCTGCGCAAGGCATACAACAATGGCACTTAAATAGAGATAAACTTGCTGGTTTTGAAGAAGCAGAAATTAAACTACAAAGCTTTAGGCTGCTAGATCACGTTTACTCTAAACTTGAGCAATATGAAGATATACTGAGTGCTTACGAAAAATGGTATGAGCCTGGTAGTAACCCGCCTTACTTTTTAAAAAATTCACTAGCAACCGCGTATATACAACTAGGGCGTTATGAGCTTGCAGTTGTAGAACTTGAAGATTTATCAAAACAGCTTGAAGGGAAGCTACATGTTGGCTCTGCTGATAACTTAGCACTGGCATACATTTACCTCGCTGATTACGATAAGGCATTAAAAACTCTTGAGAAGGTTGATGCAAAAGATGATGTATACGGAAATATCCTTAAATACTATGTTTATGATAAACAAAATAACCGAAAAAAAATGAACGAAATCAAAAGTAAAATTCCAGAAGTATTTGCAGTTACCCCCGCATTATTACCGCAAACGGGCATACCAAGTTCTCAACTTTTAAGGATGTTATAAACGTTGAGTAATTAAACTTGGAGCCTTTGAGGCTCCTTTTTCATTCTGTTTAAATTTTTTTACAAAGGCGCTTGTATAAACCTTATTAAAAATACAGCTTTTAATTTGTTGTGCTTTACGCCTCAAAAATGCTTTTTTAACCTTAGTTTTAGAATCGCAGCTTGCAATATCGCTTTGTATGTCTGTATTTTGCGAAACAGGGTATGGCATTAGTGAAAAACCATTTACTTGGGTTTCCCAAATATGTTGTAAGTCGCAATCTACAGGGCGCCCAAATTGGGCTGTGGCTTTAAGTAATTGCTTAGCCCCTTCATAGCTTATTGCCGTAGCACAACAGCCAGTCATTAGTTTTTTATGTATTACTAATTGCTGGTGGTTATTTAGATTTTGTTGATAGGCAATAGGGCGGGGGCGGTTTTCATACGCGGCGAGTTTAATAAGTTGCCAGGGTTGGTTTAGCTGCTCAATATTTTTAATCGCATCATGAATGCTGTCATCAATATAAAAATCATCTTCTAGCACAATTGCGTATTTTAATTTCTCATCCACTATCTTTTGCCATGCTTTACGGTGGCTTAAATAGCAGCCAATTTGGCCATTGCTGAGCGGGTAGTGATACTTTTGTTTGTTTAATTGTAAGCTGTAATGCAGAAATTTTTGTTCTGTACTCAATTGTGCGCCATCTACGGCGTCAATACGTTCAAATGGCAAGTTAACCCGTGCAAGTTGCATTTGAGTATTTGCTAGTCGCTGCGTTGAGCGCGCTAAGTTTATTACAAATATTGCCGCCATGATGATCACCCCATACTTTTTTTAGTAATACTAAAGGGGGGCTGTTACACGCAAGTGGCAAATTTATGGCTTTTTTAAGTCAGCGCGAGGCTGCGCTAAAATGGCGTTTTTTTCTTCTTGGCTGAGGATGATCCAATCAAATATTTCTTGATTAGTTCGCCCGCAGCCAGTGCAATAACCGCTGCGGCGCTCACATATGCCTAAACAGTCTGTTTTTAACTTAGTGTTTGAGTGTGTGGGTTTTTGCATTTAATTTCCTAGCGGTGGAGCAATTTCAAAACGGGTAATATAGCGCGTTCTGCTTTGAGAGGTAAATAAGGTGATAACTGGATGAGCTTCATTCAAAACAAAGTTACTACTCATTGAAGTTGCTGACTCTTTGGTATTTTCGTACCAGCCTTGTGACGCTAAACATTGACGTATTTTATCCACTGTTTGTATATGTAGATGTGTGGCATGGGCTTGTTTGCTTTCACTCGTGCATTGATAACTAAACTGTTTATTATGTTGAGTAATGGTGCAGGTATTGCCTATAAAATGAGTATTAGCATGCCACTGGTTTATAAAATCATTACCCACTTTATTTGCTTTTACTGCATTAAAGCCATTAGTGTGCGCATTAAGTAATGTGTTTAGTGGACTACATGTGTTTTGTGTTTTTACTAGTTTAGGCGCAGGGGCTTTTTGGCTTACACAGCCTGTTAGTACCAATAAGGATAAGGCTGTGATAATTGATTTATTCATAAGCAACGCTAAAAGAAATAGTTAAGCTGCACCATACGCAACCTATGTAAAAAAATAAATACCATAACGTAAAAAGGCCCATAAAATATGGGCCTGTAAATGCGCTAAAACAAAGCAGGTGTATTATTTATGGCGACCTTGCAAGCATTTTACAACGTCTTCTAGGGCTAAGCCTTGGCGTTGAAGCAATACAGTAAGGTGATAAATTAAATCAGCCGATTCGTTAGTAAGCTCATCGTTATCGTGTTTCATTGCAGCAAGCGCTACTTCTACACCTTCTTCGCCCACTTTTTGACAGCTGCGGCTTAAGTCTTTAGCAAACAATGAAGCGGTGTAGCTTTTAGATGGGTCGTCATTTTTACGCTCAACAATCACATCTTCTAATTGCGCTAAAAAGCTCAGGCTAGGTTTAGCATCATCGCCAAAGCAGCTTTGTGTGCCTAAGTGACACGTTGGGCCTTCTGGATTAGCCAGAACTAAAATTGAATCGTAGTCACAATCGGTATGAACCGATACCACATTTAAGTAGTTTTCCGATGACTCGCCTTTGGTCCATAAACGCGATTTAGAGCGCGAATAAAATGTCACTTTGTTGCTTTCAAGGGTTACCTTAAGCGCTTCGCTGTTCATAAAGCCTTGCATTAAAATAACACCAGATCGGGCATCTTGAACAATCGCAGGGATCATTTCGCTTTTAGCAAAATCTACTTGAGTTTGGTTCTGTTGTGTTACTTGCATAGCCTTGCTGCCACCTGGTTATCTGTTAAAAATTGTTTTAATTCGCCAATGTTAATCACATTTTTGTGAAAAACGCTCGCTGCCAACGCGCCATCGACTTCACTTTGTTTAAATACATCAACAAAGTCTTGCATGCTGCCTGCACCGCCTGATGCGATAAGTGGGATATTACATAATGCGCGCATTTTACTTAGCTGCTCATTGTCGTAACCGTTACGTACGCCATCTTGATTCATACAGTTTAAAACAATTTCGCCTGCACCTAAGTCTTGTACGCGTTTAATCCATTCCTCGGTTTTATAACGTGTACGGCTTGATGCATTAGGATCGCCGGTTAATTGATACACTAAGTATTCACCGGTCACTTCATCGTAAAAGCTATCAATTCCTACCACAACACATTGTTTACCAAATTCATCGTGAAGCTCTTTTATAAGCTCAGGGCGTGCAATCGCAGGGCTGTTAATACTTATTTTATCGGCGCCACGCTCTAGTACACGTGCTGCATCGGCGACCGATTTAATACCGCCAGCCACACAAAATGGAATATCAATATGGCGGGCAATGCTCTCTACCCAATTTACATCAAGTAAGCGTTTTTCAACACTTGCGCTTATTTCATAAAAAACCAGTTCATCGGCACCGGCATCGCTGTAGGCTTTTGCCATTGTTAAAATATCACCAACAACTTCATGGCCTTTAAATTTAACGCCTTTTACTACTTGGCCGTCTTTAACATCTAAACACGGGATTATGCGTTTTGATAACATGCCAACGCCTCCTCAACACTAAATGCGTCATCAAGCAGTGACTTACCTAAAATAACGCCGCCTACGCCAAGCTCTTTAAGTTTTTTAATGTCATCAAGTGAACTTACGCCACCCGAAGCTTGCACTTTAATAGTGCTGTTGTGACGAGTTAAATCTTCGTAAAGCTCAAACGATGGACCTGTCATGGTGCCATCCTTACTGATATCCGTACATAAAAAATCAATAACGCCTAAGCTTACATAAAAATCAACAAGCTCTAGTAAGCCAAACTCAGATTCACTTAACCAACCGTGCGTAGCAGGTGCCCAGCCAGTGGCTGTTTTATTTACATCAAGGGCAATAACAAAGTGCTCTGCACCAAATTGTTCAATCCAGGCTTTTACTTGCTCACGTTTTTCTACCGCCATTGAGCCAATAACAACTTGATTAGCACCGGCTTTTAGCCAATCACTTACATCTTGCTCTGAGCGAATACCGCCGCCCACTTGGTACGGTACATTAAGCGCTTTAGTTGCGGCTTGAATATGTTGCCACTGTTTTTTACTCGGATCGCGTGCGCCTTCTAAATCTACAAGGTGTAGCTTACCTGCGCCGCTGTCGGCGTATTCTTTTAAACGTGCACCAAGCTCAAAAGGGTAAAACTGAGCGGTGTCGTATTTACCTTGGTATAAACGAACAATTTGATTTTGTAATACGTCTAATGCTGGAATAATCACAAATAATCTCTTTATTGTTGGTCAATGGGCAGTTTATAGCTGCCAATCAACAAAATTTTGTAATAAACGTGTGCCTACTTTTGCACTGCGCTCAGGATGAAATTGCATACCAGCGTAGTTGTCTTTTGCAACTATGGCTGAAAAGGTTTGGCCGTATTCGCCGCTTACAAGTGTTGCATCGTTTACGGTGTGTGCAAAGCTATGTACAAAGTACACTTGCTCGTCTTGTGTTAACCCTTTAGTAAGTGCATGCTCTTTATTTACGCTTAAGTTATTCCAACCCATATGCGGCGACGTTAAGTTGCCTACATCAAGCGCTTTTACTTGCCCTGGTATTTTACCTAGGCACTGTACATTACCTTCTTCGGTGCTTTCGCACAGTAACTGCATACCTAAACAAATACCCATAAGCGGGCGCTGGTATTCATTTATAGCTTGTTGCCAGCCGTTATCTACTAGGCGTTTCATGGCAACCGATGCATGGCCAACACCTGGCAATATAGCGCGCTCAAAACCCGCTAATTGCTCTGGTGAAGTAATTACTGTTGGCGTTTGGCCTAGGCGTTCAAACGCAAAACGTACTGAATTTATATTGGCACAACCTGTATTAATTATGGCAATCATAAACATCCCTTAGAGCTGGCCGTTTGTTGGCTCGTGTCTTGTGCTATTGCCATACGAAGGGCGCGTGAAAACGCTTTAAATAAGCCTTCTACTTGGTGATGACAGTTACCGTCGCTTACCGATAAAATAAGGCTAATAGCGGCATTATCGCTTAAGCTTTTGAAAAAGTGCTCAACCATTTGTACGTCTAAATCGCCTGCTTTTTCGCGGCTAAAGTTAGCGTTTAATACAAACGAAGCGCGACCCGATAAATCAATTTGTGCCTCTGCTTTACATTCATCCATTGGCAGTGCAAAACCATAGCGCGCTATTTGCGATTTAGTGCCAAGCGCTTGTTTAAGTGCAACACCTAGGGCAATACCAATGTCTTCAACAAGGTGGTGCTCGTCTATGTGTAAATCGCCTTTCGCTTTAATGTTTAAACCAATGTTGGCGTGGGTGCGAATTTGATCAAGCATGTGATCAAAAAAGCCAAGGCCTGTATCTATGCTACCGTTTTTAGTTTGATCTAGGTTTATGGCTACATCAATTTGGGTTTCTTTGGTGTTACGCGTAACACGACCTTCGCGATTGGCAGTTGTAAGCTTAGTAACAATGGCTGGCCAGCTGCCATCGTATAAAATGCCTTCACAACATAAATTTTGTGCAAGGCCAATATCTGTTTGGCGATCGCCAATTACATATGAACGTGCTAAATCAACTTTGCCAGAGCGCATAAGCTCAGTTAATAAACCTGTTTTAGGTTTACGGCAATCACAGTTTTGCTCATCAAAGTGTGGACAAATCAATACCTCGTCGAAGCTTATGCCTTGGCTTTGCATTATGTCCATCATTTTATCTTGTGCTATATCAAAGTCAGCAGTCGGGAAGCTGTCTGTGCCTAAGCCATCTTGATTCGATACCATCACTAAGCGGTAACCGGCGGCTTGTAATTGTAATAAAGCTGGGATAACACCAGGTAAAAAGGCAAGCTTTTCAAGGCTGTCTACCTGTTTGTCGGTGACTGGCTCTTCAATAATGGTGCCGTCACGGTCTATAAATAAATAGGGGTTACTCATGATACTTCGTTTCCTGCTAATGGTGCTGCGGCAGTTGGCGTTTTTAAGCCATCTAACCAAATTTTTACTTGTTCGAGCTCTTGTTCGCTACCAATGGAGATACGCAGCCAATCGTCTTCACCGTATAGGGTAAACGCGCGCATTACTAAACCTTGCTCAAGGGCGACTTTAAAGGAGTTTTTGTTGGCTAATTTTAAGGTAACAAAGTTACCTTCACCAGTGAGAATTTTTAATGCTGCAGGGGAGGCGTTTAGCCAATCTACCAGCTTAGCTTTTAAGCTATTTAAAATAGTCACTTGGCGGCGCATTGATGTAATTGCATCAGGTGCAATTGCTTGCGCTGCAATACTTGCCACCACACCCGATACCGGATACGGCGCAATTACTTTGCGAATTGGCGCAAGTACACTTTCTTGTGCAAGTGTAAAACCGGTTCTAAGGCCTGCAAGTGCAAACGCTTTTGATAAGGTGCGCAGTACCACTACATTATTAAATTCATTTATAAGTGTGGTGGCGCTTTGCTCTGGGCAAAACTCAATATAGGCTTCATCAACTATAACTAAGGCCTTACCCGCAAGCGCTGTTGCAATTGCTTTTACTTTATTAAGCGGTGTTAAACTACCCGTTGGGTTATTTGGATTACAAATAAACACCAGTTTTGAGCTGCCAACAGCCTTTACTATTTCATCAACACTGCCATCAAGTAATAGCGCTTGCGTTAAGCCATTGATTGCAACGTTATGGGTATCAGCCGTTACTTTGTACATACCGTAGGTTGGCAAAAATAGGGCAATGCTGTCTTTTGCTGGTTCACAGTAAGTGCGTACTAAAAGCTCAATGCCTTCATCTGCGCCGCGCGTCATTAATACGTTTTCGCTTTCAAGCTCTGCATACGCAGCGTAACGGTCAATAACCAGTTGCGGTTGTGGATCTGGGTAGCGATTTAAATCTTCAATACTCAGTTCAAGGCTTTTAGCGTACGGGCTTTCGTTGGCATTTAACCACGTTGTTCCTGTTAGCTTTTCACTTTTAGCAGAGCTATAGGCAGCAAGTGCTGCAATATTTTGTGGTAATAAGCTTGTCGCTTGTGCGCTCTTATTGCTCATTTTTAATTGCCTCTAAACGAATTGAAACCGCATTTGCGTGTGCATCAAGGCCTTCTGCATCTGCTAGTGGTAAAATAGCTTTTGACAGCTGTGTTAAGCCACTTTTAGTTATAGTTTGTACTGTGTAAGTGCGGAAAAAATCAAGCAAGTTTAAGCTTGAATACGTTGCGCTGTAACCGTAGGTCGGTAACACGTGGTTAGTACCCGATGCATAATCACCCGCTGACTCTGGTGTATAGTCGCCTACAAATACTGAGCCTGCATTTTTTACTTTATCTAAATAAGGTGTTGAATCTGCTAATTGCAAAATTAAGTGCTCAGGACCATATTGCGCTGATACCTCAAATGCTTGTTCAACAGAGTCCACTAAAATTAGTGATGAATTAGCCAGTGCTTGCTCGGCAGTCTCTTTTCGGCTTAAGTTTGCAAGTTGGCGTGTAAGCGCCTGCTGCGTATGTTCGATGATACTTTCGCTGTTGCACAATAAAATAACTTGCGAGTCTGCGCCATGCTCAGCTTGCGAGAGTAGATCGGCCGCTATAAATTCTGGATTTGCACGCTCATCTGCTATTACTAATACTTCTGATGGGCCTGCTGGCATATCGATTGCCATGCCAGGAATAGTTTGCGCAACAAGTTGTTTGGCCATCGTTACAAAGCTGTTACCCGGGCCAAAAATTTTGTTCACTTTAGGCACTGATTCCGTACCGTAGGCCATTGCGGCTATAGCGCCTGCGCCACCACTTTCAATTAAGGTCGTAATGCCACACAGTTTTGCTGCATATAAAATAGCAGGGTTAATGCGTTCATCACCTTGCACTGGAGTTGCAAGTACAACGGTTTTAGCACCACTTAATTGTGCTAGTACACCCTGCATAATAACCGATGATGGCAGTGGAGCACTGCCACCTGGTACATAAATACCCACAGCTTCGATGGCCTGATATTTCAGTTCACATTCAACGCCTGGTTGAGTTGATAACTTAATATCTTTAGGCAATTGCGCTTCGTGGAAACGTTTAACGTTTGCATAAGCGTTGTCAATTGCGTATTTAAGCTCTGCGCTTAGTGCTTGCTCTGATGCATTTATTTCATCAAGGGGTACACGTAAACGAGGGTTAGCTCTATTATCAAACTTTTTAGCCATATCAAGTAAGGCTTTATCGCCTTGCTCTTTAACATCGCTCATAATTGTTTGGCATATTGCTTCAACCTTTGCGCTGGCAGAAACCGCAGGGCGCATTAGCGCCGCTGCTTGTACTTGTGAAGATTCCTCATTCCAACGAAGCATGGTACTTACTCCATCATTTTTTCAATTGGCATTACTAAAATAGAGTTAGCGCCTAGGGCTTTAAGCTGCTCCATGGTTTCCCAAAATAATGTTTCGCTGCTTACCATGTGAAGCGCTACATACTCTTCATTACCAGCAAGTGCCAGCAGAGTTGGTTGGCCAGTGCCTGGTAAAAGCTCACATATTTCATCAAGTTTAGCTTTTGGTGCGTGTAGCATAATGTATTTGCTTTCTTTTGCTTGTTTAACACCACGAAGGCGCGGCATAAGCTTATTGATTAGCGCTAGTTTCTCTTCATCTTGAAGGTCTTTATTTTGAATTAAACACGCGTTTGATTCTAAAATTGTATCACCTTGAATTAGGCCGTTAGCTTCAAGCGTTGCGCCGGTAGAAACCAAATCACAAATTGCATCTGAAAGACCTGCACGTGGAGCCACTTCTACAGAACCTGTCAGCATGACAGTGCTTGCGTTGATGCCTTCGCGTTTTAACCACTGCGTTAAAATTTCAGGGTAAGTTGTTGCAATACGCTTGCCTTCAAACCAGCTTTTATCGCGTGGGCCAAGCTCTTGCGGCCATGCAAGTGCAAGGCGACAGTAACCAAAATCTAGTTTAGCTAGTTTGCTAACTTCGCTTGGTACACCTTGGCGCTCACGTTCAGCTTGTACTTCAACTAGTACGTTTTCGCCAACGATACCTAAATCACATACACCGTCCATTACTAAGCCCGGAATATCGTCATCGCGCACACGTAGTACGTCAATTGGCATATTAGTTGAATGTGCAATTAAGCGTTGCTCACGTAGGTTTAATTTAACACCTAGTTGCTTTAGTAAATCTTGACAATCTTTAGACAGGCGACCGCCTTTTTGGATGGCGATACGTAGACGATTTGTGTTATTCATTATTCATTTTCCTTTAATTTAAAAACTAAAAACCCCGAGGGGAACCTCAGGGCGAAAATGAATCAATGTGTTTTGAATCGCCAGAGGTTCCTTTTAGGAATAACCTCTCAGCGAAAGACCTGACAGGTTATTCCGGTGAATGGTGGTGATGATGTACTGTTGTCAGGTTTAAGCGCATTTTTTATCCTATTTTGCTTAGCGCTATTTAGTGAGCGTTAAGCTTTAATCTGTTTCAATAAATTTCGCATTCATAAAAACATAAACCGCCTAACTAAGGCAAGCTTTTTTTTGCCAAATTAAAGCATATCTTATAACTGCCGATAATATTGAAAGCTAAACAGTATTTATAGCTGTTTTAATGCTTAAATTGTAGGCAAATTAACCATTATGAGACAACTTATCTAATTACTAATAAACAGGTTAAGGAGGGGAGTATGGATATAATGATCCCTTTTTTAGGGAAAATTTCACGGTTAGAGCTTGAGCCAAAAAGGGCATTTCATATTGCTGGTGTGCAAAATATGCCGCAAGCGCAAAAAATTAAGCTTGAGAACGAAAAAAAGCAAACGCTCAACAAAAAAAGGTTAGCGCAGGCTCAGGGCAACAAAAGCGCAAACACCGATAATGAAAAAGCGATTACCGTAGATGATGAAGGGAATAAACATTTAGATACGTGGGCATGATCTGAATGAATAATAGTAAAAAGCCACGAATGACTTTTTACTATTATGGGCGTGTTGTTCTTTACGCCTTATCTACTTGTTAGTGCTTTTTTGCTTTAAAAATATAAAAACTAAATATGGCTACAACAGCAATTTGCGCTATAAAGCCTTGCCACGTAGATTTTAAACCAAGTAGTGCAATATCAAAGTTTATCGGCATTGAGCTTATAGCAACTATATCAGCCTCTTGTAATGCAATGACAGCTTTACCCATTAATACAAAGGCAAGTGCAAATAATAAGTACGTTGTATAGGCAAAAAACTTTGCAATAGGTAACTTAATCGAATATTTGACTAACACCCATGCAATAAGTGCTAATAAAGCGACACCCAGTCCAAATCCAGCAGCCACGGATGAATACTGCGTTTGAGAGCTTTGCGTTAATAACGACTGATAAAATAATACCGTTTCGAAAACTTCACGGTATACAGCAATAAAAGAAAGCCCCGCTAATCCCCATAATGTACCCGACTCAAGACGCTCATCAATATTGTCTTTTATGTATTTTTGCCATTGTTGTGCACTGGTTTTACTGTGCATCCATACGCCAACGTATAGCAAAATAATAGCTGCAAATAGGGCGCCTGCACCTTCCATAACTTCGCGGCTTGCACCGCTTATTTGTATTAATGTTTGCGCTGCTGCCCATGTTAAGCCGCCTGCAATGAGTGCCATAACCCAGCCAATATGAACGTATTTAAGCGCATCTTGGCGGTGCGTTTTTATAAGCACAGTCATGAGCGCAATAACAACTAATAATGCTTCTAAGCCTTCGCGTAGCAATATAACTAAACTTGCTGAGAGGAGTGCACCATCAGTTAACTTGGTTTCGTTTAACAAGCTATCTGCTTTAGCAAGTTGAGTTAGCGCTGCACTTACTTTTTCGTCAACGATGGCAGCATCTTTCTCATTTTTGAAGGTTTGGCGCAGGTTCATCAGTTGTATTTCGATGTTTTTACGCAAAGTTTCGTCGTAAGCATTTAAGTTATTTTCAACAAGCTCAAAGCCATCTAGGTAGGCGCTAATTGCTAAATCACTCGCCTGAGAGTAATTGCCTTTAGCATGCGCTGTCTGTGCTGCGAGTAATTGTGTACGGGTTATAGTTATCGGGTTCTTTTTAGTGGTAAATAATTGCGCTGGATTAGCGCGTAACCATTTTACATAATGCGCCTGTAAATCACTTTGACCAGCAGAAAGCTGCGCTGGGTTTAGGTTTACAATTTGCGAAGCGGTAACATTTTCGAAAGGCCCTTCGGGCTTTTGTATATCTTTAAATGCCAAGCTCCCTACATAAAAGGCGAGTGACCAACGCTGCTGCTCATTTAACTGTGTAAAAGCAACCATGGGTGTATCGTTAATACCATTTGTAACAGCATCATATAAGCCCATTAGCGACCGGTTAGTTGCGCGCTCTTTGTCAGTAAAATTGGTTGGCTCTGGTGTTAGGTTTTTAGCAAGCGGGCCATTACCTTGTCCACTTAAGCCATGGCACATAGAACAATTAGCAGCAAAGAGTGCTTTTGTTTGTTCAATTGGTAAAAGTGTTGTGGGTAAAGATAACTGAGGCATAAAAGTAAGTAGTGATTCGCGAAGCGCAGAACTTGCCTTTCGTACCTCTACTACACTCGCTTTATTAAAAATTGCTGTATGCAGCGCTTGTGCATTTGCTTTGACGGTATCAAATTTATTTGTTTGATTTGAAAGCTGGCTTGCTTGCTCAAGAATAACATATGAAAACTCGCTCATTTCTTCATATTCATCAGCATCGAGTATTTCACCATTGCCTACAGCGGCAACGTAATCTACCCCAACATATTCGGCGAGTTGAGCAATTTGTTTAATTTTCGTTTGTTCAAGAGGGGGTGATGCGAGTGTTGAAAAGCAAAAAAAACTAAGTAATAACACAGGAAAGAGAAGAAACTTATGAGGCTTAACGCCATAAAATAATGGAAAAATACTTTTAAACTTACTGGACATAATTAGCCCTATAAAAATTTTAAAAAATCAAAACTATTTTTATTACGCTTATATAAAACTGTATTAAAAATAGTACCCTAAAAATAACTAACCCACAGTTAATACACTGTGGGTTAAATATAGAAAGTTAGTGAGTGTGTTTGGTAGATTTTATACTGCTTTGAATAAGTGGCGAGATAGTTAAACCCTGCACAATAATGGAAAATATAACCACAACATACGTTACAATAACGATTAAATCGTGCAGATCGCTGCCAGATATAAACACTTCATCACGTGGGATAGCAGCTGCCATAGCCAATGCTAACCCCCCGCGTAAACCACCCCAGGTCAAAATTTTAACACTGTGCTTATCGTAATTTCTAAAGCGCTTAAATATCACAAACGGCGCGCCTACACTAATAAAGCGCGCTAATAAAATAGCGGGCACCATAACTAGTCCAAGGCCAATTTCACCCATTGTTACTGGCATTGTGACAATCAACATACCAATAATTAAAAACAATAGCGCATTCAAAAAGCTATCTGTAGCGTGCCAAAAGTCTTTTATATAGCGCGTATTTTCGGGGCCAGTGCGCTCAGTTGCTTTTGCTCGGGTAATATTTCCTAAAATAATACCACTTGTCACCATAGCTAAGGCACCAGATATTTCCCATAGATTGGCAGCAGCAAAGCCAGCGGTTGGAATAGTTAAGGTAATTAATAAACGTATGTTTACGTCTTTACAGTTAATTATTAAAAAGTGTCCCACTAAAGCCATTGCTAAACCAAATACGATTCCGCCTATAGCATCAACAAAAAATAGCTTTGCAATGTCAGCTGGGTTAGCATCTGTGCCAAAAAATGCTACAGAAAATAAAGTAGTAAAAATGACCAAGCCAATACCATCGTTAAATAAAGACTCACCTTCTACTTGGACCGAAATACCTTCAGGGGCGCGTAATTGTTTGATAATTGCCAGTACCGCAATAGGATCGGTTGGGCTTATTAACGCACCAAAAAGTAAACAATATATAAAAGGGACGGGCCAGCCCAGCGCGGCAAAAATATAAAAACTTAAATAGCCAATTAAAAAAGTAGACACCACGGTTGAGAATAAAACTAACGCGGTTATTTCCCATCGTTGCTTGCGCAGTGCCAGCAGGTTAATTTCTAACGCACCTGCAAATAACAAAAATCCAAGCATGCCTTTTAAAAGCAATTCATTAAAATTAATACTGGCGACAATTTGCGTCATTTCTAATGCGGTAGTATCGCCAAGTAATTTCACAGAAAAAATTAATAGCAATGATATAGCTACAGAGCCTGTGGTTATAGCAATGGTGGTTTGCATTTTAAGAACATATTGGTTTGCATAAGCAATAAAAATAGCAATAGCAGAGAGAAAACAAATGAGATACCAAGCATTCATTGGCTAACCTTAAATTTATTTTAAAGAACAAAAAACAGCGAGTTTAACGGGGCGTATATTACTCCTGTGATGTGGATGTGTCACAGTATTTATGGGGCTTTTAGTACTTAATTTATGTGTTTAAGAGACAGTTAGTTAATGCAAAATTACTGGTGTTATTGCTTGTAATAAAGAGATTAATACAAGGTGACTGAACAATCTTTATTTTTAATTTTTAATTTTTAAATTTTAAATTTTAAATTTATTCAATTTTAGCCTTACCCTAAATATGCGTGCCCTTTAATTCCAATAGGCTTGCCCTTAAAGTCATGCTTACGTAAAATCGCGCTATTATTTTTTATAAAGTGACTGGTATTATCAAACAGCTGTTTAGTGCAACCGGGCCGTTAGCGTTATCTTTAGAGGGATACACGCCTCGCCAACCTCAAATTGATATGGCCGTTGCCGTTAACGATGCATTAAAAAGTTGCACGCAGTTAGTGGTTGAGGCGGGAACGGGTACAGGTAAAACGTTTGCTTATTTAGCGCCTGCACTTAAATCTAAGGGCAAAACGATTATCTCAACAGGCTCTAAGGCCTTGCAAGAGCAGTTATATCACCGCGATTTACCGCAACTAGTAAAAGCACTTAACGCATCTAAAAAAACCGCCCTGTTAAAAGGGCGCGCAAATTACTTATGTACTTATAGGCTTAACCAACATGTGGCCCATGTACCTACTGACGATCCTGATGTTATGCATCAGCTTGCAATGGTTGCTAAATTTGCAAGTGAGACACACTCGGGTGATTTAGCTGATTGTATTGGTATTGAAGAAGATGCCAAAGTACTGCCCTACGTTAATTCGACAGCTGATAACTGTTTAGGTAAAGAGTGCCCTGACTTTCAATCGTGTTACATACGTAAAGCACGCCTAAATGCAGCTGAAGCGGATGTAGTTGTTATAAATCATCATTTGTTTTTTGCTGATATGGCGGTAAAAGACTCTGGTTTTGCTGAGCTGATGCCCACAGCCGACGCCTATATTTTTGATGAGGCACACCAGCTTAGTGAAATTGCTAGCGACTATTTTGGGGAAAGCATTAGTACTAAAAAGCTGGTGGATTTAATTAACGATTTGCGTGCAATATACCGGGCTGAAATTCCCGATATGCTGCAACTAGGAAAAAGCCTAAATAAGCTTGAAACCAGTGTGGCTGATTTACGTTTACAGTTTGGTGTAGATGGTAGCCGAGGAGATTGGCGTGAAAAACTCAGCGACAAACTGATTTGTGCGGCGCTGCACCGAGTAATTAGCGATTTAGACTTTGTTTATCAAGTATTAAAACTCTGCCTAGAGCGAAGCGATAAAATAGAGCACCCGTTTGAACGTACATTAGCGTTTAAAGGTCAGTTGGAGCGTGTTTTTGATACCGCTCAAACCGGATTTAGTTATTGGTACGAAACCACGAGGCGTTATTTAACGGTTAATATTACGCCGCTTAATGTCTCTGCTAAATTTGCTCAAATGATGAAAGACACTGGCGCCGGGTTTGTTTTTACCTCAGCCACGCTATCGGTTGATAATAAGCTCGATCACTTTAACGCCAGCTTAGGTATTACCCCTGCAAAGAGTATGATGGTTGACAGCCCCTTTGATTACCCTAATCAGGCGCTTTTATGCTTACCCCGATATTTGCCAGAATCGCACGCAGAGAACATGCCTCATGCAATTATAAAATTAACTCTAGAGTTAATAAAATCGGCAAAAGGGCGCTGTTTTGTGCTGTTTACAAGTTATCGGATGATGCATTTGGTGGCTGAGGGATTAACCACACAAATGGACTACCCAGTTTATATGCAAGGGCAAATGTCTAAGCGTATAATACTCGAAAAATTTACGCGCCATGGTAATGCTGTATTATTAGGCACAGCCTCTTTTTGGGAAGGCGTTGATGTACGTGGTAGCACGCTAAGCTGTGTTATTATTGACAAGTTACCTTTTACAGCACCGGATGACCCATTACTGCAAGCCAAAATGCAAGATTGCCAAATGCAAGGTAAAGACCCCTTTGCGCATATACAGTTGCCGCAAGCAGTTATTGCGCTTAAACAGGGTGTAGGGCGTTTGATACGAGATAATAAAGACAAAGGCGTGCTGGTTATTTGCGATAATCGTTTAGTAACACGCCAATATGGCCAAGTATTTTTAAAAAGCTTACCGCCGATGCGTCGCACGCGAAGCTTAGAAGATGCAAACACATTTTTAAAACACATTAACTAGAGTACTAAAATGATTAAAAGTAATATTCTTGCCCTAGACGCCTCTACAGAAGCGTTATCTATAGTTTTACACTTCGAGGGCCAAACATTTCATCATTTTGAAGAATGCCCGCAGCAACATAGTCAAAAAATACTCCCTTTAGTTGATGAGCTTCTTAATAAAGCACAGTGTAAATTAAAAGACTTAGACGTTATTGGTTTTGGCCAAGGGCCAGGGAGTTTTACCGGAGTACGCATTAGTGTTGCTATTGCACAAGGGTTAGCTTATTCGGCCAACTTACCATTAGTGGGTGTATCTACCTTGGCCATTATGGCCCAACAAGCGTACGAACAAGTGCAGGCATCAGTAGTGTACTCTGCAATAGATGCACGCATGGGGGAAATTTATTTTGCGCAATACCAAGTAAATAACGCCCATATGCAATTGGTCAATGAAGAGTGCGTTATAAAACCTGAACTATTAAGCGAAGAACACATAAGTTGTGAAGAGCAACACGCGATTGCTGTAGGCACGGGTTTTAAAAGTTACCCTGATGCACTTAAAAACACGAGCAATATAACCATAAATACAGATATTACATTGCCAGATGCTCGCTATATGCTTAACCATGTAGACACGGCCTTTTTAGCCGGAGACGTTGTAAAAGCAAGTGATGCACAACCTAAATATGTGCGCGATACAGTAACATGGAAAAAACTACCGGGTCGTGAATAAGCTCAAAAGTTGCATATTGAATGTTTTTAAATCATAATTTTTAAACTGTTTATTGTTGGAAGTTATTTATGACTTTGCCAATTGGTGCTGGTTTTTTTACGGGTGATATCCCTGCAAAGGTTACTTCTACAAAAATTATACCCTCTAAACCACAAGGTTTAGCGGACGATAGCGCCAGTAATAAAACAAATACGGACTATGTAAAAAGTAGTAAAGCGGGTGTAGAGCTTGCTAATCAATACTTTAGTCAAAATACTACTAATGCAAAGTACAGCCAAACTATTTATGACCAGCCAAGCCCAACAGTGAGCAAAGCGATTTCTACGTATACTGAATTTGCAAACTTAGAGCGCAGAGCAGAAGTACAAGATTTAATTGGCGTTGATATTTACGCTTAGCCCAATAATAGTAAAAAATAAAAAGCCCGAACACAGGTTCGGGCTTTTTTATGTTTGCTGATGGCTACTGTTTAATAAAGCCAATTAGTTTATCAGCAATATCGGTATTATTTTGAGCACCACTAAAGTGCTCACTGCCTTTACCGTAAGCAAATACTTGTACATCTACAGCGGTGTGCCCGCCTGTTGTCCAGCCAGTAAAGCTGGCGTCGCTAATAATACTTTTAATGGCTAAATTAAGCGCTGTTTCGCCCATTTTTTTCGCTTGTTCAAGTTTTACCTTGTTAGCCGGTGTGTATTCAATATTTGTGTTGGCGCGCCAAATAGGCTCAAGGTTATCGGCAGCGAGTAATTGCTTGGTCAGCTCGCTAGCAGTTGCTTTTACCCCTTTAATAACGTCTGTATCCCACTTATATTGTCCGTGCGCACCGAGGGTTAAACCACCAGTTGAATGATCAGCTGTAACAACCAATAAAGTATCAGGGTTTTTATCAATATAAGCTTTTGCTTTTTCAATCGACTGTGCAAAGTCATCCATTTCTGCCATCGCACAGGCTACATCGTTTGCATGGCCGCACCAGTCTATTTGACTGCCTTCAATCATGACAAAAAAGCCGTCTTTATTTTGTCCATCGAGTAAATCAAATGCTTTAGCTGTGAGCTGTGTTAAGTGATTTGAGTTAGCATCAAGCGCATAAGGCAAACCAATTGGGGCGTACAAGCCAAGTGCAGGTATTTGCGTAATTTGGCCAAGATTTTTTATATCGTCGTTGTATTGATAGCCCGCAGCTTTAAATTCATCTACTAGGTTACGATCTTCTCTAATAAAGTACTTCGTACCGCCACCTAACATTAAATCAACAGGCAGTTTTCCGGCAATTTTGTTATCTATATACTCATTTGCAATCGCATCGTAATTACGACGTGATTCATTATGTGTAGCAAAACTGGCTGGCGTGGCATGATTAATTTGCGAGGTAGCCACTAACGCTGTTGTCATACCGCGCTCTTTTGCTATTTCTAACATGGTTTTTACAGGCTTTTTGTCAGTGTCGACGGCAATAGCGCCATTATAACTTTTATGGCCACTGCTCAGAGCCGTTGCACCTGCAGCACTGTCGGTAACATATGTATGATCGTCAGGGTAAGTACGCGCCATGCCTGTTAAAATAGTATCAAATACGGTCGTTTCAATCTGCTTGGTGGTTGGATCATCTTTAAAATAACGATAAGCGGTTGTATAGGCAGGACCCATTCCGTCACCAATCATATAAATTACATTTTTAGGTGCATCGCTTGCATAAACACTGCTAGATGCACATAAAAGCGCTAATAAGCTAAGTTGGTTTTTCATTTTTATCCCTATGAATGTGCTTTTAAAACAGCACCACAATTGTATATGGTTAGGGCGTGTTGAATTTGCAGCAAAATCACTAAACATGCGCTGCATAAACGATTTTATCAAAGGCGACTAAGGTTTATCGCTAGGTATTTTAGTCAGGTTGGTAATTAAACTCTCAGCGTGAATAAACTGACCCAAGGTTAAACAAGTTCAACCCGTAAAATTCAACATGCGCTTGTATAATAATGAATTGAAGTAAGAATAAAAAGCGCAGTGTACAATTCGAGCTGATTAACTGTCATTAAAATAATACAGCCATTTTTTTTATGTATGTTAATTATAAAGAAGCGAATATAGTGATACGCATTGCAAAGACGAAAAAAATTCGTGCTCATTTCATGTTTTTTTGTTTAGTTGGCATAACGGTGATGGTGATAACTGATTAATAATAAAGGTGATTATTAAAAAGGGTAATAAAGCTTTATGGTAGATGAGTCTTTATAAATACAAAAAATACAAAATATTTTCGTATTAGAGGTCTGACAACTAGTATGTTATAAATAATGTCGGACGTTAAAAGAGGTGTCTTTTGCAGCCATTTGAAATAAAAACAAGAAATATAACCTTACGTGGTTTACAAAAGGGACGTGGTGGTGAGCTAGTTATTGCTATGCATGGCTGGCTAGATAACAGTAATAGTTTCACACCTATGCTTGATAAGGTTAATCCGCAGCATACTTGGTATTGTATTGACTTTGCAGGGCATGGATTATCTGATTGGAAAAGCAGTGATGCGCATTATTATTTTGTTGATTATATTGATGATGTGTACCAACTTATAAAGGCCTTAGGAGCAACGAAGGTGCACTTAGTCGGCCACTCGATGGGAGCAATGGTTGCAGGTTTATTTGCTAGCTGTTTTAGTGAATACGTGTATTCGGTTACCTTCATTGAGGGGATTGGTTGTGTTACGACTCCATCTGACGAGGTCTGTCAGCAATTAAAAGGGGCGATACTCAATAGAGAGCGTGTTAACAATAAAAAGCAGCGCATTTATAAATCCGAATCCGCAATTATCGAAGCGCGAGCAAGTACAACAGATTTAAATAACGAACTTATCTCATTGTTGATGAGTCGTAATATTAAGAAAAGTGAACTAGGGTATGTGTTAACGACAGACCCTAAGCTTAAAAATCACTCAGGTTTTAGGTTTAATGAAGCGCAATGTATTGGTGCAATAAAGCAATTAAAAGCACCAAGCCAATTAATTTTAGGTAACCAAGGTTATTCATTTGTAAAACAAAATTTGGCCAAGTATATTAGCTATTACAACAACTTGAAGGTAATTAATGTAGATGGTGGGCATCATTGCCATATGCAAAGCAGTGGGTTATGTTTTGAGCATATTCAAGCCTTTATGCTGCAAAATGGTGCATGTTAATTGTAAATTAGCGCCAAATGTGGGATTATTCCTTCATTAGAGTATTTGCTCAATTGTTAAAGTGCCTTACTTAGATTAAGGTTAATAAAAATATAATTATAAACAGGGGCTAAGAGTGGAAAAAATCTGGCTTAAGCGCTACCCAGAAGGTATGCCTGAAACAATCGATCCTGAGCATTACAACTCGTTACTCGAAGTGTTTGAAAAAAGTTTTACCGATTACAAAGATTTACCTGCATTTACTAATATGGGTAAAACATTATCGTATGATGAAATAGATACAGCGACACTGCGTGTTGCTTCGTATATTCAAAATGACTTAGGTCTCAAAAAAGGCGACAAAGTTGCTGTGATGATGCCTAACTTATTGCAAACGCCTATTGCTATTTTAGGTATTTTACGTGCAGGGTGTGTTGTGGTTAACGTAAACCCCCTTTACACAGTTCGTGAGCTTGAGCATCAGCTAAAAGACTCTGACGCGTCAGCTATTTTTATACTGGCTAATTTTGCAGACACGCTTGAGAAAGCCCTTGCTAAAACAGATGTAAAACACATTGTAGTTACCCAAGTGGGCGACATGGTCGGTGGTATTAAAAAGCATATCGTTAATTTTGTGGTTAAATACATAAAAAAAATGGTGCCTAGCTATAACCTGCCAAATACCATTAAGTTTTCAGATGTATTAGCCGGTGACCCTGCAAAGTATACGCGTCCAGAAATGAACTTATCTGATCTGGCCTTTTTACAATATACAGGTGGTACAACTGGCGTATCTAAAGGGGCAATGTTAAGTCATGGCAATATGGTTGGTAACCTTGAGCAAGTATCGGGCTGTTTAGATAAAGTATTAGACCGTGGTACTGAAGTGGTTGTTACTGCATTACCGCTTTATCATATATTTGCGTTAACGGCTAACTGCTTAACGTTTATGAAATACGGCGGTTTAAATGTATTAATTACAAACCCACGTGACATGCCAGCGTTTGTTAAAGAGCTTAATCAGCATAATTTTACCGCTATTACCGGTGTAAATACCCTATTTAATGGGCTACTTAATACACCAGGGTTTGCAGAGCTTGACTTTAGTCATTTAAAAATGTCATTAGGCGGTGGCATGGCGGTACAACGTCCCGTAGCCGAAAAATGGCAAAAAGTGACTAATTCTAAATTAATGGAAGGTTATGGTTTAACCGAGTGTGCACCGCTTGTGACAGTAAGCCCTTATGATTTAGAAGGTTACAATGGCTCAATTGGTTTACCTGCTCCTAATACTGAAATTAAGTTAATGCTTGAAAACGGTGAAGAGGCAGCAAAAGGTGAACCCGGTGAACTATGGGTTAAAGGTCCTCAAGTTATGTTAGGTTACTATAATCGCCCAGATGCAACCGCAGAATGTTTGCAAGATGGCTGGTTCGCCACTGGTGATATAGCCACATACGATGATGAAGGTTTCTTCTATATTGTTGACCGTAAAAAAGACATGATCATTGTATCGGGCTTTAACGTGTTCCCAAATGAGATAGAAGAAGTAGTTGCTATGCATGATGGCGTACTTGAAGTCGCCGCTATCGGCATTCCACACGATGTAAGTGGTGAACAAGTTAAAGTTTTTGTTGTTAAAAAAGACCCTTCTTTAACTGAAAAAGATATAATAAATCACTGTCGTGATAATTTAACTAATTATAAGGTTCCTAAACTCGTTGAGTTTAAGGATGAATTACCTAAAACTAATGTAGGTAAAATTCTCAGAAGAGCCCTAAAAGATTAGTAAACTATAAAAGAGCCGGCATTAGCCGGCTTTTTTATTGTAGGAGATTAAGTGCAATACAAATTGATCGAAACACAAAATCAACTTAATACCTTTGTTGAACAAATAAGAAACAAGCCTATTTTAGCCATAGACACTGAGTTTATGCGTCGCCGTACTTTGTACCCTGAAGTTGCACTTATTCAAGTATATGATGGTGAGCACCTCGCGCTTATAGACCCACTTGCAGAACTATCGCTATTTGAATTTTGGCAAATATTAAAAGATCCATCCGTACTAAAAGTGTTGCATTCGCCTTCAGAAGATATTGAAGTTTTTCAAAAATATGCAGGCTTTGTACCTGCTCCATTATTTGATACACAATTTGCTCTTCAGCTGTTAGGCGAAGGCAACTGTATGGGCTTTGCGCTAATGGTAAAAGAGCTATTAGGCATAGAAATAGACAAAAGTGAATCACGTACAAATTGGCTACAGCGCCCATTAACTAAAAAGCAGCTCGATTATGCAGCCGCTGATACCTTTCATTTATTGCCTTGTTTTGGACTAATAATTGAGCGTATCAATAAAGCTGAGTTATTTGATATTGTAATAAATGAGAGCGAGTTAATTGCAAATAAACGCGCCTTTCAAACCCCAGATGAGCTGCTTTATAAAGATATAAAAAACGCATGGCAACTAAAACCACATGAGCTAGCGGTATTAAAAGAATTAGCTGTATGGCGTCGTAATAAAGCTATTCGTAAAAATTTAGCGCTTAACTTTGTGCTTAAAGAGCACAACATGACGGAAATTGCTAAGCGTGGGCCTTCGAGCTTAAATACGCTAAGACAAATTCCGGGTGTTGAATCGATGGAAGTAAATCGCTCAGGGGTCGAAATTCTAAAGTGTATTGAAAAAGCCAAAGCCCTGCCAGTTGATCAGCATCCACCTGTGCTTAAACGTTTAATCGATTTTCCGGCTTATAAAAAAGTGGCTAAAGACATTAAACAAAAAATCACTAAAGTAGCGAAAGAGCAGGGCATACCAGAAGATGTAATGGCGTCTAAAAAGCAAATTAATCAGCTTATTAGCTGGAATTGGAAACTCACCAATGACCAAAAGGTAAATCATATTAAACCTGATTTACTTAATTCTTGGCGCTACAGTTTTGTTAAAGATGTGCTTAAAGAGTGGGACAATTAAACCCACTTCTTAAGCTACAGGCTTTGTTAAAAATCGGGCGCTATGCTAAATGTTAAACGCTTATGGGTAATAGGGTGATCTAGCGCCAAATACTCGGCATGTAAATGTAACCTGTTGGCTTTTTTACCATAATGTGTGTCACCGATAATAGGCGTATTCAGCCCTAAGTGATGAGCGCAGTGTATCCTAAGTTGGTGAGTGCGCCCTGTTTTAGGATAGAGCTGTAGGCGTGTAATATTGTTTTTACGTTCAAGCACTTGCCATGTAGTAAGTGCAGGTTTGCCGTTTTTATAACACACAAGTTGGCGTGGCTTATCGTCAAAATCAAGTCGTAATGGTAGTTCTATTTTGCCACTGTCTTGTGGCACTGTACCATCAACTAACGCAATGTAACGTTTATCAATGGTGCGGGCAATAAATTGCTTTTGGAGTGCTTTGTGGGCGCGTTTATTAAGGGCCACAACGAGTAAACCTGATGTAGACATATCTAGTCTGTGGACAATTAACGGGCCTGTAGCGTGCGGAAATTGCGTTTGAATACGCAAATACACTGAATCTTCAATATTGACACCTGGTACAGATAAAAACTCGCTTGGCTTATTTACAATAACAATATCATCGTCTTGATAGACTATGGGCAGCGTTTTACCTTCAGCAGGATTAACGAGTAGTGGGTTATCTTCTATGCTAAGGCCTTTTAACATATGCGATAAAATAGGTTGGCATTTACTGTAGCAAGATGGGTAATAGTTTTTATGTTGGCGTACCGCCGATTTTGGAGCGCCGCCCCACCAAAATTCGGCCATGGCTAGCGGCTTTAAATTATTAAGATAAGCGTATTGTAATAGCTTGGGGGCTGCGCAATCGCCCGCCCCTGATGGCGGAGTATGCTCTGGCAAAGCTGCAAATATAGCGTTGAGATCTTTAATCTCATGATTGGCATTTAAAAATTGATACTGGGCAAATAACTGTTTTTGTAGGTTTTTAGATAAAACTTTACGGCGTTTTTTTAACTGTTTTATTTCATCGTAAAGGGTATAAAGCGCCTGCTGTTGCTGAGTTATTTTATCGCGCCAGTGATCTTTTATGCTTTGATAGTGTTTTTTATCTTCTATGCTTTGCTTTGCCAGTTCATTCAAGCTTGCTTGTTGTTCAGGCGTTATTGCATCGCTGTGCTCAATCGCAAGTGCACTGCGCGCCTCTTTACGTGCTTTTCTGTTGGCTTGCATTACGCTTTGTTGCGCTTGTAACTGCTGCTCAAATTTTTCTGTATCTCGACTTAACGATGCCGATAATTTATTTAATGTACTGGCATTTTCAAGGGCATGTATCTGTGTGTTTATTTCGTTAATTATTTTACTTTCTTTCAAATAACCCACATCCTCCAATGCCATTGTAGATACATTAGGCACACATTTTATCTCAGAACTTAAATTTTCAAGTTGCCCTGAATAAGCCGATAAAAAGCCAATTTGTTTTTGTGGGTTTTGTACAACTAGTACACCGAACATCTTTCCGTCACCATGGTGATTATTTTTATCATAAGGTAGATGCGTTGCCAGCTGCTGCTGTAATTGCTTTGATGCCAAAACGCTAAGTTCGTGGGGCTGATAATAAAATGGAAACGTAAATTTCTCTGGCAGAGCTATATTATCTATTGATTTAGAAAACGAGGTAAAACAGGGCGGGGGATTAAACATAGCAATTGCGAATACATAACGAAATAGTGGCTACATATTACCACATTCATTGTTTATAAGTGATCAAAAGCGATTATCAGCTTAAATATTCTAAACACACGCGCTCACTAACCTTTCTATAAACGTAAGGTTTAGTTAAAAATGAAAAAAGCGGCAGTTTAAATGCCGCTTTTTGCTGTACTACTTTTTTTCTTCGTCAGGCAATGTCACATTGAGCTCAAGTACCGCTAAATCATCTTCGTTTTGATCAAACTGTACTTGCACTGCATCAGTGTTTACGTTCACGTATTTACGGATCACATCTAAAATATCTTGTTTTAATTGTGGTAAGTAATCCGGCGTTCCGCGTTGAGAACGTTCGTGCGCGACAATGATCTGCAATCGCTCTTTTGCTAATGACGCGCTGTTTTTCTTTTCTGAGCGGAAGTAGTCAAGTAAAGACACATTAACCTCCAAAAATCCGTTTAAATAAGCCTTTCTTCTCAACGTCTAAGAAGCGAAAATCGACTGTTTCACCTAATAAGCGATTAATTGCATCAGCGTAAGCTTGCCCTGCATCTGAATCACCATCAAGTATCACCGGTTGCCCCGAGTTAGACGCACTTAATACCGCTTGCGACTCAGGAATAACACCAAGTAATGGAATCGATAGAATATCTTTGACATCTTCTACCGATAACATTTCACCTTTTTCAACACGCTCAGGGTTGTAGCGTGTTAATAAAAGGTGCTCTTTAATATTTTCTAGGCCTTCTTCAGCACGTTTAGACTTGCTGTGTAAAATACCTAAAATTCTGTCTGAATCTCGAACAGAAGACACTTCCGGGTTTGTTGTAACAATTGCTTCATCAGCAAAGTACATCGCCATCATTGCACCGGCTTCTATACCTGCAGGTGAGTCACACACAATGTAGTCAAAGTCTTCTTTTAATTCGTTTAATACGCGCTCTACGCCTTCACGGGTAAGGGCGTCTTTATCACGTGTTTGTGATGCAGGTAGTAAAAACAATTTTTCAACGCGTTTATCTTTAATAAGCGCCTGATTTAAATTGGCTTCGCCATTTATTACGTTTACAAAATCATAAACTACACGGCGCTCACACCCCATAATTAAATCTAGATTACGTAAGCCAATATCAAAATCGATAATAACTGTTTTATAGCCTTTTAAAGCTAAACCGGTGCCTATTGCAGCACTTGATGTTGTTTTACCAACACCGCCTTTACCAGAGGTAACGACAATTACTTTTGCCATGAGATTTATCCTTTAACCAAAGCTGAAATTTCTAATGATTCGTTTTTTTGTTGTATTTGTACTGCATTGCCCCAGTGCTCACCTTGTAATGAGTCGCTGATCCAATAATTGCCATCAATTGAAACTAATTCGGCTTCAAGTTTTTGGCAATAAATGCAGGCGTCTTTTGTCCCTTTAGCACCTGCAATAGCGCGTCCGCGTAGGGTGCCATAAATATGCACATTTCCATCGGCTATTACTTCTGCGCCATGACTGACCGCACCGAGTACAATTAAGTCTCTATCTTTTGCATAAACTTGTTGCCCTGAGCGCACCGTACCTTTAATTACTTGCGCAGGCAGGTATACGTTTTTTTCAACAATAGAGGTATTGGGTGCCTCTTGTTGTTTTACAGGGGCACTTTTAGCATCTTGAGAGTAATTAAGTACAGATAGGCCGGCGGCTTTAGCTTGGGTGTGTTGCTCATCAGAGCCATTACATACACCTACTGCATTAAAGCTCATACGCTCAATGAGAGACTTTAAATGGTCAAAATCAAGTGAGCTGTTTTTAATTTCTTCTAAATTAACAACAATAGGCGCTCCTTCAAAAAAACGAGGAGCTTGGGCTATTTTTACATACAACTGTTCTGCTAAAAGGGCAATATCAGTGCTATAAAGATGCAATACTGATAACGTAAAAAGATTCCCTTTTAGTTCAAAAATTTGTTCCGACATACACGCTCAATTGATTTGTCTGATTAGAAATTAATTTTAGATAAACGTAGGCTGAATAAGGCCTTTAATGAAATTTCTAATCTAATTTTTCTAACTTATTATTACTCTCATGTTATAGTGTGCGGCAATGTTAAGCAAGATTAAATAGGGCCATTATGCTCACTGCGGTATATAAAAGTAAGAAAAAAGCGGATACCTTCTTATTTGTTGAAAAAAGAGATGATTTTAGTAAAGTGCCTGAACCATTACTGGCAATGTTTGGTCAACCTATTTATGTAATGATCATTAACTTAGCAAAGCGAGATCATTTAGGCGGTGCCGACCTTGAAACTGTAAAAGAGGCTTTAGCCGATCCCGATAAAGGCTACTATTTGCAAATTCCACCGCCACAAGAAAATTTACTTAGCCAATTACGAAAAGAAAACGGAGTTGATAGTGATTAAAAAGTTAGCCGTAATTTTATGCTCAGTGTGTTTAAGTGGCTCTGTAGCCGCTAAAACACAGGCCGAATTTCAAACTTATTTAAGTGATTTAAAACAAGAGGCCATTGCTAAAGGGTACGATAGCAAATTAATAGACAAGGCATTTGCCACTGCGTCTTACAAAGAAAAAGTCGTATCGGCTGATAAAAATCAGCCAGAGGTAAAAGAAACCCTTGAAACTTACTTACCAAAACGTGTACCACAATGGAAAATTGATCGTGCTCGTAAGCTTTACGCAGAAAATAAAGACGTACTAGAGCAAGTAGCTAAAGAATATGGCGTTCAAGCACGCTTTATAGTGGCATTATGGGGCCTTGAAAGTAACTTTGGCACAATCCAAGGTGGCCATAATGTTATTTCATCACTTGTTACGCTTGCCTTTGACGGACGACGTGAAGCACTTTATAAGCGCCAGCTTTGGGCTGCATTAGATATTTTAAAATCAGGCCATATTACGCTTGATAAATTTAAAGGCTCTTGGGCAGGGGCTATGGGGCAGACGCAGTTTATGCCTACCTCGTTTAACGCCTACGCAGTTGATTACAATAACGACGGCCGAAAAGATATTTGGACCACCAAAGAAGATGCATTTGCATCAATTGCCAATTATTTAAAACAAGAGGGCTGGGATGACTCACTTACTTGGGGTCGCCAAGTAAAGCTACCTGAAAACTTTGACAGTCAATATGTTCTTAAGCGTGGCACTAAAACGCGCAAGCAATGGTTAGAGTATTGGAACGATTCTGAGCGCTCGTTAGCTGAGTGGCAAGCTTTAGGTGTTCGCAGAGCCGATGGTTCAGATTTACCTAATGTAGATGTACGTGCCGCACTGGTAATGCCAGACGATATTAATGGGCGTATGTACTTAGCGTATGATAACTACAAAGTGTTTATGCACTGGAATCGGTCGTATTACTTTGCCACCAGCGTGGGTTACTTATCAGATAGAATTGGTTATCCAAAAATATAACTTATACGCTGCTGTGTAATAAAAAAAGCCGCGATGCGGCTTTTTTTGTTTAATCATGATCTTTTTTAAAAATTTTGTCTTTCAAATCGATCACCTTGCCAATGCCAGAGCCTAGTTTCATAAGTTTATTTAGTTGCTCAGGGCTTAAACGTTGTAATTCTGACGACCACTTAGTAACTGTTTCCAGCAAGTTATGGATTTCACTCATTTGCTTTTGTGCGTATAGCTCTTCTTCATTACTGGCTTTATCGAGTAAGTTATCCCGAAGAAGACTAAGTGTAGGGTCTATTTCACGTTTTTTACGCTCTTCAAATACACGGTTTGCCATATCCCAAATTTCACCCGCAGGGGCGTAATATTCTTTACGATCGCCAGGTATGTGGTGTACTTTTATTAACTGCCAAGATTGCAGCTCTTTAATACCCATACTCACATTACCACGAGAGATACTTAATGCATCGGCAATTTCGTTAGCGGTCATTGGCTCTTTGGTGATGATCAGCAAACCACACATTTGACCAATCGTACGATTGAAACCCCAGCGGCTGCCCATCTCACCACAATGCATGACAAAGGCTAAATTTTTTTCAGATAGACTCATAGCTTATTAAGTTTCAGTAAATTCAGAAAGTAATGCTAGCACGCTTATAAATTATAGCAACGCTTAGCTAGGTATCTTTTTAGAGCACTAAATGGGGAATAAGTTTAATTTACTCCTACTTATTTTAGTAGGAGTAAATTAATTGCCTGGATGGGTTAAAGTGTGTAGCTAAAGCTTAGTTTAGCGTTACGCTCTTCGCCTGGCATGCCACCTAAAAACATGGCTTTAGAGTAGTACTTTTTATTAAACAAGTTGTTTAAATTAAGCTGCATATGCCATTTATCGGTCGTGTAAGATACCGCAGCATCGTAAACGGTGTAGCTTGGTACATAGCCATCAGGAATACTAAATGAACTTGAGTTCGTGCTTCTGTTATCTACAAATGTAATACCACCACTGATATTAACAGCCTCTGGTAAATTAAACATATCTGCGTAGTAGGTAACCCACGTACTTGCAGTTACATATGGCACACCTTTTTGACGCGTATCGTAGCTGCTGCTATTTGGATTAGATTTATCGCGTGCATCTTGGTATACACCGTTTATATTTACTTTCCATTGCTCATTTAAATGTGCATTTAAATCAAGCTCTACACCTTTAGTTTGTTCTTCGCCATCGTAGTAGCTTTCTACTACATCAGGGCCTGATACACCGGCTTCATAAAGTGGGTTAGCGTATTCTAAATTAGTCAGCGCGCTTTCAAATATCACAAGTGATGCTAACAATTGATCATCAAATGCTTTAAATCTAAAGCCTAAATCGTTACTGATAGATTCAGAGTCTTCACGGTCGGCTTCATTGCCTGCTACTGAACCAAGTACACTGTAAGCAGTGCGTCCTTTAGCATGGTTAATAAATACCGAAAAGTCTTCAGTTGGTTGATATGTTGCGCCTAAGTTATACGTTAAGCCACTGTCAGATGTGTTTGCTTCAGGCGTTGGCTCAGCGCGGCTTGAGCTGTAACGCTCATCTACACCAAAGTGCTCATACGTTTGCTTGATACGATTATACGCCACACCTACACGCGTAGTAAGCGCATCAGTTATGTAGCCTACATGTTGAATACCTAAACCCCATGCCTGTACTTTTTTATTATAGTCACTGGTTTTAAGTGGGTCGTAGTCATCAAAGTTACCTGTTGGCCAATTTGGCGAGCGCATATCATAAATATACGGTAATGTGCCTTGGTAAAGTACTTCGCCTTCGCTGTCATAAATAACTTTGTCTGCATCGTAAATAGAGTACTGCTTAAAGCGAATGTCTCTGTCTTCGTAGTTTGCATTAACGAGTAGTTCGTTATCAATGTCACCAAGCATAAAGTCATAGCGTAAATCTAAAAAATACTGCCATGATTTTTCATCAGCTTCTACTTGGCGGTATTCTTGGCGCCGAGCAGCAAATGGGTATAACTCGCCGTCTTCTACTAATGGGGCACGTGGGTCATTATTAATAATGCCACTACGTGTTGAATACACGTAGTTAAACGCACCCGTTTGACGCGCAAAGCTTGATGTGTAATTACGGTATTGTAGTTGTTGATTTAAAAATAAATCATCGGTAACGAAGTAATTATGCGTTAGCTTAAAGCGAAGCTCTTCACCTTCATTGTCATCCGCCATTGGAGAAATGATACCGTTAGTACCAAAATCATATGGTGTAAGTCCGTCGGTTGCTGAAAGTGAATTAGCAAGTTGTTCTTGTTGCGCGGCAGTGAGTTGTACACCGTTGCCTGAAGGATCATTTGCTAAATCGGCTCCGGTTACTTCACCCGCAGTTAACCCATTGGCGGTCTCTGCGTTATAAATTCGAATAGGGTGGCCGATAGAGTCAACCGCGATAGAATCTTTTATGTAAGCGGCAGAGAGCATGATATCTTGCTTGTCACTAAGCACATACTTAAGTGAGGTATACAGCTCGTCTCTGTCTTCTTTTAAATCACGAAAGCCATCGCTTGAGGCCGTTTTAGCCATTACGCGGTAGGCTAAGTCATCAGTAATTGCATTGGTGCTATCAAAGGCAAGTGAATAGCTATCCCATTGACCAAGCTCAGCAGAAATTTTATGTTTTTCTTCAAATTCTGGCTTTTTTTCAATTAGGTTAATCACACCGCCCGCACTACCAATGCCATATAAACCCGTAGCAGGGCCTTTAAGCACCTCAACCGACTCAACATTAGTAAGTGAACGCGTTGGGTTGAATGTATTTCCTAAGCCGGCACCGCCGTACATGCCATCGTAAGTATAGTTAGCATCAAGGCCACGAATAACTAAATTGTCGCCTATACCGTAGTTATTACCAGCTTGAGTTAAACCACTCACGTTACGTACAAGTTCTTGGAGGCTATCTACACCTTGTGACTCTATGAGTTCACGGTCAATGATTACAACCGGTGCCGGTGTTTCCATTAACGACATATCAGACTTCGTAGCAAGGCCTGAGCTCATTACAACTTGATTTTGCTTTTCGTAAACACTAATGCGTTCTATGTCTTTTTCAGCTGTTGTTGCAGCAACAGCTAACGATGAGTTTAAACACGCAAGTGTAATAAGAGAGTATTTGAATTTTTTCATGTTGATAATAATTCGCATTTATTGAAGTGTGCGAATAGTAATAGTTATTATTCGTTAAGTGAATAAAAAAGTCTAAAAAAGTGAAATTAATTGCGAGTTAGGTGGGTAATTGTTCAAAAAAGTAAATTTAAGGTTAACTTTTATGCGGAAAATAAAAAAGCATGGGCCTAGAAACTTCCATGCTTTTATAAATCAGTACACGTATTAGTAACTACTTTTTATAAACAACGCCCGCTTTCATAACAAAAGGAATGTGCTCAAGCACAGAAATGTTCTCAAGAGGATTACCGTCAACTGCAATAATGTCGGCTGCAAATCCTGGTTTTAACTGACCCAGTTTATTCTCTATTTTTAATAGTTTTGCACTATTAATCGTGGCAGCCTGAATAGCCTGTAGTTCGCTCATGCCAAATTTAACCATACGGCTAAATTGTTTGGCGTTATCGCCATGAGGATAAATAGCAGCATCGGTACCAAATACCATATTTACACCTGCGTTTACTGCGCGTTTAAAGCTATCACGCTGCTTTTTAGACACTTGACGTTCTTTATTGAGATTTTCTTCATCTACGCCATTTTGCTTACCAAAGCTTAGTGTATATTCGGTATTATAAATATCCATAGAAAGCCAGGTGCCATGTTTTTTTGCAAGCGAGATGGCTTCATCATCTAAAAAGCTGGCATGTTCAATGCTATCTACGCCAGCTTTTATGGCGGTTTTAATACCACTTGTGCCATGTGCGTGAGCCGCTACAGGTAGGTCGCGCATATGGGCTTCATCAACAATCGCTTTCATTTCTTCAAATGAATATTGCTGTACACCTACTTTTGTTCCTTTAGAAAAAACGCCCCCTGTGGCACAAAACTTAATCGCATTAGCGCCATACTTTATGTTTTCGCGCACTTTTAAGCGTGCAGCCCATGGGCCATCAGCTACCCCTGTTGAAGTATATTTTAGCTCAGGCGGTAAACGGTTATTGTCACAATGTCCGCCTGTAATACCAAGAGATGGGCCCGCCGCCCAGATTCGAGGGCCTATAATGTCGCCAGCGTTAATCCCGTCACGTACTGCAATCACACTGTAGCCTTGTGCACCTACATTTCTAAGGGTGGTAAAACCAGCAAGCAATGTTTTTTTAGCAAAATGCGCGGCTTTAATAGCCATGCGCGGTACCGACTGACTTAAACGCTCACTTCGCGATACTGTTGGGTCACTAGTTAAATGAATATGCATATCCATAAGTCCCGGCATTAAAGTAAGCTCGGGTAAATCAATATGCTGATCATCTTTGGTTATTTTTGGTTTTTTGTTTGGTGTAACCTCGGTTATCACCCCATTATCTATTGTGAGCAGGGGGGAGTGAATAACCTCACCTGTTTTTACATCTATTAATGCTTTAGCAGTTACATAAGTAAGGGCTTGCGCGTTAAAACTTCCTAAACACATAAGTGCAATGGAGGCGCTGAGTAGCTTTTTTTTCATTGTGTTTTTCTTCTGGTGGCGGTTCATTAATTAAAATGTAACAACCTAATATAAAAGTGTAAATATAATAGGTTAATCCCCATTTATCGTAATTACTTTATTAACGCAGGTTAAATGCGCATAATCGGCTGACGATACTAAAAAGGATTATCATGAAATCAATTAAACTTGCCTTAGTTGCTAGTGGCGTTATGTTTGCATTAAGCGGCTGTATGAACACACAAACCAGTAATAACACAGGTAGTAGTGCACAGCTAAACACGTCAAACGCACCCGCAGCTATTGTTTCAGAGCTTTCTTATGAGCAGCAATTAGATGTGCTTGTAGCCCAATATTATAACGAGTTACTGAGCTTTAAACCTATTAATGCAACCTACAGTGGTCGCAGTGAATTCAACGATAAGTTTACCCCAGAGATTTCATCTAAAAATCGAGCTAAAAAAACCGCTTTTTATAAAAAGTACCAGCAGCGCCTTGCCCTTATTGATAAATCGCAATTAACAGGGCAGGCACTTTTAAGTTACGAAATACTAGCGCGAGATTTGGCGCTTAATTTGGAAGGCATGCAATTTCCATCTTACATGCTACCAATAAATCAAATGGCAGGCGCGCATAATACCTTTGCGGGTTTTGGCTCAGGGCAAAGCGCACAACCGTTTAATACAGCCGAAGATTATAGTCATTTTATAAAGCGCAGCGAAGGTTTTGTAGCTTGGCTTGCAAGTGTTCAACGCTCAATGGGGGAAGGTTTAAAGCAAGGTATTTCTTTACCAAAACCTTTAGCTAAAAAACTACAGCCGCAATTTGCAGCGCATGTTGTTAAACGTGCTGAAGACTCTTTATTTTGGGGACCGATTAAAAACTTCCCTGAATCATTTACCTCAGATCAAAAAGAGACGATCACAGCGCAGTACCGCTCACTTATTATGACGCAATTAGTACCTGCTTATAAAAGTATGAGTGAATTTTTAGTTAATGAATACATTCCTAATAGTCGTACAACGGTTGGCTATAGAGATTTACCAAATGGTAAAGCATGGTATGAATACCAAATTAAAAAAAATACCACATTGAGTTTATCTGCGGATGAAATACACGCCATTGGGTTAAGTGAAGTGTCACGCATTTTAGATGAAATGAAAAAAGTAAAACAGGATGTTGGATTTAATGGGCCATTGGCTGAGTTTTTTCAGCACTTACGTGATTCAGATGAGTTTTATTACGACACGCCAAGGGCATTAATAACTGCGTATGAAGATGTTAAGCAAAAAATAGATGCACGTGTTCCTTTATTATTCGATATTGCCCCTAAAGCCCCCTATGTTGTTAAAGCGGTTGAACCATATCGAGCGCAATCTGCTGCGGGCGCATCTTATGCGGCCCCAGCACCCGATGGTTCACGCCCCGGTATTTTTTATATAAACACGTTTAATTTAAAAGCACAGCCAAAGTTTTTGCTTGAAACACTTTCTATACATGAAGCTGCACCGGGTCATCACTTTCAAATTGCCCTACAGCAAGAAATAGAAGGCTTACCCGACTTTAGAAAGTTTGGTGGCTACACCGTATTTGCTGAGGGTTGGGCATTGTATGCAGAAAGCTTAGGTAAAGAACTTGGCTTATTTACCGACCCTTATATGTGGTATGGGCGTTTAGCGGATGAGCAACTTAGAGCGATGCGTTTGGTGCTTGATACTGGCTTTCATGCAAAAGGTTGGACTCGTCAGCAGGGGATTGATTACATGCTAGCTAATTCATCTATGGCTAAAAGCGATGTAATTGCAGAGGTTGAGCGTTATATAGCATGGCCTGGCCAAGCTCTTTCGTACAAGTTAGGTGAGTTTAAAATTAAGCAGCTGCGTGATTACGTTAAAAAGGCGCTAGGCGATAAGTTTGATATTAAAGCCTTCCACACTCAAATACTGATTGACGGCGCACTACCAATGCCAATTTTAGAAGAAAAAATTAAACGTTGGGTTGCTACGCAGAAATAAAACAATACGCGAACGCCCGTGTTGATAAAAGCACGGGCTTTGCGCGTATAGCTGCAATACGTTAGAATGCGCGCTCTTTAGGGGCGCGAGTAAATTATGTTTGATCAAGAATTAGCAAATACACAGTTTTGGCTTAAAAAAAGTTTAGCCGATATGAACCAAAACGAATGGGAAGCGATTTGTGATGGTTGCGGAAAATGTTGTTTAAACACTTTTATTGACAGTGAGGATGAAGACGAGTTTACCGCTACGGATCAATTACGCGAAGGTGAAGAGCTTATTTTCACTAACATTGTTTGCCAATATCTTGATAACAACACTTGTGGTTGTAGCGAATACGAAAACCGCCAGACGCTTGTTCCTTCATGTGTAAAGCTTACCAAAGCCAACCTTAAAGATATCTTTTTTATGCCGCAAAGCTGCAGCTATCGCCGATTACACGAAGGCCGTGGTTTAGCATCGTGGCACCCGCTTTTAAACAATGGCGAAAAATCACAAATGCATGAGTTAGGTATATCCGTTAAAGATAAAACAGTAAAAGACTGTGACGTAAAGCTTGATGACTTTGATTTATACATAGCTGAGTGGCCCACTAAGGATTGCGATTAATGAGCAACTTAAAAGCTAGCATAGGTCTAATAAACCCTAAAAGCCCTACAAATGTAGGCGGTGTTTTACGTGCTGCGGGTTGCTACGATGCAAAGCAAGTTTTCTTTACCGGTAGCCGTTATTTAAACGCTAAAAAATTTCATACCGATACTAAAAACGTTGTTGAGCGGATCCCCTTAAATGCCACTGATAATCTACAAAGCGTAAAACCAGAAGGTGCAACTGTTGTGGTTATTGAACTCATTGAAGGCGCGACACCTTTGCCTGATTTTAAGCACCCAGAAAATGCATTTTATTTATTCGGCCCTGAAGACGGCTCTATACCAAAAGATGTTTTAAAATGGTGTGATGAAGTCGTGTACGTGCCAACTATTGGCTGTATGAACCTTGCTGCTACTTGTAATGTCGTATTGTACGACCGTTTAGCAAAGCTCGGTGGTGTAGAGAGCAGTGATTCAACCATTATTAATTCGCGCGATACCAATAATAAAATGAAGTGGGATAAAACCTAAGCTTCGAGCAAAACTATCTTAATAAAATTTCTTTTACTTTGCGTACTTAGTTCTACACTTTAGGGAAATATTCCAAATAAAGTGTAACTATGCGCATATTGTTAGTTTTGTTTTTACTTTCACCTTTTTGCTTTGCTCAGGTCCCTGTGACTTACATGCAGGACGATACATCCTACACTGTAACAGGTGAGCGCTATAAATCAGGTTATTTATTTAGCGTACCTAACAGCACTAAAACTATTCACGTTGTTACTGAAGATTGGCCGCCTTACATAGGTAACAAACTGTGTAATAAAGGGTGGGTGTATCAATTTACCGTATCTATATTTAACAGTGCTGGCTATAGCGTTTACATTGAATTTGTACCGTGGGCAAGAGCTGTTCGTGCCGTTGAACTAGGTAAAGCAGATATATTAATGCCAGAATACTTTATCGAAGATACCGCACCTTCTGATTACGTACCACACCAAACTCGTCGAAAATTACTTGGCCTTTCTAATTCGTTTGAAGGCGGCAATATAGGCTTTTTAAAACGCAGAGGCGAGCCCGATAGGTTTAATGGCAATTTAAAGTCATTAAAGGGCTCGCGTATTGGGGTAGTTAGAGGCTATCAAAATACGCCTGAGTTTGATGCCATGATGGATAATAACGAATTTATTATTATTAACGCCGTTGATGATTTACAGCTTGTAAAATTACTGGCGGCTGAGCGTGTGGATTTAATTATAGGCGATCCCGCTGTACTGATTTACTCGGTTAAATATGCCTCTTTACCCGATAACGAGAAACAGGCTTTACTCAGTGCTATTGAACCAGAAAGTCACCCAATTCAGTTTAACCCCCTCTACTTTGCTATTAGCAAAAAAACGCCTAATTGGTTATCTATTCTAGAAGATATTAATACGGCTTTGTACAAGTTTAAAAATAGTGGCGAAACACAAAGGCTCAAAAAAACCTTAATGAATGAATGTGGTTTATTGTAACGTTCCAATTATTTTGTGCTTTTAATATGCCTTAAACGTGTAAAATCATTTTCAACTTGTTAATGGAGTGAAAATGACGTGAGTGAAATAAATACCAATCAATCATTTGCGGTCAAAGAGCAACAAAATAAAAATTACCTGTTACCGCTGACTGCAATGACCACACTGTTTTTTTTATGGGGTTTTATTACTGTTTTAAACGACGTACTAATTCCTCGTCTTAAAGGCGTTTTTGACCTAACTTACTTTGAAGCAATGCTGGTACAGTTTTGCTTTTTTGGCGCCTATTTTATTGTCTCTATTCCGGCTGGAATATTGGTTAAACAATTAGGTTATAAAAAAGGCATACTAACCGGCCTAGTGGTTGCCTCAATTGGCTGTATGCTGTTTTACCCTGCAGTAGTGGTGCATGAATACTGGTTGTTTTTAGGTGCATTATTTGTACTTGCTGCCGGTGTAACTGTTTTGCAGGTTTCTGCTAACCCGTACGTAGCTGCTTTAGGGCCTGAAAAAACCGCGTCATCAAGGCTAAATTTAGCGCAAGCGCTTAATGCTTTAGGTACAACAGTAGGCCCGTATGTTGGGGGAATACTCTTTTTTGGTACAGCGGGAACACTAGCGGCCAGTGCCGCAAGCGCTGAATCTGTAAAAGTCCCTTATTTAATGTTAGCAGCGGCCTTACTGATTATTGCGATTGTGTTCGCCTTTATTAAATTGCCTGACATAGAAGGGCATAAAGAAGAAAATAACCCAATTAATGAAACTCGTTCATTAACACAAGCACCCCATTTAACAATGGGTGTACTGGCTATTTTTTGCTATGTAGGTGGTGAAGTTGCTATTGGTAGTTTTTTAGTTAACTTTTTTGGTGAAGCGCATATAGCAGGGCTTGAAGAACACGCTGCTGCCGCACTAATCAGCTACTACTGGGGCGGAGCTATGGTTGGTCGCTTTATTGGCTCAGCTTTACTGCAAAAGATAGCGCCTTCAAAAGCGTTGGCTTTTAATGCCTGTATGGTAATTGCCTTATTACTTGTGACTATATTTACACAAGGTAATGTTGCGCTGTACGCGGTTCTTGCAATTGGTTTATTTAACTCAATTATGTTCCCAACTATTTTTTCTGTTGCTATAGAGCGCTTAGGATCATTGACTAGTAAGGGGTCTGGCTGGTTGTGTTTGGCAATTGTCGGCGGGGCATTGGTGCCTTTATTACAAGGGTACATTGCTGATGTTGTTAATATACAGAAAAGCTTTTTTGTTCCGCTAGTGTGTTACGTATTTATTGCTTGGTATGGCTTGAACGTGGTTCGTTTAGCTAAAAAATGGTAAATACGCTTGTATGTAAGAGCGACTGAATACGTATTCAGTCGCTTTTTTATAACAAATTTGTAGGAACGTTCCAATAAATTTAGTTTTGACCGCAAATATTGTCGTATATTCAATATGTATCATCAAATAGCTGGTTCTTTATTCTTATTTTAAGTTCAAATAGAGCTTATCTAACTTGTTATTAGCGACACACCTTTAAATATTTGTTAAAAATACACGCTATAACAAATAATTAAAAAAGGCGTTCATGCTGTACTCACCCAACTTTAACTCGCACCGTATTGTTTCTTTGGCCTTATCAATAAATAATTCCTCGAAATCGGCTTCGGCCAATTAAATAGGCATTGCTTCAAAAATTACATACAAGTGGTTAGCAGTGCGCCGTGTAAATGCAAAAAATTGTATTGATAAGTTTGGCAACTATTCACCAGTACAAAACCATTATCGGATCAGTGAAACAAAGTTTGATTAGTTATAGTGGGCAAAAATCAGTGCTAAAAAGCGTTTTTAAGTATTAAGCTTTGGCCCTCGCTATCGCACAAAAAATTTAAAAAAACACTTATACTGAATGTACTAAACTTAAGTTGCAATTTAGCACACGTGGTTCAAAAGTTTAGAGTTTAAAATATGGCAAAAAAATCAGTGTCAGGACAAAGTTGGTTAAGCCTTATCAACATCGATAAGGTGTATAGCTCGGATAAACAGCGCCAAGCGTTTTCGTTATTTACCATGATAGCCATTGCTATTATTGTTATCTCCATGTTGGTGGTGTTTAACTACAAGGTGTATTCGCCCATACTCACTGTTTCGTTAATAGCGGTAAACATTACCCTTATTAGTGGCGCTTTTTATTTTATAAAAACGGCCAAACTTGAAATGGTTGCATTAATAAGTATGTGTATTGTATTTATCATGTGTGTGGCATTGACTTACACGGGAGGGAAAGAAAATACAGCGCTTTATTGGCTTATGTTTTACCCAGTGGTGTGCTTTGCAGCATTAGGCGTAAAGCATGGCTGTAGGCTTGGCTTAGGTTTATTATTGTGTTGCAGCGTTATTTTGTACGGACCTGATTTTGGGCAAGTTGCTTATGGTAGCGTTGAAAAGTCTCGTTTTTTAGCGTTGTTTACGCTTGTATTTATTTTTTCGTTTATTGGCGAATACTTTCGGTTTAAAAGCCACTTGGCCATTGCCGATATAACGCTTGCACAAACGCAAGATGCCTATACTGATCAGCTTACGGGTGGCGCGAACAGGCGTTTTATCTCTGCTCACTTTTTAAAATTAGCCGCTAAAACGCCTGAAAAATACCTGCCGTTTTCTATTTTGTTACTTGATTTGGATTTCTTTAAACGACTAAATGACACCTATGGCCACGATTTTGGTGACATTGTATTGATTGAGTTTACAAAATTACTCGACTCACAATTTCCAAGCTCTGCAGTCAAAGCACGCTATGGCGGTGAAGAATTTGTGGTTATCTTACCTAAGGAAACGGCCTCAGCAGCTACAAAAATAGCCGATAGTTTTAAACAGTGTGTCGCAAAGCAAGCTATTTTAACAGATGATAATGAGCGGGTATTTATTACCTGTAGTATAGGTGTGGCACAGGTGGATAACGTGGAACATTTTAGCGCAGCACTTAAACAGGCAGATGAATACTTATACCTTGCCAAAGAGCGAGGCCGAAATCGAGTTGTATCAAAACACACGCAGGAGCCCTATGAGTAAAACTAAACTTATTTATGTACATGACCCTATGTGCAGTTGGTGTTGGGGCTATAAACCAACGTGGTTAAAGCTAAAAGCTGGGCTGTCTTCGCAGCTGACAATAGAATACAGAGTAGGGGGGCTTGCGCCAGATAGCCAAGAGCCGATGCCAGAAAATATGCGCGCCATGCTCCAAAGCACGTGGCATAAAATTAGTGCGATGTTGGGAACACAGTTTAATTTTGATTTTTGGCAGGTTTGTCAGCCAAGGCGCTCGACTTATCCAGCCTGCAGAGCAGCAATTATTGCCAGAGCGCATAATAAAGAGCCACAAATGATAGAGGCAATTCAACATGCTTATTATCTGCATGCTCAAAACCCATCTGATGAAAGTACCCTCATTACCTTAGCTGAAAAAATCGGCTTAGATAAACAACAGTTTTTTGAAGAGCTTTACTCAGAGGCTTTGAATCAGAAATTACATGCGGAGTTAGCATTTAATGCAAGTTTGCCAATACAAGGCTTTCCTTCGTTAGTATTAATAACTGATAATAAAGCCATTGCAATTAAAATAAATTACACCGACCATCAGCAAACCCTAAACACGATTAATAGTTTATTGGCCTAATGGGCTAACACGTTACATCTATTTACTGTTTTACCCAGTATATATCGCCTCAATACTCGCAGTGAGTCTGTTTTGTTACAGCTGTAATAAAACAGACTTTTTTGCGCAACATGCCTGTCATTATTCCTCTATACAATTTCACTCATTGAAAATCTTTAGCCTAAAAGAAGTCAGTTTAGGCTAAAAAAACAAACTAGCAAATCCGCTAATTAACGAGTAAAGGTGTATGCGATGAAAGGCGTTAAACCATTGATCTTAGCAGGTATTGTAGCAGCAAGTGCTGCAGTGCATGCCAATGATTTAGAAAAGGTTATCGATAAAAGCAGTGAAATAAATAAATCAGCTGCGCAATCACAAACAAAAATAGACAAGATTGCTGATTCAATGCAAGGACGTCTTCAACAGTTTAAAGTCCTCAATAAAGAAATCGATGGCTTAACTGTTTATAACGCGCAATTAACTAAACAGTTAAATAATCAAATTGAAGAAATGGAGTCACTTAATCTATCAATGGATCAAGTCTCTATTATTGAACGCCAGATCACCCCACTAATGCTGCGCATGATTGAAGGGCTTGAGCAATTTGTAGCCCTTGATGTGCCATTTTTGCAAGAAGAGCGCACTGAGCGTATTCGCTCTTTAAACACCATGATGGACCGTGCAGATATTAACTCAAGCGAAAAATTCCGCCGCGTATTAGAAGCATACCAAGTAGAAGTTGATTATGGACGCACTATTGAAGCCTACACCTCACTGCTAACGGTAGATGGTAAAGAGCGTGAAGTAGACTTTTTACGCATTGGCCGCTTAGAGCTTATTTATTTAACACGTGATGGTAAGCAAGCTGGTAGTTGGGATAACGACACTAAGTCGTTTTCTACTTTACCAGATTCCACAATTAGTCAAATTAATAAAGGTTTACGCATCGCGCGTAAGCAGCTTGCCCCAGATATGTTAACTCTGCCAGTACACGCAGCAGAATAAGAGGTTGAAGATGAAACTGTTTACTCAAATGACAAAAATGGCCCTTTTTGCTGCAAGCCTAAGCTTTGCAGGCGCAAGTGTGGCAGCTGAGCCTATTAATTTAGACTCACTATTAAAAACACTTGAAGAAGGCAAATCGGCTCAAAGCGCGCAAAACAGGCAACGCGAACAAGAATTTATGGCGCGCCAAAACGAACAAGTGCAAATGCTTAACAATATACAAGCAAAGCGTAATCAAATGCTTGGCGAGTCTGAGCGCTTAGAAACACAGTTTGAAGAAAACGAAATTAAACTTGCTAACCTAACAGATACACTGTCTAAACGAATGGGTTCTTTAAAAGAGCTATTTGGCGTGCTTCAGCAAGTTGCAGGGGATTCTAGCAATAAGTTTGCAACTTCTGTGGTATCAGCTGAAATTGCGGGGCGTAGTACTTTTATGGATGAGCTTGCTCAAAAAATGGGTTCTACTTCAAAGCTTGCCTCTATCGAAGATATTGAAAAAGTATGGTTTGAGCTACAACGCGAAATGACAGAGCAAGGCAAAGTTAGTCGCTTTACTACCGATGTAATTGTACAAGGTGGTGAAAAAGCACAACAAGAAGTGGTGCGTGTAGGTGCTTTTAACTTAATCTCTAACGGTAAATACCTAGAATTTAACCCAGTAACAAATACCTTAAGCGAGTTAAATCGCCAGCCTGTAGCACGTTTTACTGCAACTGCTGAAGAGTTACAAAATGCTAAAAGCGGTGTTGTACAGTTTGCGCTTGACCCAACCGGTGGCTCAATTTTAGGCTTATTAGTGCAAGCACCCGATACGCAAGAGCGTGTACATCAAGGTGGCACAGTCGGTTATGTTATTTTGGGTGTAGGTGTCATTGCTTTACTTATCTCACTTGAGCGTTTTTTCTCATTACTGGTTATTGGCGGTAAAGTACGTCGTCAGCTTAAAGATGATGTAGCACGCGATGACAACCCACTTGGCCGCGTAATGAAAGTAAAAGATCAGTTTCCTGATGTGGCCCACGACACATTAGAGCTTAAATTAAGCGAGGCAATTTTACGTGAAATGCCAAAAGTAACGCGTAATTTAACGCTTATTAAAATTATTTCAGTAGTGGCACCGCTGCTAGGTTTACTCGGTACCGTTACCGGTATGATCAACACTTTCCAAGCAATCACATTATTTGGTACAGGCGACCCTAAACTAATGGCTGGTGGTATTTCGCAAGCATTGGTAACAACGGTGCTAGGCTTAGTTGTCGCAATTCCTACGGTATTTTTATATACCCTACTTAATACCCGCGCTAAAAACATTTTGCTTACTATTCAAGAGCAAAGCGCAGGTATTATCGCACAGCGAAGCGAGAAGGGAGCATAAACCATGGTGCTATTGATTGACTCAATCAATGCTATCCGTGATTTTCTCGACACTGGTGGCCAAGTCCTCTTGGTCATCGGGGTGTTAATCTTCGCGATGTGGTTATTGATACTCGAGCGATTTATATATTTTTTCAAAGGTTTTAGTCGTTACAAGCAAAAGCTAAAAGCGCAGTGGAAAAACCGTGCTGAGCGCAATAGCTGGAATGCTGAACAAATTCGCCAGGCAATGATCTCTCGTGCCTCAATGCGTTTAGACACCAACTTAGCGCTGATAAATGTAATGGTTGCATTGTGTCCGCTACTTGGCCTGCTAGGCACAGTAACCGGCATGATTGAAGTATTTGATGTAATGGCTATTACCGGTACGGGCAGTGCGCGCTCTATGGCATCAGGTGTTTCTAAAGCCACTATTCCAACCATGGCAGGTATGGTGGGTGCACTTTCGGGTGTATTTGCCTCTACGTTTTTACAGCGCAAAGCCAAGCGCGAAGTTGAACTACTACAAGACAGCATGGTTTTAGACCATTAAGTAATATTTTGATAAGCGGCTTATAGAGTCGCTCATCCTAGGAGAATAATGATGAGAGCCCCATTAGGAAATCTATTTCAAGAAGATGACGCAGAAGAAATTAACATGACCCCAATGCTAGACGTTGTATTTATCATGCTTATTTTCTTTATTGTTACCGCTTCATTTGTAAAAGAAGCCGGTATTGATGTAAACCGCCCAGAAGCCGCAACAGCGGTTAAAAAAGAACGCGCTAATATTTTAGTGGCTATTTCTGATAAGGGCGAAATTTGGATTAATAAACGTCAAATCGATGTACGTGCAGTGCAAGCGAATATTGAGCGCTTAAAAGCTGAAAACCCACAAGGGAGCGTGGTCATTCAGGCTGATAAAAAAGCCACCACTGATATGTTAATAAAAGTAATGGATGCGTCGCGTGCTGCGGGTGCATTTGATGTGTCAATTGCTGCACAAGATGCGTCTTAAGGGTTAGTCATGTTGCGATATTTAGTAGCATTAATAGTGGCGGGTGTAGTGACCTTTATGCTGTTTTTGGGCATGCAGGCACTGATCACCGGTGGTGAAGGTGCCATGTCGGAGCCAGTAAAAGGAAACGTTTTAGACTTTGTACGTTTGAAAAAAGAAGAAACCGTACAAAAGAAAGAACGTAAACCACAAAAGCCACCCACTCCAAAAGAGCCACCACCGCCTATGGAGTCACCGCAAATGCAAAATAATGATGCAAACGCGGCCAGCAATAATTTTGATTTTGGTGCCGATGTAAGCAGCGATGTTGATTTAGCAGGTGGATTAGCGCTTGAAACAAGTGATGGTGAATACCTACCCATTGTAAAAGTAGCCCCTGTGTATCCGCGTCGTGCGTTATCGCGTGGTATTGAAGGCTATGTCATTGTGGAATTTACAGTAACTAAGCAAGGCACAGTGCGCGACCCTCAAGTAGTAAAAGCGGTTCCCGAGTCACTCTTTGATAGAGCTGCGATGGATGCTGCACTTAAATTTAAATATAAACCGCGTGTAGTAAATGGTGAAGCCGTTGAAGTAGCCGGTGTTCAAAACAAAATATCATTCCAAATTAATGGTTAACATATCTTAATTGGATGAAATAGCGAGGCGATTATGAAATTACTACCTACAGCTAAATTTTTAAAAATAACGTTATTTTGTACTGCTGCAGTGAGTACAAGTATTGTGGTGCCAAGTACACTCAGCCTTATGCCTGGGCTAAACGTAGCCATTGCCCATGCTGAGCAAAAAACAAAACGTGTCCCCGCACTGCGCGAAAAGGTATATAGCCAGCTCGCTCGTGCGCAAAAGCTTGCCGACGAGGGCGATGTAAAAGGCGGCCTTGAAGCACTTGATAGCATTCAAGAGCGAGCGTCTAGTATGAACTCGTACGAAATTGCGATGATGCATAACTTTTACGGCTTTATTTATTACAACGAAAATGATTTGCCAAAAGCGATTGCCTCGTTTGAAAAAGTGGTAGCCGAGGAGGCTATTCCTGAATCATTACGTTTAAGCACCACGTTTAGCTTAGCGCAGCTTGCAATGGCGAATGGTGAGTATAAAAAGGTAATTGCGTTTTTAGATAAGTGGGATGAAATAAATACCAAACCGATTACTGAAGGGTATTACCTACTTAGAGCGCAAACTTACTACCAGTTAAAAGAATACTCAAAGGGGCTTGAGTACATCAATCAAGTGATTGCGCTTAGTGACAGCGAAGGTAAAACCCCTAAAGAAAACTGGCTTGTATTACAACGTGCTATGTATTACTCACTTAATCAAACTGACAAAGTAGTCGCTGTACTTGAACGTATGGTGAAGCTATACAATAAACCAGAGTATTGGGTTCAGCTAGCTGGTATGTACGGAGAAACCGGCAAAGAAAAAGAGCAACTCGCCGTAATAGAAGCGGCGTATCAACAAGGCTTTTTAAAAACCAAGTCTGACTTGAGGCAGTTATCGCAAACTTACCTTTATAACGGCCTGGCATATAAAGCAGCTAAAACAATGAGTGATGCGATAGAAAAAGGCCTTGTAGAAAAATCAGCGAAAAACTATGCCTTTATTGCAGAGGCCATGATTCAAGCTAAAGAAGATGAAAAATCGATTAGCTACTTTGCAAAAGCGGCTGACCTATCAGAGCATGGTAAGTACGATCAACGCCTAGCTGAAGTTTACGTTAACACCGAGCAATACGAAGAAGCCGCTGATGCTGCGCGTAAAGCGCTTGATAAAGGCGGTCTTGATTTTGAATCAAATGCTTACGTTGCGTTAGGTATGGCGCAGTACAACATGCAAAATTTTGATGCGTCAATTTTAGCGTTTGAACAGGCTGAAAAACATAAAAAATCTCAGCGTTTGGCACAACAGTGGATCAAATATGTAAAGCGTGAAAAAGTGCATGCAGAAACTCTCAAAACAGCTTTATTGTAAATTTTAAAGCGCTTTACTCATTAAAAAGTAACGCGTGCAAAACTATTTCATAATCGCAACACCAAAACCGCCTTAGGGCGGTTTTTTTCGTTGCTAAAATATTTAAGTTTTTGAATTTTAATTAATTACTATTGTCATCTTATGGTTACTAAAGTGTAACTGCTTTGTCATATCCCTGCAGTATCTTATTTGCATCCGATAACTCAGGTCACCTTAATGCATGAGTATCGTGCCTTAAAGTGACTTAAGTTTTTACTTAATGCACTAACAAAATAATTAAATACTTTAACGGAGTGAACAATGAAATTATCTGATTTATTTAAGGTCAGCCTAGTAGCAACTGCAATGACACTAGCTGGCTGTGGTGGCGATATCGAAATTACACCTACTGTAAACGATAACAGCTCAACAACAGATAACAGTGTTAATAATTCAAACAATACAACTGGTTCAACAACTGAAGAAGAAACTGTTTGTGCAAGCTACGAATCAGATGCAGGTACGGTAACAGGCGTAGTAAGTGGCATTGATTGTTTATACAACGACTCGTTTGCAAGTAAAACAATTTCTATCACAAGCAACATTACTTTCGCTGAGCTACCTGATGGCGGTGTTCACGTTTTTGAAGATGCATTACAAATTGGCGAAGACGGCAGCACTGTAGATGGCTTTGAAGTACCAGCAAATGGTCCAACAATGACTGTTGAACCAGGTGCCGTTTTAGCATTTGGCTCAGGTGAAGCAATTGTACGCATTGCACGTGGTGCAAAAATTCAAGCAGTAGGCACTGAAGAAAAGCCGGTTGTATTTACTTCTGCAAACGCGTTTGACCGTTTTGATACAGCAGGCGAAGGCGCACGCTACGCAGATTGGGGCGGTATCATCATTAATGGTAACGGCATTACTGACCAATGTACTGATGCAGAGCGTGACGGTGGTACGTGTAACGTAGCCTCTGAAGGTATTACAAGTTACTTTGGTGGTAACGATAATGCAGACTCTAGCGGTAATATTAAATGGGCTAAAATTTGGTACGCAGGTTCAGGCCCTCGCGTTGGTGGTGAAGGCGATGATTTGAATTCACTAACACTCAATGCAGTTGGCTCTGGTTCTGAGTTTGATTACCTACACATTCACCAAGGTTTTGATGACGGTATTGAAATTTTTGGCGGTGCTACAACGCTTAAACACGTAGCGGTAACAGATACACAAGATGATTCGTTTGACTTTGACGCAGGTTGGCAAGGTAAAGCTCAGTACTTATTTGTTCAACACGGTACTGTAACTTTAAATGACGGCACTGTAGTTAACATGGGTAACAATGGCTTTGAGTCTGATGGTGTTAAAGGTTCTTCTACCGATCAAGTGTCTCCATCTAACCCAACGGTGGCCAATGTAACGGTTGTAACTACAGATGGTAACTCGGTACGTGATGACGACCCTTCACAAGCTTACAAGTTTGATGACCAATTTAATTCAAGCATTTACAACACAGTTATCGTTAAGCAAAACGCAACTAACACGCAATGTATTGAGTTCTCGGGCGATGGTGAAGCACAAGCAGATAAAATCTCATTCACAAGCTCTGTAATGGCGTGTTCTGCAAACTTTACTGATACAGATACGTTTGCAAGCGGCCCATTAGAAGGTCAAACAAAAACAGCGTGGTTTGAAAATGATGGTGCTAACCAAATCTTAACTGATGATGTTGCAGTACTTGCAGATAACGGTTTTGCAACGAACACCGCGGCGAGCGAAGTAACGGTTACAGCAACAGACTTAAGCACAAGCGATTCATTTTTTGAAAGCGTAAACTACATTGGTGCGGTATCGGATCAGGATACAGACTCTAGCTGGTATAAATGGGTTGAAGCGGCTGTTACAGCAGCAAATGCTGACTAAATAGCACCCCATTATAACCTCTGATTAAAGGCGCCTTGTGGCTTGTTATTTAAGCGTCAGGCGCCTCTTTTGTATAACCTGATTAGGATTATCTCATGTCTAAAAAGCATAGACTCAATCATATTACCTGGGCAATTAGTTTAGGTTTAGTCGCTCATTCGACTAGCTTAATTGCTGCACAAGCCGATGAACAGTTAACAAACGAACAAGAAATAGAAGAAGTTGTTGCTGTAGGTACGCGTTTACAAGGGAGCGCTGCGGCAGTTGTAGAAGAACGTAAAAATCAAGCCTTTGTTGCCGATATTTTAGGCTCTGAACAATTATCACGCACGGGCGACAGTGATGCAGCATCTGCGCTTCGTCGAGTAACAGGCCTAACACTTGTTGATGGTAAGTTTATTTACGTTAGGGGCCTTGGTGAGCGTTACTCTAGTGCGCGTTTAAATGGCGCTTACATACCAAGCCCAGATTTAACCCGTAACGTTATTCCGCTGGATATTTTCCCTGCCAGTATTATTGAAAGTATGGCTGTTCAAAAAGCTTACTCTCCAGACATGCCAGCAGCGTTTGGTGGCGGTAATATAGATATTAGAACTAAAACCGCCCCGAGTGAATTTACCGCAGGCATTGAAGTAGGTGCAGGTTACGATACGGCATCAAGTGATGGCTTTACCTACAATCGTAACGAAAGTGGCATTCCAAGTGAGTTATCACAGGCTATTTCAACATACCGTGGTGATTTTAGTATTGGCAATATTGTTAGTCGTGAAGGCTTTGAAGATGGCGATTTAACACGTGCAGAACAAGCAACCGCTGTTAATAACGCACTTTTAAAGTCGCTTCCTCGCGATTATGAGTTAAAAGAAGAGTCGTTAGACCCGCGTTATAATATTAAAGCCCATTATGGTGATAGCTTTGAAGAGAGCTATTTTGGTGGCAAGGTTGGGTTTTTACTGGCAGGTGCTTACAAAAACGAATGGGATTTTGAAGAACGTTTTAGCTCAGTTATCACCCAAGATTTGGAAAACGAAGAAGGCAATGTAGATTGTACAACCTCGTTAGCGACCAGTGAAGATGTGAGTAACTCGTGTTACAACACAGTCAAAAATTCGCAAGTGACAACGGAAACCGAAAGTTATAACGGTTCATTAAGCTTGTCATACCGTTTAGGTACGCACAGTATTTCTGCTCAACAGCTTTACATTATTGATAATGAAGATGAGTCTGAAATTGCTATTTCGCAAAGCCCTGCGGGTAGTTCTACGTTTAGTATTGCGGGTGATGGGATTGCAAACCGTAATCATGAGTTTAATTACGAAGAACGCCAATTGAACATTACTCAAGTTATGGGCCAACATACCTTTTTAGATTATTTTGGTATTGGTGCCGATTGGCAGTACACCGAAGCTAAAGCAACGACTGATATACCTACCAGTGCCGATTTTGAGTTTCGTGACACTTATAATAGTGATGGCAGCTATGCCGGCTCGACTATTACAGGCGATGATAACCGTGTAATTATGTCATACACCAATATGGAAGAGCGTGTTAAATCGTACGGTGGTAACTTAACGTTGCCGCTTAGCTTAGAGTCTATGGAAGTTGAGTTTAAAGTTGGTTACGATTTTTCTGACAGAGCCCGGATATTTAATACCTCAAGCTTTGCTATAAACAATAGTGGTGGCTCAGGTATTTCAATAAATGATGGTAGCAATGATGCGCTTAATAATAGTGGCTTTTTAACTGACGATTTTATTGATAATAACGCTGTGTTAGTTGATTTTAATGAGCCAACAGCCCCAGATGCTGATGATTACGTTGCTGCGCAAAAGGTGGATGCAGGTTATGCGTCGTTTGATGTGTTTTATGATCAATGGATAAGAATAAGCGGTGGTATTCGTTATGAAGAATTTAAACAATCTTCTATCGGTACATCGAGCCTTATTTTTGATGAAGAAGATTTAAATACCTTTTACGATCCAGACAAAATTCAAGCAGGCTCTGTTATTTCCGATGATTGGTATCCGGCACTGTCTGTTACCTATATAGGGGGCGATGATTACCAGGTGCGCTTAGGTTACGGCGAAACAGTAGTACGCCCTGATTTTCGTGAAGTAGTGCCAGTTACATATTACGACCCATTGACCGACATTAGAACGTTTGGTCGCACAGGTATAAAAAGTAGCCCAATTAAAAACTACGACTTACGTTATGAATATTACGGACAAGCTGGTAATTCATTTAGCGTAGCGGCGTTTTATAAAGATATTACAGCGCCAATAGAAACAGTTTTAAACATTGGTGATGAAGATTACTCAGCATCGTTTATAAATGGTGAAACAGCAAAAGTTTATGGTATTGAAGCTGAATGGCTACAAGACTTAACCTTTGTAAGTGAAGGCCTATTTACTAGCGGTAATATCACATTGAGTGATTCTGAAGCGTCTATTGACCCAGCACTTGCGGGTACATTAACTAATCCTAAAAAACGTATGACGGGCCACTCTGAATATGTAGTTAATTTACAATTAAACTACGATTCATTAGATGGCATGCACAGCAGTTCATTAGTTTATAACGTATTTGGTGAGCGAATTTTAGCAGCCGGTGTTGCTAATAGAGATGATGCGTATGAGCAACCATTTCACTCACTGGATTTAGTTTATACTTATTACCCTGATTTTAATTCTAAGATTAAGTTTAAAGTTAAAAACTTACTCGATGAAGATCAAGAGGTAACACAATCAGACATTATAGTGCGCTCAAAAGAGCAAGGTGTAACGTTTGATTTAAGTTACAGCTACGAGTTTTAATTTTCTTCCCAAGGAAGGGGGTATAATAAAACCTAACTACCGATTAGCCCTGTATTTAATACAGGGCTTTTTTATGACTATGAAAAATATTTAAGTTTCGCTTTATTCACTAGTTTTAGGGCGCTTGGGGTGGTAGGTTAGCTCTATACTAATCAACTTAAATATCTAGTTATTCTAGTGTGCTAAATAAAACGTGAACGGCGTTATAAATTTTTGATGTATAACAGCTACATATAAAAATTTATGCCTTGTTATCTCGCTATTAATTTACCGCTATAAATGATTAATAACTTAATATGATTGGTTTTAATAAAAATTAATTCTCACGCAATGAATTTTAATTTTTAATGTATTAAGGCATCTTTTATGAATCAAACAGTGGAAAAAACAATGAAAAAAGTAGGATTAGTCGGTTGGCGTGGCATGGTTGGCTCTGTGTTATTAGAACGTATGCAACAGCAAAGTGATTTTGCTCATATCGACACCACCTTTTTCACCACCTCACAAGCTGGGCAACTCGGCCCAGATATTGCGGGCGACGCAAAACCGTTATTAGATGCAAGTGATGTAAATGAACTTGCTAAAATGGATATTATTGTTACCTGTCAAGGTGGTGATTATACCAAAGCGGTTTACCCTAAATTACGCGAATCGGGTTGGGATGGTTACTGGATTGATGCAGCTTCTGCACTTCGTATGGTTGATGACAGCATTATTGTACTTGACCCTGTAAATAAAGATGTCATTGAACAAGGTTTAGCGCAAGGCGTAAAAACTTTTGTGGGTGGTAACTGTACCGTATCGTTAATGCTACTTGCTTTAGGTGGTTTGTTTGAGCAAGACCTAATTGAGTGGGTAAGCCCAATGACTTACCAAGCGGCCTCTGGTGCCGGCGCTCGTAATATGAAAGAACTTATTGCACAAATGGGCGCTATTCATTCAAGCGTTGCCGAGCAACTAGATAACCCAAGTTCAGCTATTTTAGAAATTGATAAAATAGTGAGCGAAAAAATGGGTTCAAGCGATTTACCACAAGACCAATTTGGCGTGCCGCTAGCCGGTAGTTTAATTCCTTGGATTGACGTGCCAATGCCAAGTGGCCAATCTAAAGAAGAGTGGAAAGCTCAAGTTGAAGCGAACAAAATTTTAGGCTCCTCTAAACAGCCAGTGCCCATTGATGGTTTATGTGTACGTATTGGTGCAATGCGTTGTCATAGCCAAGCGATGACCATTAAATTACGTGAAGATATTAGCGTAGAAAAAATTGAAGAAATTTTAGCGTCGCATAACGAGTGGGTTAAAGTGATTCCTAATGAGCGCGAAATTAGTGCTACCGACTTAACACCAGTTAAAGTTACGGGAACATTAAGTATTCCTGTTGGGCGTATTCGTAAACTTGCTATGGGCCCTAAATACATCAGCGCATTTACTGTGGGCGATCAGCTGTTATGGGGTGCGGCAGAGCCACTTCGTCGTATGCTGCGCATTATTGTAGATGGTGAATAACTGCTGCATTATAAGCTGGTATGTTTTAAAAAAGGGTTAGCATATTGCTAACTCTTTTTAGTTAAGTGGCATTGCATACGCTACTTTATTTTTCCCCTCGTGTTTTGCTATATACAACGCTTTGTCTGCTAAATCTATTGCTTTATCAATTGGCGTGTTAACAGACTTAATGCTGATCACCCCAAAGCTTGCCGTAACATTTATGCATTGCTTTTCGTATTCAATAGGCTTACTCGCAAGAGTTTCTCGCAGTTTATCAGCAAACTGCTTTGCTTTTAGTTCTGAGTCTCTAGCTATGAGAATGACAAATTCTTCTCCGCCTAGTCGAGCAAAAATATCGTCTTTTTGTAAACACATTTTTATACGCTGAGTTGCTTGGACTAGCACTTCGTCTCCTGCGGCGTGTCCATAGTCATCATTTATATTTTTAAATGAGTCTATATCCCAATATATAAGGGATACATGCTGTTTACAGCCAAGTTGAGATTCAATTTTTTGTTGGCCAATGTCGTAAAAGCCACGTCTGTTAATACACTGTGTGAGTACATCAGTCATGGCCAGTTTTTGCATTTCTTGGGCTAAGTCTGAAGCCATTATAAAAATAATAAACACCGCCATACCGACATGCGCAGTCGGGACTGTGATAAAATTAATGAGTGTGTATAAATCTAAATAAGCTTGGTTTACTTGGCTGCCTTGCATAAGTGCAATCGTCGCAGCAATAAATAAACACACTCCACACACAGTGTAAGTAATGGCAGCTCCAATTTCGGCAGGTAGCGATTTAGCTTTATGTTTTATGATGATGACGGCATTGATCAGTAGCAGTAAAATATCGTAATAAATATACAACGACATGGATAAGCCTATATGAACATCTACGGCTTTATAATAATAAACTGAGGCCAAGGTAATTACAGCTAATGCTAATAAATACCTTAAATTAATAGGACTTCGAGCTCGAATAGCGTGTCCCCAAGTTCCCAAAATTACAGACCCCATAGATAAACTGACCCCTGTCATCCAATAGAGGGTGTCTGAGTCGAAGTGAGACCGCAATAAAATAGTCCCCCATTGGCATGCAGAAAGTATAAACGCGCCAGCCCAAAATAAAGCATACGACTTTTTACCTAGTGTAAACCACGCCATTAAAAATATAACAGACCAAATAATGCTGGTTAGCAAAAGAGTAATTAAAATAAAAAATATTGGGCTCATAGAGTCTATGTTCTTGTGTAAGTTATCTTTTACTGTAGTTGAGCTTATAAGTTTATTCGAGTGGGTTAGGTGTTTTTAGCCGTCGCTTTTGTAAATGTTTATGTATTGAGTGAATTTAGCTAATACTTATGTATTGTGCCTCGTGGTATGCCTTTTGCTCACAGTATTGTGATATACCTTTATTCGTTCGGTTTCAGCTTTTTGTGAGTATTTAATTCACTTTTACAGGTATTTTTTACTTAAACCGAGTTATTTATACCAATTGCTTTAATCAACTTATCTCTTTGAGAGTGAGCACATGTTCTCGGCGATGCAAAAACGCGTTATTTAATTTTTTCTAATTAAAATGTTAACGCTTGTAGCAACATCTATCGCTCAGCAAATTGATTGAGTCTTTATAGCGATTGGTATGAGCCTTCACATAAGGAAAGATAATGGCTTCAACTTTTAAAAATTCACGCGCAAAATGGTTTTATGCCTTGGTGGTTACTGCCTTGCTGCTAATCTTACTCAGAGCAATAGCCCCTTATGCCGTGCAATATTATGTAAATCAGCAACTTGAGCAAACCCAAGGCATAACAGGGCATGTTGGTGATGTAGATTTATATTTATATCGTGGTGCTTATGCGATTGACGATGTTGAAATTTACGCTGTAGATGCAACATCAGCCCCTAAACCTTTGTTGGCGATACAAACCCTTGATTTTTCACTTGCTTGGTCTGCCCTTTTGAAGGGCAATCTAGTCACTAACATGGCTTTTACCCGCCCAGAAATTGTTATTTACGATAAGGACCCATCAACCGCTGAACAAAACCAACAAGTTAAAGACGAAACAACGTGGATAGGCCTTGCCAATGATCTGGTACCGTTTTCAATCGATATGCTTCGTATAGAGAAAGGTAAAGTAACTCTAGTTAATGCCACCAGCGAAGGAGAGCAGCCTACCTATATATCAAATATAAACGCTAATATTAACAACATTACCAATGCACAAAACCTCTCTAAAACCTTAGTTACGAGTTTAAAAGTAGAGGGGCAACTAATGGGTGAAGCTAAGTTGTCTTTAAATGGTAAATTAGACCCCTTTACCGATAAGGCTAACTTTGATTTTAATGTTGAAGTGCAGCGTTTTGCGGTTAAAAACCTTGAAACTGTTTTTAAAGTGTATACCCCATTTGATATTGAAGCCGGCGGCATAGATGGCGCAATGGAGTTGGCCGCTAACAATAATAACTTAAATGGATATGTAAAAGCCGGTGTTCATGACTTAAGTGTTTTTTCGTGGCGTGAAGATATAGAAAAAGATGATGACGGCCTATTTACCGTTATTTTTGAAGGCAGTATTGATTTACTCGGTGCGCTATTAGAAAACGACGAGTCAGAGCTGGTGGCTGCTCGGGTGCCCATAGATGGACAGCTAGACAACGCTGATGTATCTACTTTTGAAGCCGTGATCTCGGTATTAAAAAACGCGTTTTTTGAAGCATTTAAAATGAAGGTTGACAATGTGATTTCATTTGAAAGCACACAAGAGCAACAAGACGAGTAACACAAATTCACTTAATTAAGCTCTTTATTTTAAGAGGGAAAACGTTTAGGTAGCAGGTAAAAAAATTCGTTATTAGTTGTTCTAATTGAGTGTGTTTTAACTCAGGTTGCGACACGTTTAACCCCGCAAAATGAGCAAGTATTATTGCAAATTGGTATTCCATACAGCCCTTTGTATTAACTCAGTACAAAGGGCTTTTTGAGCTTTTAGCTAGGTGTATTTTTATTTTCTGATGTTTTACTTAATAACGTTTTTAGCTCAGCTATTTGCGCTTGTAGCTCTAGCACTTGTCCCTGCGTTGCAGGCAGTGAGTTATTATCTGCTTTTAGCTCACGGGCACTGCGATGTTCTTCGCTCATTACTTCTAAAATAGCACCTACCATCATGTTTAAAAATACAAACGCAGTTAAAAAGATAAACGTGAGGTAGTAAATCCAGCTCAGCTCGTACACCGCCATAGTTTCGTACATAATGTCGGTCCAATCTTCAAAGGTGGCTATTCTAAATAGCGTAAGCATTGAAATGGATACATCTTGCCAAAGCACTGGGTTAATATCAGCAAACATCATACTGCCCATGGCTGCGTATATATAAAAAATAACAAACATTAGCAGCGCTATATAGCCCATTTGCGGAATGGCTTTTAGCAAGGAATTAACTAATAAACGCAGCTCAGGGATCATAGATACTAAACGCAGTACCCTAAATATACGTAGCAATCGGGCAAGTAACATGGTTGATCCTGCAGCAGGGTAGAGGCTACCAAGTACAATAATCGTATCGAATATATTCCAGCCCTTTGAAAAGAAGTCTTTTATACCTTTACTTGCAATAAAGCGAATAATTAACTCAATTAAAAAGAAGGCAGTGATCCCAACATCCATCCAATTAAGGGCAAATTCTACAGTCGGGTGAAGTGAGTAAGTGTGAGCACCTACCGTAAGAGCAGAAACAACAATAACAGCAATAACAAATGATTGAAATATCTTGCTTTTGTCTATACGCTGAAACAACTTTTGTAACTGCGACATCATAATTATGAATCCTATGCAAAGTAAGGTTTTATGGCGCTAATATACAATAATATTGTTGTGATTTAACCCATTTTTATCACTAAAAATGTAAGGGAATTTAATGATAATCAGTCAAATAACTAAAAGTGCATTGCTACTTGTGGGATTATCGGTACTTGCAGGGTGTAGCTCTGATGCCCGCTTTCACGAAATACAATCGGCACGTCTTGATGAATGTAATTATAAAGCTGATAAAGAGTATTATGAGTGCCTTGAACAACAAGATAAAAATTTCGAAGAATATAAAAAACAGCAAAACGAACAAACACAATAATCTATGACTAAAACACAAAAATTGCGCGACAAACAAATACGTCAAGCTCTCACTCACGCCTGTGAGCAAATAAAAGCGACTCATTATGGTTTTGCCTATTTAACTCACACCATTGATTTAAATAATGAAGCTAAGTCACTAAAAATAAGCTGCTATTTTGAAGATGATATAGCCTATCACGATGCCGAGGCGCATTTTTCTCAGCTAGTCGATATTATTAACGCTGAACTTAGCAAAATTAGCTTATCAGTAGCGGCTAACCAAATAGCGTTTTTAGTTGATTAACATTGGTTTGCCAAGCTATGGACGGTATAATTACCAAAATTATTTTTAGGATGTAAGGCATGGCTGTTCCATCGCGTTCGCAAATCACACCAGGTACAACCGTAAATATTGTATTAAAAGAAGATCAACGCAGCGGCACATTAACACAAGGTGTAGTCGAGCGTTTATTGACTAGATCACCTAATCACCCGCATGGTATTAAAGTACGCCTAGAAGATGGTCAAGTTGGTCGAGTGAAAGAGATTTTAGAATGACAGCGTTAACTGAGCAGGAATTTTGGGACTTAGTAACTACTCCCGACCTTGGGCTCGACCCACAAAGTGTAAGCGAAAACTTAAAAGCTAAATTGAGCGAGCTAACTGATGAGCAGCTTATTGCTTTTGATAAGTTTTTTGGTATTCACATGCGCAAATGTTTTACCTGGGATTTATTTGGCGCTGCATTTGTTATGGCCGGTTGTAACGATGAATACGGCTTTAGCGAATTTAGGTGTTGGCTCATCTCCCGCGGAAAAACAGTATTTAACAATGCTTTAGATAACGCCGACTCACTTGCACAGTGCACCCCAGTGTATTATTTAAATGAGCAACCTTACCCTTATATTGATGAGTATGATTTAATTGCGGGTTTACTCTATGAAGAGCGTAACGATGACGAATTACCTTTTGTACCCTCAGGGGAGCAACCTACAGGTAAGCGCTTTAAAGACAAACCCAAGTTTTTAAAACAAAGCTATCCGCAATTATTTGCAAAATACTGGCAGTAAAGTGTCTCTTAGTGGTTTATTTATTTAGTAAATAAACCACTTTGTTTTATTCCTCGTAAAACATAACCATAACACTGCATTATATAATGCTAAGTGCTGCGTCCTTTTTTTAGATTAAATCTCTGTTATAGTTATAAAAGTTAGCGCCGCACGTTACTTATTACGAGGATACGCCCACTTAATGAAAACTTTACTTTGTTTTTTAATTTCGACAACCTTTATTAGTGCATCTGCATTGGCTGCGCCGAGTAATAAAAGCCGTTTTATACCGTTATTAAAAACAATGCTTGGCGATTACCAGGTGGTAACTGCTAACTCCCCCTTATGTGTGGATAGTCAGTTGAGTTTAATTAACCCCGTTTACCCTGATGCGGGTTTTAAATTAGGCGAGCATATTGCGTTTGAAAGCCTACACAACGGCACCCGTACAACTAAAAAGCCAAATTTTTGCTTTGTAACTAGCTCTTATAAGTACAAAAGTGATGGTGTTGATAACAGCTTAAAAATGAGCCGCTGTATTGACCCTAATAACGAAAAAACCATCAGACAAAGCATTAAGTTTACCAGTGTTACAACGCTCAAATATACGCAGAGTACCCCGGCAGTAGAGTGCACATTTACAAGACAAGTTGATTAATTTACTTGCAATGAATTTGCGGTATATCGTGCCAGCGCGTTGTGTATTGGGGCGATAAGTAATCTCTGTTCATATGCCAGCCTTGGTTTAATTTGCTGCTGGCTAGAGTGAGTATGCCTTTTCCGTAGCGGTTGTTTATTGTATCAAGACACTGCATTAATTTAGGGTTATCGGCACTTTGGCTAAATAAATCGTTTTGCTGGTACTGCACCGAGGTAAGCTCTAAAGCACCTACACCACATTTATAAAACCGTACACCTGGCTGGTAAATATGAGTAAATACTTCTGATACAGCATTGGCCATTACGCAGGTATCGTTAGTGGGGGTGGCAAATTTATATATAAACGACTTTTTACAATAGCGGTCTTCATGTTTGCCCGTGGCGGCAAATATATACAGTTGTTTTGCTAGTGAGCGCTGCCCTCGTAGTTTACTGGCAACCGTAGTTACGTGGTTAATAAGGGCAGTTTTAAGAGCTGTTGGCTCACTGATCCGCTCACCAAAGCTGCGAGTAGAATATATTTCTCGCTTATCTTGGCGTACATCGTCCCATGTTAAACACGCTATACCATTTAGCTCACTTACGGTACGCTCTACCACCACACTAAACGCGCGGCGCATAGTTTTAGGGTTTTGCTGTGCCAGATCCCATGCTGTATGTATGTTCATTGTGTTAAGCTTTTTAGCTAGGCGCTTTCCTATGCCCCATACATCGGCGCAGCTCATTCTTTGTAAAACTGCTTGGCGGCTTTGCTCGTTATTTATAACGGCCACCCCATCAAACCCGCTTAGCTTTTTAGCTGCATGGTTAGCGGCTTTAGCAAGCGTAGGTGTTGGGCCAAAACCAACACCCACAGGGAGTTTAGTTTCGCGCCAAACGGTACGCCTTATTGTATGCCCGTACTCATGCCAGTTTTGTATAAGGGGTGTGTAGCCATTAAAGTGTAAAAACGACTCATCAATACTGTATATATACTGTGTGTCGCAAAAGCGGCCAATTATGTTCATCATTTTGGCGCTTAAATCGGCGTACAGCTCATAGTTACTCGAACGTACAACCACCTTGTGTTGCTCAAGCAGGTGCTTAACTTTAAAATAGGGGCCAAATTTAGGAATGTTTAAGTGCCGAGCAATAGGGCATACCGCACATACGCAGCCATCGTTATTAGTTAAAACCACCACAGGTTTAGAGCGAATAGCAGGGTCGAACACTTTTTCGGCACTGGCATAAAAAGCAACGGCATCGACTAAGGCGTACATTTTAATAACTCAGGGCTTGGGCGGTGCATTCTAATTGATAGTGTAACCACGCCCTCTAACTGAAACTCATCAGCTGGGGTTAGTTGTACCGGCTTATGTAAAGGCGATGCTGAAAGTAACCGCGCATTGGTTTTATCAAGTAACTTACACACAAATAAACCATTTAAGTTGGCAACAATAACATCGCCGTTATCGGCTTCCTCAGCACGGTCTACTACAAGCAAGTCGCCCTCAAAAATCCCCACTTCTTGCATGGAGTTACCCGATGCAATACCAATAAAGGTGGCGTCGGGGTGCTTTATTAATAGCTCATCAAGCGAAACACCAAGCTCGGCGTATTGCGCCGCGGGCGATTCAAACCCACACACACCGGCTTCTATATAAACGGGAATAACAAACATAACACAACCTAAAACGCATATACTGTATAAGTGTACAGTATATGCGTTTTATGTAAGTTATGCCAAGAAATGAAAGACAGATCACGCCATGTTTTTGATCATTTGTTGCGCGGTATCTAAAAAGTCTTTGATTTGCTGCGGGTTTAAGTTTTTACACATTTGCTCATTTATTTGCTGCTCAGAGGCTAATAACTTATCAAACAGTGTGTTGCCTTGTTCAGTGAGCGACAAAATAAAGCATCGTTTGTCGTGCTCACTGGCTTGCTTATTAATAAGGTTTAAGGCAATAAGATCTTTAATTAATCGGGCAATTTGTGCTTTGTCGCGCTGTGTTTTAGTCACAATGTCGTTAGCGGTACAGTTAGATGTACTGGCAATAATGTGTATACAACGCACGTGCATAGCATTAATACCAAGGTCGCCTGCGTTAATGGCCTCGCGTATTGTTACGCGGTAATTTTGCATCAGCTCAAATAGGGTATTTGATAAAAGCGTGTTCATAAGCTCTCTAATGGTTGACAATGTCAATTAGTTTGTTATAGTTGATTTTATCAACCAGTGGGGCGTTGTGCAATGCTTGCTTTAAACAGCAGTTAACTATTTTGTTAAACGAGGTGATTTTAAATGGGTAAACAAGTTCGCAAAGCTACGGTACTAAGTACTGAACAAATAACACCGCATTTACAGCGCATTGTTGTAGGCTCTGATGAGTTTTCGGATTTAACACAAGCGCATATTGGTTGTTATGTAAAAGTGCTTATCCCCCAAAATGGCAAAGTTGATTTTAATTTAAAAACCGCGTGTATGCGCTCTTACACAATAAGAGACATTGAAGAGGCAAGCGGTGCAATAACGCTCGACTTTGTAATAAATATGCACCAAGGCCCAGCTACGCAATGGGCTGTAACTGCAAAAGTTGGTGACAACGTAGGCGTAGCGGGCCCTGGCCCTAAAAAGCTTGATAATTACCAGCATCCGCATTATGTATTGTTAGGCGATTTAACCTCAGTTAATGCAATAAAGGGCTACATGCAGCAGTTACCCGCCAGCGCAAAAATTGACGCCTTTGTGCATGCCCCTACAGCGCAAGACATAATTAATCTACACACGCAGCGCGATGTTACTTGGTTAATTACAAATACCCCCGAGGCCGATATGCTCAGCGCGCTTAACAATTTAACAGTCACAAGTGAGCCACCTATCGTATTTATGGCATTAGAGGCAGGATTGGTACGTAAAACCAAAACCTTTCTTACGCAGGAGTGTGATATACCGCGCTGTAATATAGTTTCTTCTGGTTATTGGAAAAAAGGCCTGAACTCAGAGAGTTATAAAAAAGAGCGCCAGCAAAGCCCTGAACTTGCATGAATACCTTAAGGTAAGACAGTTAAACGCTATTTTTTCTTTTATCTGTTAGCTAACTTGAATTGAATAAATAGCAGACCCATTTAAGTGTTTTATGCTGATGATGAAGCCCATTGTTAGCGTGCATTTTAAGGAGCTGCTATTTTGTTATCTTCCATTCCCTTTTCGTTATTAGAGCTTGCCCCCATGATCAAAGGGGACAGTGTTTCTCATACGCTCAATAAAACCACTAAATACGCTCAGCGCGCTGACCAATTAGGGTTTAATCGCTTTTGGCTGGCTGAGCATCACAATATGCCCGGTATAATTTGTGCTGCTACTTCAATATTAGTAGGCCATATTGCAGGTAAAACTCAGCGTATACGTGTTGGCTCCGGTGGAATAATGCTGCCGAATCATTCGCCATTAGTTGTGGCTGAGCAATTTGGCACATTAGAGAGTTTATACCCTGGACGAATAGATTTAGGCCTTGGACGCGCTCCAGGTAGTGACCCGGTAACCAGCCGTGCACTGAATAATGATATGAGCCGCGCTGAAAACTTCCCAGAGGAGGTAACAGAGCTGCAAACATTACTAGGCCCATATAACGGTACTCACCCTATACGTGCTATACCGGGGGAGGACACAAACGTACCGCTTTGGTTATTAGGCTCGAGTTTATTTAGCGCCCAACTGGCCGCTAAAAAAGGGCTACCTTATGTATTTGCAGGGCACTTTGCACCGCGCTTTGTACACGATGCAATCGCACTATATAAACGAGAATTTAAAGCCTCAAATGTACTCCATAAACCCTATGTAATGCTTGCTATACCGCTGGTGGCAGCAGAAACTGACGAAGAAGCGCAATACCTATCTACCACCTCAAAGCAACGGGTACTTGAACTAATACGTGGTAAAGAGCTGTGGTTAAAACCACCGGTAGAGAGTATGGAAGGTTTATGGAGTGAGCAAGAGCGCGCTCATGTGGAAAGCTTTTTAAGCTTAAGCGTTATTGGCGGGCATGTGAGTATAAAGCATAAATTAAAAATGATAGCCAAAGAGCTAGAAGTGGATGAGTTTATATTTACAAACGACGTATACGACAGCGAAAAACGCCACCGAGCCCTAGAAATTTTAATGGAAATAAAGCACTAATTTAAAAAGGAGGTGTTTAGTTAAGCAAGCGTACACACAGGCCTTGCTAGTATATAGACATCATTAAAAGTGAATACAAACTTATTAGCTTTAAGTGATGTCTGAACAAACGATATCGACAATTAAATATACTATGAGTGCCAAGGACAAGGCCCGTTTAAAATTATGTATCGTTCTGTTTTATCAATCAAACTGATTTAAACAATCAATTTTAAGACATTGCTTTAGTTTTTTATAATGTAGTTATTAACCAAACATCATTAAATTAAAGGAAGGTACACCGTGAACGCTCTAACAACCGCAACGACTAATTCAGTTACTCATACAGCGCAGCCAAAAGTTGCACTGATAGCTGAAGGCGGCGGGCAACGAGGAATATTCACAGCCGGTGTACTTGATGCGTGGTTAGAGCAAAACTACGACCCATTTGATTTATTTATTGGCACTTCCGCCGGCTCGCAAAATTTAACTAGCTATTTAGCACGCCAAAAAGGCTATGCAAAACGTTTAATTAGAGGGCTTTCGCGTAACAAGCGTTTTTTTCAATTAGGCCGTGGTTTAATGGGTAAACACATTGTTGATTTAGATTGGTACTTTGAAAAAACCACCGAAGTAAACAGAGCTCTTGACTTTAAAACAGCTAAAAACAGTTTAGGTGAGCGAGAGTTGCTCATAACCGCTACAAACACTCGTGACAGAAAAGCTTATTACCTATCGCCAACAGGTGAAGGTAGGCAATGGCGAGATTTACTAAAGGCATCGAGCGCACTCCCTTTTTTGTATAAACAGGGGGTTAAACTAACGCCTTGGTTAGATACAAAAGCCGCAAACGAAGCACATTTAACTCAAGAGCAATCGAGTGAAGATTTTTATGTAGATGGTGGCTTAGCGGCACCATTGCCTGTACGCGAAGCTTATAACCGTGGTGCACGAAAAATTGTAGTAATAAGAACCGTTGATGAGCATTTTCAAGCGCAAACTGCATGGGTTCAAAAGCTTAGAACATTTGCATGTGCATCAGGTTACTGCCCAAAAACACTCGATTACTTGGTTCAGCACGAACAAGCATACCTAGACGAGCTGACGTTTATTGCTAATCCGCCTAGTGATGTAGAAATTATACAAATTTTTGCAGATGAAAAGCTGCACAGTAAATTATTAGGCAGCTCAAACGATGATTTACGCTTTGATCATAAGCTAGGTGTAAAAGCAGGCCGCGCTTATTTAAAAAGCCAAAATGCACGTATAGTAGATTACGCACATAGCTACGCCATGTAATTGGGTACCAACGCTTAAACTCTACTTAAGTTTAAGCGTTGGTAAAGTGCCTAAACAAAATTAAAGCTATGCTTTTTTTAAACTTATTGAAGGTTTTTTATTGCTAATAGCTGCACCTAATAAAATAAGCGCCAAAGCAATAAATACTGACCAACTAAAGGGAGCCTGCAAGGCAAGTATTAAAATAAAGGTAGAGAGCACCGGCGTTAAAAAACTGAACGAAGCTAATAGCGTTCGGTTACCAAATTTTAAACCATAATCCCATAAATAAAATGCACCGCCTACAGGGCCTAACCCCAATAAAATAGCGCCTAGCCATTGTGAAATAGATAAATTTATTACGGTTGTTTCAAAATAAAAATGTGCAAAAAGGGCAAGCACAGCCACAATAAGTGAAAGCCAGCCTATGTCATCTACATGGCTATTAAATTGCGACATTAAATAAGAATAACTCGACCATAATACTGCGCAGCATCCTGCAAAAAAATACCCTAAGTAATACTCACTATTGATAGATAACCCACTGCCATCGGTAATTAAACTAAGCGTGCCTAAAAAACCCAGTAATCCGCCCAATATTGATTTAAATTTAGCCCCTGGAGTAGCCACAAATACACCTAGCAATAATGGCCAAAGGTACACAATTAGGCTTACCTCGATTAAAGGACCGTATTTTAAAGCCATAAAATAACAAAAGTGAAAACCAAACAAACCAGTAACACCTATTATAATTTGCTTTTTAGAAAGCTTAGGCGGGGTTAATAATGGTTGTTTTGTAGCGACGCGTTTAACTAATAAAATAATAAAAGAGATTGAAAAGCATATAAAAAGTAACTCAAAAGCAGGCAGTGCTTTAGTTAAATTACCGAGTAATGCTAAAAGCCCCCACGAAAATATTGCTAAAAACCCTATGTGTGTTGCCATTAATTACCCTCCGTAAATACTATTTACTGAGTGTACCAATAGGCTGAAGGTTAAATATGCTAAAAAGACGGTGTTGTTGTTTGCTTAGGCGCAATTTACTGCTTTTTAAACGCCTTAGGTGGCTGCCCAAAGTATAAATTAAACCGACGGCTAAACGCTGAGGCATCGTTATAACCAATGCGCTCACCTACTAAAGCGATTGGTAGGTCTGAATGGGTTAATAAGGCGCGCGCATGCTGCATTCGTAACATAGTGATATATTGCAGCGCACTCATGTTGGTGTTTCTTTTAAACACAGTTTTAAATTGCGTAACGCTTAAACAGGCAATATTGGCCAGCTCTTTTAACGTGTAGGGATACGCTAAATTTTGCTTTACCGTGGTTATTACATTATCTATACGCTTATCAATATTACTGTGGCTGCTTTGCTCACAAAGTAGTAAATAAAATAAATCAAAGGTTGAGCTAGTCAGCTTTTCATCATTAACAACAAGCAGTTGCTGCTCTATAAATTGTAAGTAACTTAATAAACGGCTATCTATAGAGATTTTAGGGCATAAAAGGTTTATAAGGTTATCAGGCAGGGCATCTAAATCTGCCACAATAAAACGCGCGGCTTCATCGGCCGTAAAGGCATGCACTACGTTTTTCTCTATAACGATACAACTGCCCGTACTCACGGTTGTTTTAAAGTCATTATTTAACGATATAAAAATTTCCCCGTGTAGAGGTAACACGAGTTGATGGTAATTGTGCTGGTGGCACTTTATATCTTGCGAATAATACCGAATCGAAAGCTTATTCAATCTATACTCCATTAGCTAATACATAAACCGAGTATTGCCTATAATACGTTTAGTAAAACATCGCGTTAATAAACCTAAGTGGATGACAATAATATACTGGTTTCGCTATTTAAAATGCCTTCTATTTCGCGTACTTGCCTGAGTACGCCATCAAACTCACCTAAATTTGCTGCTTGTATTTCAGCCACTAAGTCCCAAGCGCCATTGGTAGTATGTAACTTAGTAAGTTCGGGTATACCACGCAAGGTTTTAATTACCTGCGAGGTCGATTTACCCACCACTTCAACCATCATAATGGCTCTTACAGCTTCGGTTTCTATGTGTTCGTGTACACGCACCGTAAAGCCCAATATAGCACCCGATGAAACGAGCCGGTCTAAACGGTTTTGGACTGTCCCGCGAGACACCTTTAAAACATCGGCTAGGGCTGAAATAGAAGCGCGGCCATCTTTTCTTAATTCGGCTATTAACGCGTTATCTAACGAGTCGTAAATATAAGGGGTCATAAAACGCCTTGGATTATGTGTTTAGTACAAATTACTAAATTTGTACTTTAATGCATAGCAATTTGCTAAAAAATACTATTATTTGTATAAAATTTTGGCATTTTAAGTGGCGTCTCTGGCCTATAAACTTATTTCAAATAATTTATTTAGTCATTAAAGAGGTATTTATGAGTCATTTTATCGCACAGCCTAAACAAGGTGTTCCATTTGTGAGCGTACAGGCAATGGCCAAACTTATAAATAAAATGGGCATAGAAAACGTGTTGCTAGAGCTTACTAAAAGGTTAGAGCAAGATTTTGCTCGCTGGCACGAATTTGATAAATCGCCACGTTATGCAGCGCACTCTCCAGATGGTGTAATAGAGCTTATGCCCGTAAGCGATGGCAAAATGTTTAGCTGCAAATATGTAAATGGCCATCCAAAAAACACATTTAAAGCGCTTCAAACAGTGGCCGCATTTGGTATTTTGTCAGATGTTGATAGCGGCTACCCAGTTATGATCAGTGAAATGTGTCTACTAACGGCCCTGCGAACAGCGGCTACATCAGCGCTTGTGGCAAAGTATTTAGCGCCTGAAAACTCAACAACGCTGACATTAATTGGTAATGGTGCACAGTCTGAGTTTCAGGCACTGGCTTTTAAAGCTGTGTTAGGCATTACTCACATTCGTTTATACGACATTGATAAAAACGCCTCACAAAAAGCCTACAACAACTTAAGTGGCTACGGCTTAAATGTCACTCTATGCAATAGCGCAGAAGAAGCCGTTCAAGGCGCGCACATTATTACAACCTGCACAGCCGATAAAAAAAATGCCACTATTTTAACCAGCGATATGATCCCACAGGGTGTGCATTTAAATGCCATTGGTGGCGATTGCCCTGGTAAAACAGAGCTTGATTCACAGTTACTAGAGCGTGCCACTGTGTTTGTAGAGTACGAGCCGCAAACCAGAATAGAAGGCGAAATTCAGCAAATGAGCGAAACCTTTGGCGTAACAGAGTTTCATAAAGTAATTAATAAACAAGTACCTGGGCGTACAAGTAACAACGAGCTTACTATTTTTGATGGGGTAGGTTTTGCAAGCGAAGACTTTACCGCATTGGTTTATATTAAAGACGCGCTGGTGGCTGCAGGTGAGTTTGAACTGCTTGATTTAATTACACAACAAGCCGATCCGCGTAATTTATTTTCGGTACTTAATAGTACACAAACAGCAAAAACTCCTAAGCAAGAGCAAGTGGCATGAGTTATATAAAGCAAGCACCCAGCGCTGTGGTGATGGTACGACCGCATCACTTTACATCTAACCCACAAACTATGTTAGACAACACGTTTCAAAGTACTTGCAACTCACAAAATCAGAGTCAGCATGCCTTTGATGAAGTAACCAATGCGGTTAAATTATTGCAAAACGAGGGCGTAACGGTTCATCTTTTTGAAGACGAACATACACACACACCGGATTCTGTGTTTCCAAATAATTGGTTTTCTACCCATCAAAGTGGCGAGCTAGTTATGTACCCAATGTACGCAGAAAACAGAAGATTAGAATATCGAAAAGATATTATTGATTTTTTGACTAATCACTATAAAGTGTTGTCTGTGACTGATTATTCATTTTTAGCGAAAGAAAATGCATTCTTAGAAGGCACCGGATCGCTTGTTATTGACCACCCACATAAGCTTGCTTATGCAGTAGAATCTAAGCGCACTACTAAAACCGTGGTTAATACAGTATGCGAGCAATTAAAGCTAAAACCTGTTGTATTTAATGCCTATGATAAGCAAGGTACTGCGGTTTATCATACTAATGTATTAATGTGTGTAGCCACAGAGTTTGCCATGATCAGCCTAGATATGGTGCCAAATAGTCAGCACAAACAATTAACTAACCATTTTATACAAAGCCATTTAGAAGTAATAAACTTAACTAATGAGCAAATAAGTAGCTTTTGTGGTAACGCAATAGAGTTACAAGGTACAAATGGTCGTATTTTAGCACTCTCACAAACGGCGTTTAATGCACTTACAACCGAGCAAAAAGCAGCAATACAAAAAACAGCTAAACTTGTTCCGTTACCTATACCAACCATAGAGTCGGCGGGAGGTTCGGTTAGATGCATGATTGCAGGCATTCATCTGCAAAGTAAATAACCTACCACTAAGTCAACATACTAAGGCAGCATAGCTGCCTTACTCTATGGCTAATATGCATAATTAAATGCCATTTACTCAACCACTTGCTGAGTAAAACATAATAAAGACAAAAGGATTAGCCCATGTTCGATACCGTAGTAAAAAGTGTAAATGGCCTATTATGGGGAGAAGGCCAAATACTGATCTACATACTACTGTTTGCAGGTATTTGGTTTTCGGTACGTTTAAAAGCAATTCAAATAGTAAAATTTAAACACATGTTTAGCCTGTTAAAAGGCAGTAGCAAGTGTAAAAAAGACGATATTTCATCATTTCAGGCATTGTGTACTGGCCTGTGTGCCCGGGTAGGTACAGGTAATTTAGCCGGGGTAGCTGTTGCTATTTCACTAGGCGGAAGCGGCGCTATATTTTGGATGTGGGTTATAGCCATACTTGGCATGGCAACCGGCTTTGCCGAAAGTGTATTAGGGCAGGTGTATAAAGTACGCGATAGTAGTGGCGAATTTAGAGGCGGCCCCGCCTATTATATTCAACAAGGTTTAGGCAGCCGTGCCTTTGCCATTGTGTTTGCGGCGTGTTTATTTTTAGGTTATGGCTTTACCTTTAGTGCTATGCAAACCAATACCATAACTGATGCACTTAACTACGCATTTGAAGTACCCACCTTTTATTCAGGATTAGTAATTACCGTATTAGCAGGCTCAATTATACTTGGCGGCTTTAAAGCAATAGCCCGCTTTGCAGAGCGCGTAGTACCATTTATGGGCATATTATTTGTAGCGGCTGCCGTTATTATAACGCTTATAAATTTGCCGCAAGTACCAGCCATGCTTAAAGATGTGTTTTTATCGGCCTTTGGTTTACAAGAGGCTGGCGCAGGCGCAATGGGCGCTGCCATTAAAAATGGTATACAACGCGGATTATATTCTAACGAAGCTGGTGCGGGTAGTGTGCCCCATGCCGCAGCAAGTGCAAGCCCTATCCCTAATCACCCAGTTACACAAGGGTATATACAAATGCTTGGCGTGTTTTTCGACACCATTGTACTTTGTAGCTGTACTGCTGTTGTTATTTTGTTAGCCGATGTAGATATAAGCGGCGAAATGGAAGGTATACGTTTAACGCAAAGCGCTATGACTGCGCATTTAGCACAAGGCGGCGTATATTTTGTTGCGGCAGCCATAACCTTATTTGCGTTTACCTCGGTGGTGGCCAACTATGCTTACGCCGAAAGTAACCTGCATTTATTTAAGCTCGATAACAAAGTAGGGCGCACAATTTATACATTACTTTATTTATCAATGATGCTGTGGGGCGCATCGGCATCTCTAAAAGAAGTCTGGGACTTAGCCGATATAGCATTAGGATTAATGACAGTGGTTAACGTAATCGCTATTATATTACTCACGCCAACCATTGTGGCTGTTAATCGCGATTACAACACACAAAGAGAAAAAGGCATAGAGCCAGAATTTAAAGTAAAAGATGTAAAAGTACAGGGAAAATGCGAAAGCGGTATTTGGGATTGATTCCCGTATTTTAAGCAATTTTAACGATAAAAAGCGGTTTTATGGCAACATAAAATCGCTTTTTAATTTTGCATAAATATTCAAAATTAGGTTTTGTAAATAACACAAAAATAAAAACAATAAGGTAAAGTAATTTAATGATCGACATTCATGCAGGGAAAACAGCAGCAAAAATTATTAACGAGCAGGGCTTTAAACCGGAATTATTTACCTCTTTTTTAGGGGCAAGTGGCGGGCCTAAATGGTTTACTTTATTCGGATTAGACAAATATATTTTTGGTGAATTTTTTAAAAACCGCACTCAACCACTTAACTTAATTGGTTCATCTGCTGGGGCATTTCGATCTGCCTGTTTTGCACAAAACGACCCCGTTGCTGCCATTGAGCGTTTAGCAAAATCGTATTCGCAAACACGCTATTCTAGTAATAAACCAACACCCGCTGAAATTACACTAAAAGCCCGCGCATTATTAGATGATGTATTTGGCGATAACGGCGTAACCGAAATTTTAAATAACCCTATTTTTAAAGCGCATTTTATAGTGGCTAAGTCTAATGGGTTTATTGCCAGCGAAAACAAATTAATTCAGCTTTTAGGTTTATCAAAAAGTTACATGCTCAACCGTGTAAACCGAAAATTATTAGGCTCGCAGTACGAGCGATTTATTTTTGGCGCACCAAACAGTAACTTATCAATAACCGACAGTTACAATTTTAAAACCCAAAACATAGCACTTAGCCAAACAAATTTAAAAGATGCCTTACTCGCATCCGGCTCTATACCCCTTGTTATGCAAGGAATAAAAAATATTGCCGGTTCGCCATCCGGTATGTATCGCGATGGCGGAATAATTGACTACCACTTTGATTTAAAAATTAACAACCCAGGCTTAATTTTATACCCGCATTTTAATAGTGAGCCAAAAGCAGGGTGGTTCGATAAAAATTTAAAACGTAAAGTGTCGCCACTTAATTACGACAACGTGGTGATGATCGCCCCATCAAAAGAATTTATAGCCGGTTTACCTTACGGAAAAATCCCAGACAGAAACGACTTTAGTGATCTTGATGCAGACACACGCATTAAATATTGGAATACCGTTTTTAGTGAAACTGAAAAGTTGGCAGAAGCGTTCGATAGTAATTTGAAAAAGGATAAATATAATGCATAAAAAATTAAGCTAGATAACGGTATCACGGTTGATATAGATAAGGCTCCAGATATATGTCCTATTTGTAATCAAGCACAGTTACCGGTTAATATTTTTGCAAAACTAACTGGTGATGTTGAAAATAAAAAAACGAAGTTAGAGCTTGCTATGAAATGTATGAACCTTAACTGCGCACGATTATATATTAGTCGTTATAGTAAAACTCGTAGTACATATAATCATAATTTCAAATTTGATCAATCAATACCAGAGACTTTCAATACTCCTAATATTTCCCAGGTAATAATAAATACCTCAGAATCATTTGAAAAAATATTCATGCAAGCAAGTGAAGCTGAATCAAGACAATTAGATGAATTGGCTGGTATTGATTATAGAAAAGCACTTGAATATTTAATTAAAGACTATTGCATTAGTATAAAACCTGAAAAGGAAGAAGATATCAAACCAAATCAATTAAGCCGTGTTATAAATAACTATGTAACAGATGAAAATCTAAAAAATTGTGCAAATAGAGCTGTATGGCTTGGTAATGATGAAACTCATTATATTAGAAAATGGGAAAACCACGACCTTAAAGATTTAAAGATCTTAATTCAATTAACATGTGCGTGGATAGAAACATCAATCTTAACAAAGAAGTATATGAATGAAATGGAACGTAATTAAGCATAGATAGTTGTAAAAGAAAAGTATTAAAGGATCAGGTGAAGGTTATTGGCTATATAACGTGACAACCCATAAATTACGTTATGTTAAATTTACTAGTTAATAAGAAAGCGAGCGTGATTATACAAACCAGCCCGCTTTTAGGAGAGTAATTAGGTGTTAATTTAGCTCAGAATCTACCCAAAATTTAGTGCCTTTTAGTACAGCTTGTAGTGCAAGGCCATTTTCGGTTAAAGAATATACGGTAACTTGGTCGGCAATGGCTTCTGCAACCAGTGCTCCACCCTTATCTTCGTATTTTGCTGCTGCATCTGCGTTTCCGCCAAAGGCCCAACCGTGTTCAATAAATCTATTTACTGCCGCTTGGTTATGAAAAACCATAACCACATTAAAGTCTTTAACACCTAAACCAAGCCCTAAACCGGCTTCGCCCATATTCATGTAGGTAGATTTACCCGTTAAATTATTTTTTACTACACCGTAGCCGCCACCAAAACTGGCTAAAACTACATTGACGTTTGCGTTATCAAATACGGCGTAACCAGCAGAATTGGCGATTTGTTTTTTAACATCGGGCTTTTGTGCGTATAATTTGTCGAGGGTATTGTTTTTCATGCTTTGTACTAAAGCGCGTTTTTCGCTAGGTGAAGCACTACCGGTCGTAGCACAACCTGTTAGTAATACACTTATTGTAAGTAGGCTTAACACGATAAATTTTTTCATAAAACTTTCCTTAATACGATTCATAACAATCCACAACAATGTTTAAATAAATCCACTTTCACTATGTCCAATACTAGACAGTATCGGACTTTAGCGTTAAGCTGTAAGTCTATTATTTTATTGAATATTTATACATTATGCTTGTTGCTTTAGTTGATACGTTAAAACAATTAAGATATCAAATTGCTCATCTTGACGATGGTACTCTAAATTCAGAATACCCAGAACTTGCATCCTTTATACAGCAAGTTGGCTTGACTGTAACTGAATCAAAGGACGATCTAAAATTTTTATACCAATTTTTATATGTATACGGCCGAAAATCTGAGGCGACTTTTAATCGTTTTCGTAATGAGCTTGAACGATTTTATTTGTGGTCTTGGCTAATTGCCCAAAAATCAGTGTTTGATTTAAAACGCGAAGACATTGAAGCGTATGTTGATTTTATGGCTGAGCCAGATAAAAAATGGGCTTCAACTTCGGTGCAATGGCGTTACAAAGACGAACAAGGTATTCGTCGATTAAACCAAAATTGGCGCCCTTTTATATTAAAAGAGTCAATTGCGAGTCAGCAAACATTAGCGGCTATGTTTACTGCGCTAAATGTATTTTATAAGTTTTCTATATTAGAAGAAAAAACATTTGAGAACTTTATTCCTGTAGTGAAAAAAAATAGTCCCTATTTGGTTGTTCAATCTCAAATTCAGATCCCAGACACTTTAAGTGATATACAATGGGAATATGTATTTGGCGTAACACGCGATTTATGTGAAAAAAAACCAGAGCTTGAACGTAACCTATTTACGCTTGCGTGCTTAAAAGGGCTATATTTACGTATATCAGAATTATCAGAGCGCCCGCAGTGGTCGCCGGTTATGTCACACTTTTGGCAAGATAATGACGGTTTTTGGTTTTTACGAATTATGGGCAAAGGTAATAAGCTACGAGATGTTACGTTAAGTGATGATTTTGTTGAGTATTTAAAGCGTTATAGATTATACAGAGGGTTACCCGCCCTACCACGCGTTGATGAATCTGAACCATTGGTGCATAAAATTCGTGGACAAGGTGGGATGACCGTTAGACAAATTAGGCGTTTAGTACAGCAAAGTTTTGATTTAGCACAGCAATCTTTACTTGATGATGGGTTTAAAGATGATGCAGAACAACTTGAAGCAGCCACTGCCCATTGGCTTCGTCACACGGGCGCAACACATGATGCGCAAACGCGACCGCTAAAACATTTATCGGAAGATTTAGGCCATTCAAAAATTGCCACAACCGATCAAATTTACATTCAAACAAATATTAAAGAGCGAGCAAAATCTGGCGTTAAAAGGAAAATTTAATGGAATACTTAGTAATAGCATTTATTGGTTTTTTATTTTTAGTTTATTCAATTTCAATTAGACAACTAGAGCGCACAGAAATAACAGGGCCTATGTTTTTTGTTATTGGCGGCATGTTTTTGGCGTTTTTACTTCCTAATGAAGGCGAAAAATTAAAAACAGGAATAGATTATTTATTACCACTGATAGAGCTAACGCTAAGTATATTTTTATTTTCTGATGCGGCTAAATCTAAGTTAGGTGTATTGAGGCATAGTTTTCAATACCCTAGCCTATTATTATTCGTTGCCCTACCCTTAACTTTATTATGTGGAATTGGTGTTAGTTTATTTTTATTTGCAAAGTTGTCGTTAATTCAATCGGCACTGCTGGCAATTATACTTACGCCAACCGATGCTGCTTTAAGTAAAGGGTTATTACAAAGTACACAAGTACCCGAAAAAATCAGGGAAGGTATCAATACAGAAAGCGGATTAAACGATGGTTTATGTGTACCTGTATTTTTAATTTTTATTTTACTCGCGAAAAATCCTGACTCAGCTATTACTGCTTCACATACCTTAGGTGTGTTTTCAAGAGAGCTTGGCTTAGCATTGTTGATTGCTAGTTTTTCTATTGCGGTATTTATACCGGCACTAAATTTTGCAATGAAACGACATTACTTCGCTAAAAACACCAGCCCATTTTTATTGTTAGGGTTTGCGATGGCGGTGTTTTCTATTACACAATATTTTCATGGCAGCGGATTTATAGCTGTATTTGTAGCGGGTTTGTTATTTGATAAATTTTCTAAAACCGATATTCGCGCTGAGCTAATAGAAGATTCTGAGCACATTGCTGATTTTACTTCATTAATGATTTGGTGTTTATTTGGATTTGTTTGTGCGTATTTAGTAATACCAAAATTAAATACAAACATAATTGTGTATGCCCTACTAAGCACTACATTAATTAGAATAATACCAGTTATGTTATCGTTACAATTTACAGCACTTAATTGGAAAGAACGTTTTACTTTTGCGTGGTTTGGTCCGCGAGGTTTAGCATCTATTGTTTTTACTTTAATGGTAATAGACACGCAAATAGAAAATAAATACGATATTGCCACTATTGCAATGACCACTATTTTATTTAGCGTGTTTATCCATGGTATAAGCACAAAGCCAATCGCTAATAGTTTTGCTAAAAAGCCTTAGTAGTATTTATAACTATTTAAATTTAAAGCGTTACTTTTAATTTTTATTTATTGTGTGAACCTAGTTGTTGAATTTATCAGGGTAATAAAAAAAAGCGTAACTTATTTTTAAGTTACGCTTTTTTATTGTTAACTTTTATTAGCTAAGTACCTGTGCAAGTAACTCTATAGGGTGTTTAGGTTTAAATTGCTCAAAGCGTTTTACTTGGCTGCGGCACGAAAACCCCGTTGATAAAAGTTGCTCGGGTTTATTTTTATCTACTATTGGTTTCCAACTCATTTCGTACAGTGCACGGGAATTTTCTTGGTTTTGTACTTCATGGCCATAAGTACCGGCCATACCACAACATCCGGTATTGGTTGTATTTAGGGTTAAACCAATATCAGTAAAAATTGTTTTCCATACACTTGCTGCTTTTGGCATGGCTGTTGTTTCTGTGCAGTGACTCAATAGTGTAAATTCAGTATCGGTTTTGTGTGTAGCCGATAGTGATTTAAACGATTGAGTTTGTAACCATTCATGGGCAAGTTGCACATGAAATTCACCGCGATTATTTTCTAAAATGGTATTGTATTCATCGCGATAACACATAACTAACGATGCATCTAAACCAACCAAAGGTGAATTTATATCTGTGAGTTTATTTAAAAATTCTGCGGCATTTTTTGCGGTTACTTTAAACTCATGCAAAAACCCTTTTACGTGTTGAGCTTTACCATTTGGCTTAAATGGTAGTAGCATCGGCTTTTTACCCAGCGCAGTGATTAGTGTTATAAAGCTTTGCACTAACTCGGCTTCGTAAAAGCTGGTAAACGGGTCTTGTACTATTAGCACATAGTTATTTTGTTCTTCGCTTGAAAGTGAGTTTAATAATTCAAAATCAAATTTATGTGCTTTTGCTACGCGTTTTTCAAGTGAAGGCACACTTAATTGAGGGGTATCGACATACCCTACTGTTTTTTTAATTAAACTACTTACTAAGTTTGTTTTAACAATTGGGTTTATTACGCGTGCAAATTTAGACATTACAGGCGCCGAACTTTCAATGTTAGCGACTAAATAATCTTTAAGTGGGCGCGCGTAATAACTGTGATAATAATTTAAAAAGCGTGCTCTAAAAGTAGGTACATCCACTTTAATTGGGCAAGATGTTGTACAGGCTTTACACGCTAAACATTCATCCATTGACTCTTTTACTTCGTGAGAAAAATCGTAAACGCCTTTGTTTTTGTCACGGCTATGAACAAAGCGCTCCCACCAGGTAATGACTTCGCCTTTGTTAAGTTCTTTTTCTACTTCGAGCAAGTCTACATTTTTAGATTCTTGAAGTCGTAACCATTCGCGCATTAATGTTGCGCGGCCTTTTGGCGAATGTCTGCGATCGCCGGTTACTTTATATGAAGGACACATAGGAGAGTTTTCGTCGTAGTTAAAACAAATACCATTACCATTACAGGTCATTGCATTGTTAAAACTTGTTTTTACATCGATAGAAATTTGCTTATCGAAGTACGAACGCTTTTGCCCATCTACACTAACTAGTGAGTCTTCACTTTCTATGGGAGTACATATTTTGCCAGGGTTTATTCTATTATTTGGGTCGAACGCGGTTTTTATTTTACGAAGTTGTTTAAATAAATGCTCACCAAAAAATTCAGGGCCATATTCACTGCGGTAACCTTTACCATGCTCACCCCACATTAAACCGCCATATTTAGCGGTGAGTTTTACAACTTCGTCCGAAATTTTACGAAGCAGTTTTTCTTGTTCTGGGTCGCACATATCTAGCGCCGGGCGCACATGTAAAACCCCCGCATCAACATGGCCGAACATACCGTATTGTAAATTATGGCTATCGAGTAATGCTCTAAATTCTACAATATAGTCGGCAAGGTTTTCTGGCGGTACAGCGGTATCTTCAGCAAAGGCCAATGGCTTTTGGCTGCCTTTAACATTACCGAGTAAGCCAACAGATTTTTTACGCATGGCGTAAATTTTTAAAATGTCACTTTTATTGCTTGTTAATTGGTAGCCAATAACTCCATTGGTTTGATTTGCTACGCATTCATCGAGTAAGGTGCAAAGTGTGTTTACTTTGTCTTTTATATCTTCAGGTGATACTGCATTAAACTCAACCATATTGAGTCCTTGCATATCTTTAGTTGGCACATCGGTTATTAAGTCTGATACTGAATGCCAAATAATATCTTCACGAGCTAGGTTTAATACTTTGCTATCGACTGTTTCTACCGATGTTGCACGTGCATCAACTAAAAAGGGAGAATGGCGAAGTGCCGAATCAAAACTGTCGTATTTAATATTTATTAGTGTTTTAAATTCAGCTATGGGCGTTAGGTTTAATTTAGCTTCAGTCACTATACCCAGGGAGCCTTCTGATCCGGTAATTAGCCTGCTCATATCAAAAGTTTGTAAGTCATCACTTAGCACATGTTCTAGGTCGTAGCCGGTTAAAAAGCGATTTAAGCGTGGAAATTTTCCTAAAATTGCTTGGCGCTCATTTAAAGAAATTTCCAATACTGTTTTGTAAAGGCTACCGATTAATGATTCTTGCTCGGCTATTACTTTAGCTTTTTCAATGTCTATGGGTGATGTCACCATTGGGCTACCATCGACTAAATAGGTAGTAAGTCCTAAAACATGGTCGCTTGTTTTACCGTACACTAATGAACCCTGGCCCGATGCATCAGTACTGATCATCCCGCCAATAGTTGCTCGATTACTGGTTGATAAGTCAGGTGAGAAGAAAAAGCCGTACGGTCTTAAAAAGTCGTTTAATTGATCTTTAATTACACCTGTTTGTACTCTAACCCAACCTTCTTCAACGTTAATTTCGAGTATTTCGCGCATGTAGCGAGACAAATCAACCACAATTCCTGGTGTGAGTGATTGCCCATTAGTACCTGTACCACCACCACGTGGGCCAAAAGTAAGCGACAAAAATGGGTCGCGAGATGCTGTTTGCAATGCCAGTTGAATGTCTTTTTCGGTTTTAGGAAAAATAACACCTTGTGGAATTTGCTGATAAATACTGTTATCGGTAGAGGCGGTTAAACGTGTTGCATAGCTTGCATCGGTGTCTCCACTAAACCCCTGATTATTAAGTGTACTTAAGTAGTTTGCGACAAGCTCGGTCGCTGCATCTTGCTGTGTAATTGTTGCTATCATGACGGCGATAATTTAAGGCATTTGTGTAATTATATCATGGTGATGGCTAATAGAAATTGAAGATTTTACAGTTTGTAACACTCTTTTTATCGTAATTTAAGCTGCTGTATTTATAATCAAGTTAAACCATTGTATTGAGGTTTATATGAAAAAATGTCTATTACAGATCATAGGTGTGTTGTTTATTTTGCTTGGGTTGTTTTTCTCTCTGGTGCCAGGCCCCTCCCTGATATTTTTTATGGCGGGGTTACTGTGCTTTTCTTTTTATTACCCAAAAGCCAGGCATTATTTAAAGCTTTGCCAAAAAGCATTAACTAAATCGTGTAATTATTTAGATAAAAAATTAGCTCGGTAATTTAGCCCACACACAAAAATGCCAGCATAATTGCTGGCATTTTTATTTGTTACGGGTACTGATGATTATTTAGCAAGTTTGTCTGCTAGGTATAACCATGTTTCTAGTACTGTATCTGGATTTAGTGAAACAGAATCAATGCCCTGCTCTACTAACCATGCTGCAAAGTCTTCATGATCTGAAGGACCTTGACCACAAATTCCTACGTATTTACCTTTTTCTTTAGCTGTTTTAATTGCCATAGAAAGTAGCTTTTTAATCGCAGGATTACGCTCATCAAATAAATGTGCGATTAGGCCTGAGTCACGGTCAAGACCAAGTGTTAGCTGAGTTAAATCGTTAGAGCCGATAGAAAAACCATCGAACATCTCTAAAAATTCATCGGCAAGTAATGCATTTGAAGGAAGCTCACACATCATGATTACTTTTAGACCATTCTCACCACGTTTAAGGCCATGCTCTTCTAGTAATTCGATAACGCGTTTACCCTCTTCAAGGGTACGCACGAATGGGATCATGATTTCAATGTTTGTCATACCCATAGTGTTTCTTACGCGTTTAATTGCTTCACATTCAAGGGCAAAACAATCACGGAAGTCTTCTGAGATATAACGCGCAGCACCACGAAAACCAATCATTGGGTTTTCTTCTTCAGGCTCGTATTGCTCACCACCTACTAAGTTGGCATATTCGTTTGATTTAAAATCAGACATACGCACAATGACACGCTCTGGAGCAAAGGCACAGCCTAGCGTTGAAATACCTTCTACTAATTTAGAGATATAAAATTCAACTGGCGATTCGTAACCGGCGATAATGTCGGTAATTTCAGCTTGCAGTGCAGGTGACTGGTCGTCAAAATTTAATAGCGCTTTAGGGTGAACACCAATCATGCGGTTAATTACAAATTCAACACGTGCAAGGCCAACACCTGCATGGGGTAAACGTGCAAAGTCAAACGCGCGGTCTGGATTACCCACGTTCATCATTACTTTCATTGGTAGTTCTGGCATTTTATCAACGCGCGACGTAAGTATTTCAAAATCCAAAATACCTTCGTATATATAACCTGTATCGCCTTCAGCACATGATACGGTTACTTCTTGCCCTGCTTTAATTAAATCGGTTGCGTTACCACAGCCAACTACCGCAGGAATACCAAGTTCACGGGCAATAATTGCTGCGTGACACGTACGCCCACCACGATTTGTAACAATGGCTGCGGCGCGCTTCATGATAGGTTCCCAATCTGGGTCGGTCATGTCGGTAACTAAAATATCGCCTTCTTGTACTTGATCCATTTCTTGAATTGAATCAAGAACACGAACAACACCACTACCAATTTTATGACCAATTGCACGGCCTTCAACAATGACATTGCTTGTGCCATTTAACTGAAAACGCTCCATAATATTGGTATCTTCGTTTGAGCGAACGGTTTCTGGGCGCGCTTGTACTATGTACAATTTGCCATCGTTTCCGTCTTTTGCCCATTCGATATCCATAGGACGACCGTAGTGCTTTTCGATAATTACAGCTTGTTTTGCAAGTTCTTGCACTTCTTCATCTGTAATTGAAAATTTGTTTGAAAGGCTTGGCTCTACGTCAACAATTTCTACTTGTTTACCGTGTGCCTCATCTGCAGAGTAGATCATTTGAATGGCTTTAGAGCCAATGTTACGACGTACTACCGATGGCAACCCTTTTTGTAATGTTGGTTTATGAACATAAAATTCATCAGGGTTTACTGCACCCTGTACAACCATTTCACCTAAACCGTAGCTTGAAGTTACAAATACAACGTCTTCAAAACCAGACTCTGTATCAATACTAAACATAACCCCTGACGCTGATTTATCTGAACGAACCATGCGTTGAATACCAGCAGAAAGCGCTACACCACGATGATCATAACCTTGGTGAACACGGTACGATATGGCGCGGTCGTTAAATAAAGAAGCAAATACGTGTTTAATGGCGACCATGACTGAGTCGATACCACGTACGTTTAGGAATGTTTCTTGTTGGCCTGCGAATGATGCATCTGGCATATCTTCAGCGGTAGCTGATGAGCGTACTGCAAATGAAACATCGGCTGATGTATCGCCATGTAGTTGGCTATATGCGTCGCGGATGGCTTGGTCTAGGTTAGGTTGGAATGGGGTATCGATAATCCATTGGCGGATATCGGCACCGACTTTAGCGAGTGTATTTACATCATCAACATCGAGTGTATCTAAAATGTCGTGAATTTTTGCATTGAGTCCAGATTGCTCTAAAAACTCATTGAAAGCGTCGGCTGTAGTGGCAAAACCACCCGGAACCTGTACACCTGCGTTAGCGAGGTTTGAAATCATTTCACCGAGTGAGGCATTTTTGCCGCCAACACGTGGAACATCTTGCATACCAAGCTCTTGATACCAGAGAACGTATTCTTGCACGGGTCTTTCTCCAAAAAAACAAATTGTAGTTGTAACTGTGAGAGTTAAGAAAGAAAACCTTTTATAAAGGTCACCTTCATTCTACACTGGCATTAGACCTCACGTAAACCGTGAGTAAGCCATTTTAGGGATTAAACGTAATAAAAAGGTAAACTATGAGAACTGCTTTTTATATATCAGACGGCACTGCAATCACCTCAGAGGTGTTTGGTCACGCGACTCTGTCGTTGTTTCCGGTTGAATTTAACCACAAAACTATTCCTTTTGTAGAAACAGAAGAAAAAGCAAATGAAATTAAAGCGTTAATAAACGCAACTGCCGCAAAAGAAGGTGAGAAGCCATTTGTATTCTTTACCTTTGTAAATCATAACTTAAGTGAAATTATTAAATCGGCCGATGCAATTGCGTATGATTTCTTGTCTACTTACAGTGAAAAAATAGAAAAAGAGCTTAATGTTGCGCCAGTGCCAAAAATGCATCGTACCCACTCTATTCATGAAAAAAGCTATGACTTTAGAATAGATGCGGTTAACTATGCTCTTATGAATGATGATGGCGGCAATATTAAAAACTTTTCTGAGGCTGATATTATTTTAGTAGGCGTAAGCAGAAGCGGTAAAACACCTACTAGCTTGTACTTAGCGTTACAGTACGGAATTAAAGCTGCAAATTACCCAATAACTGAAGACGACTTAGAGAGCGAAGGATTACCTAAATGTTTGCTCCCTTACAAACATAAGTTATTTGGATTAACGATTGACCCTGAGCGTTTAGCTGCAATTAGGCATCGTCGTATGGCAAATTCTAAATACGCATCAATAAGACAATGCCGAATTGAAGTGCGTGAAGTTGAAATGCTTTATAAGCGACATAAAATTGCATACTTTAATTCTACTCACCATTCTGTAGAAGAAATATCTGCAAAAATATTAATAGACAGCAACCTTGAGCGACGTAAGTACTAACAAACTAATTTACTATTTTGCTAAAAAAAGCCGCAATATGCGGCTTTAATTTTTTACTTATTACTTACGAGCGTCTTTTAATAAATCAGCTACTAAGAAACCAACTTCTAATACCTGGTCTGCATTTAGACGTGGGTCACATTGTGTTTTGTAACGTTGAGCTAGGTCATCGTCTGATAAACCGTAAGCACCACCTGTACACTCTGTTACGTGCTGCCCTGTCATTTCTAAGTGGATACCACCTGCGTATGAGCCTTCAGCTTTGTGTACTGCAAAGAATTGGCTAATTTCGCGCATGATGTTATCAAAGCTACGTGTTTTGTAGCCAGATGTCGCTTTTTCAGTGTTGCCGTGCATTGGATCTGAGCTCCAAATTACTTTACGGCCTTCTTGTTGAACGCGTCTTACAAGTGCTGGTAGTTTCTCTGGCAGTAAGTCTGCGCCCATACGCGTGATTAGCGTTAAGCGACCCGGAATGTTATCTGGGTTAACTGCATCAATTAAACGAATTAGATCGTCTGGGTCCATTCCTGGGCCAACTTTAACACCAATTGGGTTTTTAATACCTTTGAAAAATTCAATGTGTGCATGGTCTAACTGGCGTGTACGCTCACCAATCCATACAAAGTGCGCAGAACAGTCGTACCAGTCACCTGATAGGTGATCGCGACGCGTAAGCGCTTCTTCATAGTCTAGTAGTAACGCTTCGTGAGACGTGTACAAATCGGTTTCTTTTAGGCTTGGCGCAATAGTTGAATTGATGCCACATACTTCCATAAATTCAAGCGCGTCTTGAATTTTGTCAGCGAGCTGTTGGAATCGTTCTTTTTGCGGATTAGCGGCTACAAAACCCATGTTCCAGCGATTCACTTGGTGTAAGTCTGCTAAGCCACCCTGTGCAAATGCACGAAGTAAGTTTAATGTAGCGGCACTGTTGTGGTATGCCTTCATTAAACGTTGTGGATCGGGAATACGTGCTTCTTCTGTAAATTCAAAGCTATTTACAATATCACCACGGTAAGATGGCAAAGATACACCGTCAATAGTTTCTAAATCAGCAGAGCGTGGTTTAGCGTATTGGCCTGCCATACGTGCAATTTTAACAACTGGGCATTTACCGCCGTATGTTAAAACAACAGCCATTTGTAAAAGGGTTTTAAATGTATCGCGAATATTAGCCGCATTGAAGTCGCTAAATGATTCGGCACAGTCACCGCCTTGAAGTAAAAATGCACGACCTTCACATACATCTTCTAATTGTTTAAAGAGGCTTCTTGTTTCTTCTGCAAAAACAAGTGGCGGAGCACTCTTTAACTGGCTTTCTACTGTTTTCAGTTCTTCTTGATCTGGGTACTGTGGCTGCTGCAGTATTGGCAGTTCTCTCCAGCTATTTGGGTTCCACGATTGCATGTTCTTTCCTCATTCCTACTTTACCTGATATAAAGAAATTAACGTATGCATAGCCCTAAGTTCAAGGACTATATTCAGTATTTACCAACTAATTTGTTATGAGTTAAGTATTTATAAGGCTTTTTGTGATTTTATAGCTGTAAAGGCTTTGACCTAAGCGTTGTTTAATTTGGTTATTTTTATTTAAATACAATAAGTTAAACATATGGAGGTGTTTTTTTAACCATCTCAAACCAAATTGAATTAAAAGCCTTAAAGTTAACAGTTTTAGCAAGAACACATCATACTTAAATCGAGTTGATTGTAATCTTAGCTTTACAGTGCCCTTTTAATTAAATCAAACAGGCGTATAGATACTCACCCTAAGATATGGTATAGCGAGACGGGCTGTTAAAAGTAAATAGCTATGAATCCACTTTTTATATGCGGCTAAACAGCTGGGAGCAGATTGCTAGACAATGTAAGTACTGTAATTAAGGCTACTAAAGATAATCTGTACAGACATCGACTATTTTTAATATTAAATTGTAGTAGAGTTTATTTTCATAAAGCTGCCTTCCCCATAACAGGAGCTTGGTATTTTATTAAAAGTACCACTCATAATTACTATACAGTAACTGCTTGCCCAATCAAAATTGACTTCAGGCCTTAAGCTAAAAGCATTTCACAAAGGTTGATAATATATAAGCATATATCCCCCTGACAATTAACTGCGCTAAATCAAATTTCTTCATCTAGCTAAATATTAACAAGTACATTGATCAAACATGGGTTCACTAATTCCTTATATTTTGGATCTCATTAGCGTAATGAAACAACAGAAGAACACATCATACTTCAATTAATACAAATTTATACTTAGCTACAGCGTTATAGATAAACTATCAATTACCAAAGGAAAAGGTTAAACTTAATAAATAGATAGGTAAGATGTGTTCTTAAGGTGATTATGGTTTCTAAAGTACAAATAAGAAGTCAGTTTGATTTAATGAATGAGTTAACGTCGTTGTTGATTGATGAATTACGTGTCTGTGAATATTCAAAGGCTGAATATTATCAGCTCCCAGATATAACAAGTGTTGATGAAAATATTATTCCCGAGTCAATTCTTGTAAAAAAATTAACCGGTGAAATTGCTCATAGGGCAATTTTAAATTCGTTTACTGATATTTATAAAAAAGAAAGTTTAAGTAGTAGAGTATTAAAGCGCCACCCTGGTCTTTTGGTTCTAAAAAATGCAGATGTCATGGCATTAACAAACCGCATAAAACAAGTTAATAAAGCTAAGGCTGCTTTTAAAGAATGTGTTTTGGCCATAGATAATAATGATGCGCGATTTGAAGCCGTTCATAACGCGGTGCCAAATTTAATCACTCTTGCAGCCTATCGAAAAATTCATTTTCAAAGTGAATCCCCTTTTTCAGTGAGATTTACGTGGATGCATAAGCATGCAACTAAAACTCTAACTAAAAAAATGGCGCTTGAAATGCTCGATAAATCTGCTGGTTATAGAAACCCAAGAATGATCGACCAACAAAAATGGCAAGCCCTTGTTGCACAAGAGCAATTGCGAGTAGCGAGTTTAGGTGATAAAGAAAAGTTAAGAATTCGCCGCCCTACCCGAGTAAGCCCCCAAGTTAATGTTAGGTATACCGCAGAAAATAGGTATCACGTAAGTGCTGCATTGCCGTTTATTTTAATTAATCCACAGGCTGACGTTAAGTTAGGTACCTTACCAGATTATCAAAAACCTGAATCTCATCCGAGAAAAAAAGAGTATGACTTTTTAGTTGATAGACTTTACTTAGAACAAGTAGATAAATAATTATGTTAAAAAGGCCACATAGTGTGGCCTTTTTGGTAAGTAGCTTATTATTTTAACTGAAGTTATTTCTCGACTATTTCTTCTATTTTATCTTCGTCAATTAAAACTGCGTTTTCGACAATTCGTTTGCCGCCTTGAATCTCGATACGCTTATTTTGCTTGTTAAGCGTGAGTATCTCATCACAAAACTGATCAGACGGATGCATTTCGTAGGTGTAATCAATAATATTTCCGGTTTTATCATCTTTTACATTAGTAATGCTGTATTCCGAAATAGCCCCTTTTTCAATTAAGTCTTTCATTGTTGTGGTCATATCGCGGCGTAAAGCTTTTAGTTTGTTTTCTGTTATATCGTCGGTTGAATAAATTGAGCCGTATTTTTCCATAATAGATAACAATCTGAAGTGATACGTTTTACCAGGCGCGGCATAACGCCAAAGGTGGTATAAACGCAACATCATCCAACGTGATAAACCACGTTTTAGTTCTTGTGCACTGTTAAAGTAATATCCTTTGTATTCAAGGTTGTCAATCATGTTATGAACAAATGCATTTAAACATGCAACACATTTAACATTGCCGCCTTGGCCTTTTTTACCACTAAAATGAAGAGATGATAAAAAGTTCATATTCGACTCGTAAAAAGAATCATCAATGTCTGTATTTTTAGTATCAGTAGCCGAGTATTTAAATGAAAGCTTAGAACCTTGAAGAGCTTCAAGTGATTCTTTGATTTGTGGATATGGCATTGATTGCCCAACCGCTTTAAGTTCTTGGGCTAATTCGTTCATCGAAAAAACCACGGCATATTGAATACCGGACTTAAAATTGATTTTTACAATTTTACCTTTCGATGCCAAGCGAATTAACGCACGTTCAACTTTTTCTTCTCTATCTGACGGCCATACTAAATATTCTACGTCTTCACCATCTTTACGGGTACTTACAACAGCCGGTGTAATTTTTATTTCGCCGTCATATAAAATACCATCCACTTTTTCGGATATTTTACGCGTAACAATTGTTTTTTTAGGTGCTTCTTCTAATGGCAATTTTTTATGCCCAGAACGTACAAAACGCCCCCATAAATCATAGTGGTTAAACGTGTTTGAATAAGCACGTAACCCATGAGCGGCATTTTCGATAGAAATTCGCACATCTTTGTTATCTGTAAATAGTGCTAAGCTTTCATTATCTATAGCACTTTCCACCCCGTGTATTTGGCCCCTAAGTGTATCGGGCAAGTTATCTACCGAGATGTTGACCTTTCGGCTCATTGTTCTGATTTCCATTTTTTATTGCGACAGCTAATAACAACACATTAAGCAACAAAAGTTAAATGTTTAAGTTAGTATAAAAGTGATCCATCACTAAATAAACGTATTGGATCATTATTATACTAAGTTACGAGTGATAACCTTAAATTTGGATCACAATTTTACTAAGCTTTGCTTCACAAGTTAAAGTTTTACTAACTCAATTATATTTTTGTCCACTGAAAGCGCTAATTTTAAACTTTTCACACGACAAATATTCGTAAAACATATATCTGCTGTGGATAACAGCAACTCGAGTTAGCATAGATCTGATCTGTACTTACTACAGATCAGATCTATACCAATTAGATGAGCCGTTCTTCGCAAGATTAAGTGTATAACTTTATAATTTACTAAGTAAAAACTTGATCTCACACAGTCATTTTGTACATAACCTTTTGAGTAAGTTGTGTATAACTTTAATATTTAAATCAGGCTTAGTAAAAAGCTGATCTGTATGTAGATATAGATCTGATCTTAACCAAGTATAAAGGTGATCTGCTTTTTTTTACATTATTTATTAATATCATATAGTTACACCACTATTATACACCCTTAACCTTTATTACCTTATATATTTAACCACCTTTAAACTTCTTTATTTATACTAAGCAATCTTAAAGGTGTAAAAATATTTTTAGATGTCTTCTTATTAAAATGCATGTCGTCATAAATAGTTGTTTACAGCTATTTGAATGGACATTATACTAACTGCCTAACTTTGAGGAAGAAAGTATGTCTATCAATAATAATGCGCTAAGTACTTACCGGCTTTTAAAAGCAACAGCCGAAGTTGCTGAAAAATCTCTAAAAGGACGCATACAACATTATCGCGCTCACCTTAAATCAGAAGAAAAAGAATTAAGAACATATACCCAAAAAGCAGCAGCTGATTTACTAGGGTGTAATAACCGTACCTTAAAACGTCGTCATGATAATGGTGACTTTGATGATTTAAATATCAAGCGTGGTGCAAATGGGCACTATGCATACACCTTAGTTAATATTTTTGCTATGGCTGATATCATGGATATTCAGCCAGATCACCGTACTGCTAACGATAAGCTTCAAGTTATTGTTATTAATTCACTCAAAGGTGGCTGCGGTAAAACAACGAGTATGGTTAATATTGCTGCAGCGTTAGCTACCACTAATATTAAACGTTACCGAATTGGTATTATTGATTTAGATCCTCAAGGGTCATCTTCAAGCTTTTTCCCATCAAACGATCATGACCCCGTTACGGTAGGCGATTTAATGCGTGATTGCATTGATTTAGATGAAGGCGAAACATGGCCAGAGTTTGTCTCGAGTGCTTTTGTGACTACGCATATCCCAAATATCCGTGTTTTACCCTCAGGTATGGATGACTTTTACTTTGAGCATGAAACCGCTACGCTTTTAAAAGATACCTCTAATTATGAACAAACACGTCATTATCATAAACTGTTAGAGAAAGTTATTGAGCCGGTTAAAGATGAATTCGATATTATTTTAATTGATACTGCTCCTACTCTTAACTTTATGTTTTATAACGCCTTAATGGCCTCTACAGCAATGCTTATTCCAGTTCATCCAGAAGCTGTAGATTTTGATGCTAACAACAAATATTTAAAGCGTTTAGGCGAGATTTACCACACTGTTGCAGCTCTAGGTCATGAAGGTTGGGACTTTATGCAGTTTTTGGTAACCAACTACGTTAAGGGTAATCATTCACAGCGCGATATTGTTAAAGATGTACGCAGTGCGTTTGGCCGCCAAGTAATGAGCTACCCTATTAACCACAGCTCAGCAATTACGGCTAGTTCATCATCTTTTAATACCATATTTGATCAAAAAGCATCGGATAGTTTAGCAAGTCGCGAGTCTTTATTACGCGCGCAAGAAAATATTAAAGATGTTGTAGACGAATTAGAAATGCTTATTCGTTCTAATTGGGAGTCAACCCAATCATCACTTAACAACACTAAGTAAGGATGTTAAATAAAAATGGCTAAAAAACGTAAAAACGACACCCGCTTAGATCCATTTGCAACTGCTGTAGGCAATAGCAGTCTCGACGCATTACTTGAGCAAGCAAACGCTGGCGATGTAATTAGAATGCCTGCGCCTAGTGACCCTACACGCGAAATTACTTTAGTGTGTAAAGTTATAGCCCATGCAGATATAGAATCTAGCACCACGGTTTACGGTAAAAACCGCCGTGTTCAAGCACTTTTAAACGAAAAATCGGTTTCTGACATTTTACCCGCTATTACTGAAGATGGCCGAAATCAGCACCCTGCTTTACTTTGGGATCAGGGAAATACTAACTTAGTACTTGCAGGTTCTCGTCGTCGTAAAGCTTGTATTTTGGGTAATGCCGACTACTTAGTATTAAGCTCTCCTGATTTTACTGAGCAAGACGCTAAAATTTTAGCTGTATCTTCAGATCAGTACATAGCCCCGAGCCTTTGGGAGCTCGGACAAGCTTACCAACAAACTAAAAACGATCTTATTGAGCAAGGTAAAAAAGGCTCTTATCGTGAAATTGCTGCCATTGAAGGTGTATCGCACACCGCAATTGCAGATGCCATTAAAGCGTACGAGCAAATACCGGCTGATGTAATTTCACTTTACCCAACGGCTAACCATGTAGGCAGAGAAGTAGCTAAAAAGCTTGTTAGTGCAAAGGAGCGAGATGAGCAGGCTTTTAACGCGTTAGTTAGTGAATTGCACAACGATGATGAGATTAACGCCATTACAAGCGACGACAAACGCGCAATGGCTATTACTAAACGTTTAACGACCGAGCCTAGCGCGGTTGCTAAACGTGAAGCTGTGTTTGAAAACAACTTTATAAACGTACAGCGCAATTTAAAAAGTGGTGACGTATCTATTAAAATAGATAATAAAGTATTGACTGACAAACGCTTAGAACAGCTTACTAAGCTTTTAAGCGCGTTTAATTAGTACCTTACTACTTAGTAAAATAGTGATCTTTAAAGCCTGTTAGGTTAGTTAAATTCTGATCTAACGGGCCTTTTACTTAGTAAAATCCTGATCTTTTTTGCTATTTATAACCCATCAATCCCTCATTTCTGCTCTTAAGATCACATTTTTACCAACTTAATTTAGTTTTTGCGACTATTTGATGCTGGATTTTAGTTTGTTAGTAAAAAACTGATCTGTAAAGCCCCTGCGTTGTTAATAAGTTGTTTGTAACTTGTGAGCTTACTGTTTGCCTATTCTTATTTTGGCAGATAAATTACTACAAACTACGTATAAACCGATTTTTTACTAACCTAGCAGCTCCAACCAGTTTATATAACGTTAATATTGCTTTTGCTGTGCGCAGTTAAAGAATATACTGGCAGAATTATTTTAAAAATTTAATACTTAGAGTGACATGTCTGCTAACTTATCAAAAAATGATTTACTGGCTATTTTTGAAGAAATAAAAAATGAGCAGGCAACCTTGTTTCCTCTTTCTGAGCGCTTTATAAAAAAGCTATTTAGGCCTAACGTGCTTGATAAAGGCAAAGAGTATTATAAAAACGGCCAAATTAGTTGGCTAGAATTCAGTAGTGATTTTGCTGTTATTGACTCAACTGTACAAAGCGCTACCGGATCAGCATTTAACCAACGTATTGAAATTAGTAAAGTACCGACTGGTTACTCTGTAGATACGCATTGCTCTTGTAATGCTAAAACCAAATGTAGGCACTTAGCTGCCGTATTATTTAAACTCAAAATAGAGCACTCAGGTGAATACGGAGAAGACTACTTTATTAATGATTGGTTTAGTGAGCTGTCAGCACTTAAAAGTTTAAATACTAAACATCCTTCGCAAGTTCTTCTATTTGTATTAGACATTGAAAATAATAAAGTTTTTTTAACGCCAAAAATTGCTAATTACAACAAAAATAATAACTACACGCTGGGCCGTAATCTTACGGAACAACAATTAAATAGTTTTGTAACGCCTAACGATTTGCTCGAAAGTGACTTCAGACTATTTAGTTGGATTCGCTCACAAAATGCAGTGGGTAATTTAGAGCTAAAAGGACAATGGGGCTTTAGCGCTTTACAACAATTAATTGCAACTGAGCGATTGTTTTTGCAGCGTTCGCGTGTGGCTATTAAAGCCCAAACAGGCCAGTCGCTGAATTTTAAATGGCAGCAAAAAAACGAGTTATCGCAATTAATTACTGAGCTTGAACACAGTAAAAATTGGGCACTGATCAAAACCACGCCGCCTGCTTATTTAGATCTTGATCACTTTAAAGTTGGCCGGATCAGAACGCAGCTTAGTGCTGATGAAATAGCACATTTACAATCAATTCCTGCACTACATGATGCAAATTTTGATCGTATTTATAAACAACTTGCAGACAATTTTGGAGCCGGTGTTATACCGCATCCGAATAACGAACAAGTCAACGTTAAGCAACTTGGTAATGCTGTTTTAAAAGCCACTATGGATGAGCAAGCCCTTAAAGTCTCGCTACTGTTTAAATATAAAAACAAAAATTACCCAGCGGGAACAGCGCCATCGAGTTTAATAAATAGTGCATTTGAAAACACAGTAACAAATGAGTTAGTAAATTTAGGCTTTGAGTTTTGTAAAGGGGGTTTACAAAGTGAGTTTATATTTAATAAACAATCACCTATACATTTACATTGGCTTGTTTACGAAGTATTCCCTGGCTTCAAAAAGCGTGGTTGGCAAGTAACTCAAACCAAAGTAAATGTAGCCGACCCTCAAGGACACGTTACACTCGATGTAAACCGTGCTGCAGGGCACCAAATGCACTGCAAAGTGCAATTAAGTGATGCCAAAGCCGGTGCACTTTTTAATACTGATGATGCCACTTATCAATCATTAAATCGTCAAAGTGAGCTGTTTTATTACTACCCTGTTGGGCGTCAATTTGGTGTTATTAGTAAAGATGCGATTAATTTACTAACAGAATTTAAACAACGCTTTGAGTTTGTAAAAACACGCGAAGAATTTAATATCCCGCTTTCTTATTTGCCTGAGCTGGTAAAGCATACCGCAGTCACTATAGACCTTCATGATGACTCTCTTGAGCGTTATCTTGATGAGTTAAATAACACCGAGCAAGCAATGCCAGTGGTGCCCTTACACGGTTTAAATGACTCGGTAACACTACGTGAATACCAGCAACAAGGTGTTGATTGGCTTAGCTTTTTAAAACGCCACCAATTGGGCGGCATACTTGCTGATGACATGGGACTTGGTAAAACGCTACAAGTTATTGCCTTTTTAGCCAGCAGTTTTAATCGCCCGCAAGCGGGGCCGACTCTTATAGTGTGCCCTACTAGCTTGGTAAGTAATTGGCAAAACGAAATAACCAAATTTGCCAAAAGCCTTAAAGTAACCACTATCTTTGGCTCGCAACGTAATGAGCCTTTACAACATTTAGCGCAAGCGCAATGTATTTTGACGACTTACCCATTACTAAAACGTGATATTGCTTATTACTCGCCACTTTATTTTGAAAATATTATTTTAGATGAAGCGCAATATATTAAAAACGATACTGCACAAGTCTCGCGCTTAGTTAAGCGTTTAAATGCTGACTTTAAGTTATGTTTAAGCGGTACGCCAATCGAAAATAATTTATTTGAGCTTAAGTCGTTACTCGACTTTGCCATGCCTTCATTGCTCGGCTCGCAGGCACATTTTAAACAGCACTTTCAAACACCTATTGAGCGCGAAGCCGATTCTGAACGCGCTGAGCAACTAAAGTCGCTTATTATGCCGTTTATATTACGCCGTACAAAAGCGCAGGTAGCGCAAGAGCTCCCACAAAAAACAGAGCTGCTAAAAGAGTTTGAGTTTGAGCCCAAACAAAAAGATATGTACCAAGGTATTACGCGCGCATTAGAAGAAAAGCTTATAGACTTATTTGCTGAGCAAGGCGCACAAAAAAGTAAGCTCGCATTTTTAGAAGCGCTATTAAAGCTTAGGCAAATTTGTTGTCATCCAAAATTAATAGAGCCAGAAACACAAGCAGGTTCAGCAAAATTAGAATGGCTAACTACGCATTTGCCGTTAATGCTAAGACTTGGTCGTAAAGTAATTATTTTTAGCCAATTTACCTCTGCGCTCGATTTAATTGCAGAGCGTTTAAACGACATACATATTAATTTTAGTATGCTAACTGGGCAAACGCGTCATCGCGACAAAGTAATTGACGAGTTTACTAGTGGCAAAACCTCGGTATTTTTAATCAGTTTAAAAGCAGGCGGTACTGGGCTTAACTTAACCCAGGCCGATACTGTTATTCATTTTGATCCATGGTGGAACCCAGCTGTTGAAAAACAGGCCACCGATCGCGCTTATCGTATTGGCCAAACAAATCCAGTGTTTGTTTATAAATTAATTATGAGTAATTCAATTGAACAAAAGGTATTTAAAATGCAGCAAGATAAGCAAGCGCTTGTTGATGCATTATTTACCGATAAATCAATGAGCTTCACATCGTTTGATGAGCAGCAAATGTTATCACTTATAAAAAGTTAAATTTTTAAATAAACAGTTGAACTAATTTAATACGAGGGCGTCTACTATTATGCTTGTTGAATAATTGCAGTTATTACAAGCTTCATGTTGATTTCCCTGTTTGGTTACTAATTTTAGTAATGATTAAGCCAGCCCTTTTAGCTGGCTTTTTTTATGCCTGTAAATAAGACCTTAAATTGTATTTTTTATAAATTGTTTGAACTAAATTTAAAAACACGTGTCTACTATTTTGCTTGTTGTTTAATTGCAGTTATTACAAGCTTCATGTTGATTTCCCTGATTGGTTACTAATTTTAGTAATGATTGAGCCAGCTTCTTTTAAGCTGGCTTTTTTTATGCCCATATTTTAATTTTTAAATTCTTTATATTTTTATGTGAACTTAATTTCATGTGCGACGTCTACTATTATGCTTGTTGATTAATTGCAGTTAACACAAGCTTCATGTTGATTTACCCCGTTTAATTACTAATTTTAGTAATGATTGAGCCAGCTCCTTTTAAGCTGGCTTTTTTTATACCCGCATTAGCCACCTAAATTGCATTTTTTATAAATTGTTTGAACTAAATTTAAAACACGGCGTCTACTATTTTGCTTGTTGATTAATTGCAGTTATCACAAGCTTCATGTTGATTTCCCGATTAGTTACTGAATTTAGTAATGAATAAGCCAGCTCCTTTTAAGCTGGTTTTTTTCTGTCTTAAATTAGCCTCTACCCCCCACAAGTTTTATTCGTTATGATGGCATGTCTCTAAATTTTATAAGTTTATTTTATGTTTACTCAGCTAATAACGCATATTGATTGGTTAAGCGCCGGTGCAGGGATTACAACTGGGCTTGTACTCTATGGCCTTGTTTCGCTACCTTCTCGGAACAAGTTAAAAAAGCAAATTAGCGAACAACAGCAGCAGCTATCGTTATTACAAAATCAGTACGACAACAAGCAGCAGCAATACACTGCTTTATTTGACGAGCATGAGCTACTTGAGCAATCACACCAAGAGCAGCGCGATGAAGCACAGCACTTTAAAACTCGCTTTAGCGAGCAAGAAAAACAAAGTATTCAATACAACCATTTCTGGCGTAAAGCCGAAGGCGAACTAACCGCTTTGCGAGAGCAATTTAACCAGCGCGATATTGAGCTTAATAATATGCGCACTACGCTTGAACAAAAGCAGCAAAACTTTACCGAGCAGCTTGCTCAAATAGAGCAAAGCAAAAGTGTGCTTAAAAAAGAGTTTGAAAACCTAGCTAATAAAATTTTAGAAGAAAAGTCGCAAAGCTTTAAAACGCTAAACCAAGAAAGCATTGAACAACTATTAAAACCTGTTCAAGGGGAGCTAAAAGGTTTTAGAGATAAAATGGAATCGATTCACGTTGAAGATTTAAAGCAACGGGCTGCTCTTAAAACAGAACTACTGCACTTACAAGCCAAAAGCCAAGCTATTACCGAGCAAGCCGATAAACTCAGTAATGCCTTACAAGGGCAAAAAAAGACCCAAGGTAATTGGGGCGAACTGATGCTCGAAAACGTACTCGACAGCGCAGGCCTGCGCGCGGGAACGGACTACAAACGCGAAGTATCGTTTAATACCGAAGACGGCCGACTGCGCCCCGACGTAGTAGTGTATTTACCACAGGGCCGCCACTTAGTGATTGATGCTAAAACTTCGCTAAATGCTTATACCCGCTACGTTAACGCCGAAAACGAATTAGAGGCTAGCCAAGCAATTAAAGAGCATGTACATGCTGTTACAGCACGTATTAACGAGCTTGCCAGTAAATCGTACGATCGTCTCCCTGGTATAAACTCACCTGAAGTGGTTATTATGTTTGTCCCTATTGAGTCTGCCTTTGTAGAGGCCCTTAAATACCAAAGCGATATTTACCAGCAAGCCATCGAAAAAAATATTTTAGTTGCTACACCAACTACCCTACTTACAAGCCTTAATATTGTTAAACAGCTGTGGCGCTTTGAAGAGCAAACTAAATACTCTAAAGAGCTGGCAAATCGTGCCGAACGCTTTTACAACAAGCTCAATGGCTTTTTAACAAGTATGGAAGGTGTTGGAAAACAACTTGACCGCGCAAAAGAAAGTTACGATAAAGCCTTTTCACAGCTTTACCGTGGTAAAGGTAACTTAATTAAACAAGCGTCTGAATTTAAAGAGCTAGGTGTATCGGTTCAAAAAGAGCTACCAAACGAAAGCGTAGAAAAAGCTCAATTAGAGCTGGATTAGTTCTACTTTTTATATGCAAAAGGTTTATGGTTCTCTTTGCTTAGGTTGCAATTAATTGAGCTCTCGGTAAAAAAATATGAAAACGATTTTTAATTTGTTAGATGATATCAATATTCAATTCCCTGAAGTTAAAGCAATTAATGAGCATCTATGATGAAGATGAAACCACGTTTAAAATGGAGGCATTTTCTAAAGCCACAACGCAGGCTTTTGCTCTTGGTAATGTGGAGCAGGCCCTGTGTTATTTAAATTACATGGCTGAAAAACCAATAAACGCTAAGGCAAAAGTAATTGAACACATAGACGTATATTACGTAGAAACATTATTTTGGGGCGCAAGCCCCCATACTATTGCGCTTGGGTGGCCCTTCGTTCCGGAAAGTTTACAAACGCTTTATATCAATTTTCATGGTAAAGCGCCGTAAAACTAACACAAGTAAAGCTCACATGTACTCGCTTACGGCTTTAATATTCCAACTCATTTAATAACTCATTGATTTTTTCATTGCCAATACACCCGCCATTAGACCAGCTTGTATCTAGTAGGGTAATTAAACTACCTATACGCTCTGATTTACGCTGTAGCTGCTTTATTAGTGCGTTGGCCTCATGTTGTTTTTGCTTGAGGCGCTCAATAATGGCGTTGTGTTCAAGCTCCTCATTAGGCTTACGCAGGGAGGGGATCTCTTCAAGCGAAAACCCTAAACTTTGTGCAAACTTAATTATTTTGAGCTGCTCGACACTATTTGCCGTGTATTGGCGATAGCCATTGCTGCTACGCACACCAGCTGGAAGCAAACCTATGCTTTCGTAATACCTTATTGTGCTGGCTGCTGTACCACTTTGTTTTGCAAGTTCACCTATTTTCATTGTTGTTTATTAGCCTAAAATGACAGTTGACCTTAAAGCTGACTTTAAGGTTATAGTGACTGTAATGTCAATTTATGGTTTACATTATGTCTGAAAATAAACAACACCCTGTATTTACCCCTTTTACCTTACCAAGTGGTTTAACCCTTAAAAACCGAGTAGTAAAAGCCGCTATGGAAGAAAACCTCGCAGAAGCCGATTTAACACCTTCGCAAGTGCTTAAAAATCTATACAGCGAATGGGCTAAAGGTGGTTGCGGATTAATTATCACCGGCAATGTTATGGTTGACCACCTTGCAATGACAGGACCTGGAGGCCTTGCACTTGAACAGAAAACCGATATTACAGCTTTTGCAGAACTTTCACGTTTAGCACAGCAAAATGACTGTAAAATTGTCATGCAAATAAATCACCCTGGCCGCCAAGTGTTTAAAAAAATGGGCGGTAAAGCGCTTAGTGCTTCTGATATCGCGCTTAATATGGGCAAACACTCGCACTATTTTGCACAGCCAAAAGCGATGGATAAAAGCGAAATTTATGATGTTATCGCCCGATTTACTCATACGGCGCAACAAGCTGAGAAAGCTGGGTTTAATGGTGTGCAAATACATGCTGCACATGGCTATTTACTGGCACAGTTTTTATCTCCTCTGACTAATAAACGTAATGACGAATGGGGCGGTAGCCTTGAAAACCGTGCCCGCTTATTACGCGAAATTACCAAAAGCGTTAAAGCACACTGTAGCGAGCGGTTTTCGGTATCAGTTAAGCTAAACTCTGCTGATTTTCAGCGCGGCGGTTTTGAGCCAAGTGACGCGCAAGCGGTTGTAGATATGCTAAGTGCACTAAAGGTTGATTTTGTAGAGCTTTCGGGCGGCAGCTACGAAGCACCAGCTATGCAAGGCCAAACAGGCGATGAGCGATCACTTGCGCGTGAGGCATACTTTTTAGAGTTTGCTAAAGCAATTAGCGAGCAGTCGAACATACCTATTATGACCACAGGTGGTATTAGCCGATTAGAGGTGGCAAATAAAGTTATTAGCTCAGGCGTTGCGCTCGTTGGTATTGCAACAGCACTGGCATTTCAACCAAACTTAGTTAATAGTTGGCAAACACAGCCAATGCATAACCCACTTATGCCGCGGGTTACTTTTAAAGACAAAACACTCGCTGGGCTTGCCACTATGGCACTGGTAAAAAGGCAGCTTCGTCGCCTTGGCGAAGGTAAACACGTTAAGGCAAATGCCTCGGCTATTTTTACTATAATAAGCGACCAAATACGTGCTGCAAAGCTTACAAAGCGCTACCGAAAACGCTTTGCTAAAGAGCTTAATTAGCTTGCACCTAGTATTTACCCTATCATTACTATGCCACACTTGAGAGCGTTGGTTGGTGGGCGTTTGTATACGCCCAGTTAACGCACTCTTGCGCTAAAATAGCGATGGTATCTAAGCAGGTATCTGGCGATTGATTAGCTTGTTCATCTAGTACTAGCGGTATTTCGGTGCAGCCAAACAATACGCAATCTGCACCTTGGGCAAGCATTAAATCGTAAGCTTTGCTTAATAAGTTACGCCCTGTATTTAAATCCCCCGCTTTTACGGCGGTTATGCCATCCATTATGTCAGCTTGTTGTTGAGGGTTTGGTTCAACAAAATCAATTTTGTGCTGCTTAAACGCATTTTGGTAAATGCCCATATTTAGTGTGGCTGTAGTAGCTAGAATACCCACCTTTTGCTTATTAGTAGCTTTAACCTTTTTAATAACACTTTTTACAATACTAATAGTGTGTACATCGGCATTTTTAGTGAGTGCATCGTACCAATAATGCGCGGTATTACACGGAATAACAATACAACTTACACCTAAGTTTGATAGTTCTTTAAAGCCCTTTTTTAGCTCAAAAAATGGATTTTCATCTTCAATACCCATTAAAAATTTTGTTCGATCAGGAATTTGTGGGATATTCCTTATAAACATAGGTATGTGCTCTTGATCATTTTTAGCAGGAGATAGCGCAATTACCTGGTTCATAAATGAGGCGGTAGCCAAGGGCCCCATTCCGCCTAATACACCAAGAGTTCTGAGCATGATTACGTTCCAGTTATTGAGTCTATAGGCTTAATTTATAATGTTTTATTTACTTTGAATAATGCTATTATTTTACCACCCATGCATAACTTGCATAACTAAGTAGCAGCTATGAATATTGAAAGTAAATGGTTAGAAGATTTTTTAACGCTCTCGCACACAAAAAGCTTTTCGCAAGCGGCAAAGCTCAGGCATGTTACACAGCCTGCATTTAGTCGGCGTATAAAAGCCCTTGAAGATACGCTTGGCGCAGCGTTAATCGATCGAGAAAATCTGCCTATTACCCTTACCCCAAGCGGTAAAATATTTCATATAACAGCGCGTAATTTAATAAACCAAATGAATACCTCGGTTAGCATGCTTGAGGAGTTATCGGTGCAGCAAAATTATTCTGTAAAGGTTGCGGCTGCCCATTCTTTAGCGAGTTTTTTAACCTTAAAACTTGCTAATTTTCAAACGCAAGATGAGCGAGATATAGTACTCAACCTTGAGGCAATAGACGTAGATAAAGCCACTGAAGCGTTAGAGCAAGGTGAATGCGACTTACTTATCGCCTTTGATAACGAACGCCTTAAACTGCCGCCATTTAGTCATCAAAAAATAGGGAATGCTAAGTTATTACCTGTTAGTGCTTGTGACATTCAGGGCAAAGCCCTGTATAACCTAGAAAGCGCTGCGCCTATACCGCATTTAGCCTACAGCCTCGACTCCTACATGGGCCGGCAATTAGAGCCGATTATATCCAGTGCTAAGCTAAAAAAAGTATTTGTTTCATCCATGACGGAGCTATTAAAAATACACGCTGTTGCGGGTAATGGTATTGCTTGGCTGCCCGACTACGTTATATCTAATGAACTTAAAAATAATACGCTTGTAGTTGTAGGGAGTGAGCACCACTGCGTGCCTATAACTTACTACGCGTATAGGTATCATGCGGCTTTGCACCCCGGTGGCGAAAGTGTGTGGAATAAATTAACCGAGCTTAATATAACTTAACTGTAAACCCCCGTTACAGTTAAATAGGCGTTATTAATTTAACGTGCTTAAAGCAATATGAATCTGTATTTTACTTATTTGCCTATTTAATTATGGAGTTTTATTTCCATAATAATTGGGCGTTTTGTCTCTTTTTTAATAGCGTTGGTGAAGCCAAAATAGCGACATCAACACAGAGTATTAACTAGCTAACGAGGCAACTCCCATGAAAGCAATCGGATATCAAAAAAGTTTACCTATCGAAAACGAACTATCACTACAAGACATTGAACTTGAAACGCCAACAGCACACGGCCACGATATTTTAGTTGAAGTTAAAGCGGTATCGGTTAACCCAGTTGATTTTAAAATTCGCCAAGCAATGCCGGCAGCAAATGGCGAGTATAAAGTAATTGGTTGGGATGCAACTGGGATTGTTAAATCGGTTGGCGAAAACGTTTCGTTATTTAAGCCAGGCGACAAAGTATGGTACGCAGGCGATATAACGCGCTCAGGCAGTAACGCGCAGTTTCAATTAGTTGACGAGCGTATTGTTGGCCATATGCCAAGTTCGCTTTCGTATGGCGAAGCGGCTGCATTACCACTTACCAGCATTACTGCATGGGAATTATTGTTTGACCGTTTAAACGTAGCTAAAAACGATGACTCTAAAAGCATTTTAGTTATTGGAGCCGCCGGTGGTGTGGGGTCAATTATGGTGCAGCTGTTAAAGCAGCGTACTAAATTAAATATTATTGCCAGCGCCTCTCGCCCCGAAACAATATCGTGGTTAGAAGATTTAGGTGCCAATATGATTGTTAATCACCGCAATCCATTAAGTGAAGAATTTGCAGCCAAAAACTTAAGCGAAGTGGATTACGTAGTAAGCTTAAACAATACAGAGCAACACTTGCCTGAAATAGAGAAAATAGTAAAACCACAAGGTCAATTTGCACTTATTGATGACCCTGAAACACTTGATATTGTGCCTTTTAAAAACAAAAGCGTGTCGGTACATTGGGAGCTTATGTTTACTCGCTCGTTATTTAAAACCGACGATATGCAAGAGCAACACATTATTTTAAATAACGTAGCCACTATGATTGACCAAGGGCAAATTAAAACCACCGTAGGTGAACACTTAGGTAAAATTAACGCAGCCAATTTACGCAAAGCGCATCAGCACCTTGAATCGCAAACCGCTAAAGGTAAAGTGGTGTTAGAAGGCTTTTAAGGCCTTTAGCTAATAAAGTTTTTTTGAGTATACAGGCCCCTAACAGGGCTTTTTTGTGGCTGTTATACCAATCCGCATAATTAAGTGATCTATTTTGAGGATGGCTAAACGTGTTGATAGCAAGGCAAAAAAATCGCTGTTTAGTTGTTCTAAATGAGAATTTTTTAACGCAGATAGCGACACGTTTAGCCCCTGAAAATGATTAAGTATTAATGCGGATTGGTATTAATTATAAAGCTGTTTGTAATTAGGAATATGATTAACCCAAAATGCTGGGCTGCCAATATACTCTTGTACCGTTTTTATAAATTCGCTTACCAGTGGCGTTTGCTTACGGTGCGGGTAAAGCGCATAAATACCAGTGCCCGATGCGCTAAGCTTATAATTCGTTAAAAGTGGCACTAACCCCATTTCGTCTATGGGTTTTTCTAGGTTAAATAAATCAAGCATCACATACCCTAAGCCCGCTTTAGTGGCATCAAGCATAGCGCGTACGTCACTTACTTTATAATTGCCCTTCATTTTATGGGTTTTGAATTCATCACCATGAGGTTGTGTGCTTAATTTAACTTGATCTAGGCTTACATCGCCATTGCCATAAACTATTGCAGGTAAAGCTAAAAGCTCCTCAGGTGTATTTGGCATACCATGGCGCGCTATAAAATCGTGCGAGGCAACCAAGGCAAAATGCATATCAGATATTTTTTTTGCCGTTAGGTTTGAGTCGTCAAGTTTGCCAATTCTAAACGCTAAATCGTAATGGTCGCTAATAATATCGTTGCGCTTATCATCAAGCATTAGGGTAATTTTTACCTCTGGGTACTTTTGCATAAATATATTAATAACAGGCTGAATATATTGCTGCCCAAAAAACATGCCCGAGGTTATGCGTAAAATGCCTTTAGGTTTGGCTTGGTAGGAGTCGGCAATATTGTGAATATCATTAAGGGTATCTATAATAATGTGCGCTTGTTGGAGTATTTCATCCCCTGCCGAGGTAAGCGAAAACGAGCGCGTAGACCGGTTAAGTAATTGCACACCTAAGCTACTTTCAAGCTTTTTAATTTGTTTAGAAAGTGACGAATTATCCATATCGTTTAAGGCGGCAGCTTTAGCAAATGAGCCTTGTTGCACTACATCTACAAATAACGCTAATTGATTGGTGATCGACATGTCATTCTCCTAAATCCCAATAAGGCACATCGCCATAATAGTCACTAGTAAAGTCAACAAATGCGCGCACTTTACTAGGCAAAAACTGCCTGTTTGCGTACACCATATAAAGCCCCATAGGCTCAGGCTCAAACTTTTGTAAAATACGCACAACTTTACCCTGCGCGAGTGCCTCACCAGCTATAAAGGTAGGTTGCATAGCAATGCCGCCGCCTGCAATGGCTGTATTTAGTATTAAATCACCGTTGTTAGCCACTAAGTTACTTTCAAGTTTAAACTCGCTTTTAAGTTCATTAACCCCTGTAAGCCTTTTAGCAGGCTCTGCGTTGGCGTAGCGTAAATAATTATGTTGTTGAAGCTCTTGCAGTGTAGTGGGTGTACCGTGCTGCTTTAAATACGCAGGCGATGCAAATACCGCTAAGCGTATAGGCGCTATTTTTTTAGCAATAAGGGATGAGTTTTTTAACACCCCAATACGCAGCGCTATATCAATGCCTTGCTCAACTATATCTATAAATTGGTCAGTGAGTTTTAAATCTAACTTTAAATTTGGATATTGCTTTTGAAACTCAACCAGCAGTGGTGCTAAATGCTTAACCCCAAACGACATAGGCGCACTAATACTCAGTACACCCGATACGTTTTCGCTTAAGTTATTAAGCGAGTTTTCCATATCGTCTATATCGCCAAGTACTTGTAGGCAGCGAGTGAAATAGTGATCCCCCGCCTCGGTGGTGCTTACTTTTCGTGTGGTGCGGTGCAATAAACGGGTAGACAGCCCCTCTTCCAGTGCTGATACATATTTACTCACCAATTGCGGCGATATATCGAGTTTATCGGCGGCTTTAGAAAATGAACCCTCTTGCACTACGCTCACAAAAGTTTTCATGGTGGTTAGCTTGTCCATAATTAACAATACGTTGTTTGTAATTTATAAATAAATAGCATATTTATCACCAAATTAAAAAGCAATAAAGTGGCCATATTAAAATAGACTAATTAGGTAATAGCATGGTTCAGCCCACTTTATTTATTTCACATGGCTCGCCAATAATGGCAATTAAGCAATCTCCCACTTCTGATTTTTTAACATCGCTTAGTAAAACGCTTAAAACACCGAGCGCTATTATTATTTTTTCGGCCCATTTTGATGTTGCTAACAATGACGCAAGCAACAACATAGTGATTACTGCAGGCAAAGCGCCCAAAACCATTCACGACTTTTATAATTTCCCTGCCCATATGTATAACATTAAATATCCCGCACCGGGCGAGCCTTCACTTGCTAACGATATTGCAGCGCGCTTTAAAGACAAAGGTATTGAGGCCGAGCTTAATGCAACCCAAGGTTGGGATCATGGCGTATGGATACCTCTGCGCTTAATGTACCCACAGGCTAATATTCCTATCGTGCAGGTGTCTATAAATACGCGTTTAGGCGCAAAGGCCATGTACGAATTCGGTCAGTTACTTGCTCCACTTCGCGAGCAAAATATATTAATTATTGGCTCCGGCGGGATTAGCCATAATCTACCCGAAATATTTAAAAAGCCACCTACCCCCAATCGTGTGCAAATGGTTAATGAGTTTACTCAATGGGTTGAACAAACGCTTTTAGCGCAAGACACTGCCGCCCTGTTAGATTATTTAACCCAAGCACCGCATGTGTTATTTAACCACCCTACTCAAGAACACTTTTTACCATTATTTGCGGCAATGGGTGCAGGCGGCACGCAGGTTGAAAAACTCTTTAGTGATACCGAAATGGATATTTTAGCGCTCGATGCGTATAAGTTTTATTAATTTTAATTAGTACAGTGCAAGCACCTAGTCGTTTATTTAATCAAAGTGTAATGGGGGTTTACAAGAGTGGTTAATTTAGAGTAACTAAACGAAGGTATAAAGCTAGGGGGGGCTCTTAAGAAACTAGGACTTTGATTTTATATTTTTAAATTACAATTTGTTTAGTTATCAAAAGAGTCATTTAGTAACTTTTTTTCCTCACTTATGTTTTCTAATTGTTTAAGCGTAATTCCTTCCATTATAGGAGCTATAGCTGCATTGACATCTTTATACCAAGGTTTATCATTATGGGACATATTTAGATCGAATGTAAAATTAGCCATAAGGTAGTGTTTTTTATCTAATAACGTTGCAAAAACGTATTTTTTCTTTGTTTCATTAGAACGAAGCTCAGTATATTTTATCCACTCAATATTATTAAATTTATATTCATTAAATTGAGATATTTCAGGGAAGCCGGCATTAAACATATGAGACTCTATTTGCTCCTGCTTTTCTTCATCTGAAAATGGTGTGGCGCGACGAGCAGAATGAGCTTCTATTTCATTAACTAGTTCAGTGTTATGTCCTTTAAAATATTTTCCTATTGAGGGTGAATTATAATAGTCGTTATATTCTTTCAGAATGGCAAGACCAAGTTCTTCACTACTAGCAACGGGAGATAATAGCTTTCCAAGGGTAATATTTAGACGCAAGTTTCCTAACTCACCTGTCATTGGAGTACGAAATAGAGGCCAGTAAAACCAATAAGACTCGTGAATTGGAATATATTTCGAGTGACGAATTTGACTATGATGATTCTCAAACCAGTTTGGTTCTGTATAAGGATAATTTATAATTTTTGTTCTAGGTGGTTTTAATGGGTTACAAACTGGAAGTGCAACTGTTAATTTAAACTCACCGTCAAGGTAATAATAATCTTCCTGAATATTTTTAAAATCAGGGCCTCCGCGGTAGTTCCTGAGTATTTTTTTCAATAGCATCTAAATATCCTTCTCAATACAACCGCTTTATGTATTTTTTTCTATATAGTTTAGTACATCTTGTGCTCTACGATGATTGCCAGCTAAGCGTAGTTGAGTGTGGTAAGACTCGAGCCCCAGATATGGTAACGTATGGGGACTAGTTAATTCTGTACCTAAAAAGTTAACCCCATAAACTTTAAGCTACGTACCAAACTGCTTGGGGATAAATTATTTTGTCCTGCCAGGTTAGGTACTAAGTCAAACGGGTTACTATTAGCTTGATGCACTAACATACCTAACCTCGCAGCTGCGGATTTTAATCGTGGAAGGTACGCTCCAGGAGAGTGAACGGCTACTTGTTGGGAAGTTAGTTTAAAAGTGTGGGTTTTAGCATATTCTTCAAGTGCCGCAGTAAAGATAATAGCACCTTGACTGTGCACGACCCATTTTATTTTTTTCCCCTGTTGCTGAGATTGAAAAAAAATAGCCGCTAAATGTTGTGCATTTTGTGATTTAGTCCCTTTACGTTTATCAAATATGCACTCAACAACGTCATAGAGCATGCGATCCGTTGGGTTGTGAAATAAAGTGTATGTATCAAAACTATCCTTAGGGTAAGCTACATCTAAATGAGCACCCATTAACCAAGTAGCTTTATTTAGACTATTCTGCATTCCATTAACTGCGGCATGCTGATTAGATACTTGAGTGGCGCCAGAACCAGATAATCCCCATGAATCTTTACTTTGCTGTAACTCATCACTATCCCAAGCCCCATTAAAGCGTCCACCTTGACGTTTGACGTTATACAGCATGTTACGCTCTAGACTTTCTCTTGGCTTTGGTCCAGTGGCATTAGTATCGAAGTATATATCGTGAATCACAACTTGATTATCTGCAGTGATTTTAAAGTCAATTAAATAGTGATAAGACTTGAACTGATTTTTAGAGCGAAATAAGCGTTTAAATGGGAGAGTGCTGTGTTTAACTGAACTACAACTATTGGGGTTATTGCAAACAAAAGTAATTTCTTCGATAACTTTTTGTTGATCAAATCGATTTAAACTGCCAAGCATAGCTAAAGCTTGTTTCGTTATTAAAATCCGAGTACTTTTTAGTTCTACTGGGTTATAAATCAAGTTATAAGATTGAGCTACACTTTCATCTAAGGCTACATATTCAAAAGCCTATGCTTTCCCTGAGTGCTTCCAAGTCATAATGTTCATCCTTTTACATTTTATAGGAACAAATAATATCTATTCGTAAACATTTCGTCTAGTGTATTTTTAAATCAAATTATAATACTGAAAAATAGTATCCTGTGGTTTTTAACTAGCTAAGCTCCACTCTTTTTTACTCAGCTATCAAAGTAATCAACAACAAAGATAGCCCCTTTTTACCAATATGATAATTAACACTTTAGCGCTTAAAGCAAATAAGCTTTATTAATTTGAGCAATCGTTCAAAGTAAGTTAAGCTCAGAGCGACTAACCTACAAGTAATTTAAATTTATTGGGAGTAAACATGGCAACCACACTCGCATTTGACGTATACGGCACGCTTATAAATACCCATGGCGTACTGACCTTACTTGAAGATATGATTGGCGATAACGCGCAAAACTTTTCAAATACATGGCGCGAAAAACAGTTGGAATACTCCTTTAGGCGCGGATTAATGCAAAACTATATACCGTTTTCGTTATGTACTAAACATGCTCTCGATTACGCCTGTTTAACGCATAAAACGCAGCTTAGTAATGATCAAAAGCAGCAACTGCTTGAGCAGTATAAAATTTTACCCGCCTTTGACGATGTGAAAAAAGGCCTTGAGCAACTTAAAGCACAAAACTACCGATTGTTTGCGTTTTCTAATGGCGCTGCTGATGCGGTAAATAAATTGCTCGAAACCGCTGGTATTAGTGAGTTTTTTGAAGGTGTTGTAAGTGCCGACGATATGAAAACATTTAAGCCAAACCCAGGTGTTTACAGCCATTTTTTACGCGAAACTAACTCAACGGGTGCAAATACGTGGCTTATTTCGAGTAATCCGTTTGATATAACCGGCGCTATTTCGCATGGTATGCGCGGTGCGTGGATAAAGCGCTCTGAAGATTCTATTTTTGATCCGTGGGAAATTCAGCCTAATACGGTTGCCACTGATTTAGTGGATTTGAAAAACAAGCTTGAAGATATCAATTAAGCTGCATTTTTACTTTTATATCCCTCTTTAATACTTTAGGTTTAACCGAGTTGTAAAGGGGGTTTACTTTTTATCGTGGTATTGCCACTTTACAGAACGTTAGCTTTTAGCTCTCTTCTCCCCATTTTTTCAATTCTCAACTTTAGTATTTCACCCACCGCACTTATTTTACAAACCGCCATTATTTAACACGCGCCTTTGCACCTTCCCATAGCTCATTTTACATACTCTTTTAGTTTCAAATGTAATTCCTTATAACTAATCAATCACTTATAAATGCGAAAATAAAGCTATATCTAACCCTTAATCATTATTGTAAATGCAAATTGTTACTATTAAGATCCTCAGCCCCAATATAAGTACAACCAAGGAGCGAATATGTCACAATTACAATCGGCGCAGCTCAGTCCTGTCGAAAATCAAGCAATATTTGAGCAAAACGGGTTACCTCCTCAATTTAATCTCGATCAATTTATTAACTACCAAATAGCGTCTTTGCAGGGGCTTTCGGCTGTACAACAAGCTATGGCTAAAGCGCAAAAGCCGTTTTCTGGCGTGGCGGTTAATACGCTTGCCGCGACTGTAAATGATGTAGATTTAGCCAAACCTCTCGCTGATTTCCCTGCGGTATTAAACGAGCTTAAAAGCGTGTATTTAGATCACGCTGTGTATTTTCATCATCCGCGTTACATGGCGCATTTAAATTGCCCTGTTACGTACCCTGCGGTTGTGGCTGAGCACATCATAGGCGCAATCAACACTTCAGTAGACACCTGGGATCAAAGTGCTGGCGCGACCCTTATCGAACAAAAATTAATTGATTGGAGCTGTGAAAAAGCAAAGCTACCGAGTACTGCCGATGGCGTTTTTACAAGTGGTGGTACGCAATCGAATTTAATGGCCATGCTAGTTGCACGAGAAGTTGCCGTGAGCCGCTATGCCCCTGATCACCAGGTAAAACTGCAAGGTTTGCCAAACGTGGCCTCGCGTTTTCGTATTTATTGCTCAGAGGTGGCGCATTTTAGTATTCAAAAGGCTGCGGCGTTATTGGGCTTAGGTTATAACGCGGTAGTCCCTGTGGCTACAAACAGCAAAATGCAAATGGATATGGACGCGCTTAACCATGCAATTGCAGATTCTAAAGCAAAGGGCGATTTACCTATCGCTGTGGTAATTACCGCAGGTACAACCGATTTTGGCTCAATTGACCCAATTGAAGACATAGCAAAACTTGCTAAAGAGGAGCAGCTTTGGTGCCATGTAGATGGCGCATACGGCGGCGGATTATTGGTCAGTGAGCACCATCGCAGTGCCTTAAACGGTATAGAGCTCGTAGATTCAATTACTATTGATTACCATAAATCGTTTATGCAACCGGTTAGCTGCAGTGCTTTTTTATTAAGTGACAAACGCCACTTTAGCCATATCACCCTTTACGCCGACTATCTTAACCCGCTTGCTGAGGCCGGCAATGGCACGCCAAATTTAGTTGATAAAAGCTTACAAACCACACGCCGTTTTGATGCCTTAAAGCTTTGGCTAACGCTGCGCACTATGGGCGAAGCGCCACTTGGGCGAGCGTTTGATAAAGTAATTGGCCTTGCTCGTCAAACCCACATTGTACTTAACGACCACCCTGATTTTGAAGTTATAAATTACCCAGAGCTTAGCGCACTGGTATTTCGGTTTGCACCAGAGGCGCTAAAACAAAATCCCGATTTACTCGACTCCCTAAACCTGCACGTGCGCCAAACATTTTTAAACACCGGCGACGCAATGATTGCACGCACCAAAATTAACGGCCGTCATTATCTTAAATTTACGTTACTTAATGCCCAGTGCCAATTGAGCGATGTGCGCGCTGTGCTTGAGCAAATTAGCGCTATTGCGTGGCAAACGTATAAGGAGCAAAAATAATGAGCAACCAACCTTATGATTTTATAGCCATTGGTCTTGGCCCGTTTAATTTATCGTTAGCGTGTTTAAGTGAGCCACTAGAGGGCGTTAAAAGCTTATTTTTAGAGCAGCGTAGCCAATTTGATTGGCACCCCGGCATGATGCTAGAAGGTGTTACTTTGCAAACGCCATTTATGTCTGACTTGGTGACTCTTGCAGACCCTACCAGCAAGTACAGTTTTTTAAATTATGCCAAGCTTAATAACCGCTTATACCCATTTTATATTCGTGAGAGCTTTTTTTTACTGCGTAAAGAATACAACCTCTATTGCCAGTGGGTGTGCTCGCAGCTGAGTAACGTAAGCTTTGAGCAAAGTGTAACCAAGGTTGAATTTTGCCAGCAAAGTGAGTGCTATACCGTTACCTGTAACACCCCAAATGGGGAGCAACACTATGTTACGCGCCACTTAGTGCTTGGCACCGGCCCTGCCCCGTACATTCCTGATTGCGCAGTGCAAAGTAATTCAAATAACGTACTGCACAGTAGCGACTTTTGCCACCGCCTAGATGAGCTAAAAGCTGCTAAACGCGTTACGGTTGTGGGTGCTGGGCAAAGTGCTGCCGAAATTTATCACACCTTATTACAGCAAGCCGTGCCAAACGGTTTACAACTAGATTGGATTGCGCGATCGCCGCGTTATTTCCCGCTGGAGTACACCAAACTCACTCTTGAGATGACTTCACCTGAGTATGTAGATTACTTTTATAATTTAAAGACCGAGCAACGAGATTGGCTTAATCAAAATCAAAAAAACTTATTTAAAGGCATTAATAGCGATTTAATTAATGACATTTTTGACACCCTTTACGCGCAAAGCTTAGATGGGCCAATTTCTACTACGTTTAAAACTAACAGCAAGCTTACGAATACACGTAAAAGTGCTGGGCGCTTAGTGACTGAGTTTTACCATCAAGAGCTAAATGAAGCCTTTAAAATAAAAACCGATTATTTAATTTGTGCCACGGGCTTTAAATACAAGCGCCCCGCTTTTTTAAACCCCATTGCGCAGCAGCTACCAGAAGACGATCAAGGCCGTTATATAGTAAGCCGTGAATACGCAATAGATACCGACCAAAAGCGTATATTTGTGCAAAATGCAGAGCAGCACACCCATGGTTTTGTAACCCCCGATTTAGGCATGGCGTGTTATCGAAATAGTATAATTTTGCGCGAAATACTCGGTTATGCGCCGTATCAGGTTGAGCAAAAAATTGCATTTCAGTGTTTTGATTTAAGCGATGTAGAAACCCATTCACAGCAAAAGAGTAACGCCGCATGAGTTTACGTTTAGCGCTTATTTTGCTTACGGTTATTTCGGTGGTGTGCGACACCTTATTACTGCCGTTTTATCCGCAATTTTTTGCCAGCGAATTTTCTGTAAGTAACCCCACACTTATTGGGGTGTTTGTAGCTAACTGTTGTATTACGGTTATGTTGGCATTACCGCTGTGGGCAAAGGTTGTCAAAAAATACCACGAGCTGGCTCTTTGGCTTGTAACCCAAGTGATTGCCGCATGCTTTGGTTTGCTTTGTTATTTTGCAACTAACGTGTGGGAATTTTGGTTTTATTACCAGTTTATGTTGGTGCTTAAAGCCAGCTACTTGCTTATCTACCCGTTTGCACTGCGTTTAGAGCAGCAAAGTAAGCACCTTTCTATTATTGGGTTGTTTTCGGTACTTATGCACTTTGGTGCTATTGGCGGCGCGTTAGTGGGCGGTTACTTTTTTAGTTTAAACGAACCGCGTTATGCATTGTTATTAAGTGCGGCGGGCGATGTAATACAAGTGCTGCTGTGCGCCTATTTAATGCTGAGCTTAAAGCTAGGTATTTATCAGCAAGCGATTGAAAGCGAAAAACCACGTACTCGCACACCTTATTTTATATGGCAATTTTGTTTTATAAGCGTGGTTGTTTACTTTAGCGCCTTTTTAATTAGGCCATTTTTTACGACCCATTGGCAAGGAATGAGTGCGCAAAGCAGTGCATTTCAAAGTGCGCTTGTGTACGCCATTCCTGCTTTTGCAGCGCTACTAATGCTTTTGTTTAACCACTTTAGGCAGCATTTACCTCTTCCTACGCTTAGCCGCACCAGTACATTTTCGTGCGCGCTTATTTTTGGCGCTATTGGGCTTTATTTACAGGCGCAAGAGTCGGTGTGGTTAGTCGTCAGCTCGCGCATTCTATACGGTATAGCGCTGTTTCAAGTAATGGTTTTATTAGAGGTTATGTTATTTGCTAAAAGTGAGCCTGCTCACTACGGCAGTGATTTTGCCAAAGTGCATGTTGCGCAAAATATTGGCGTTATTTTAGCGTCGTTATTGGTGGGTATGAGTGTGGAATATTTTAATACCACCGTGCCTTTTTACTTTGCTGCCATTGGCTTTGCAAGCCTTGGCGCTATTTTGCTCTGGCGCGTTAAATTTGTTAGCCAAGCCGCACACACAGCCACTTAATAATTAAAAAGATTTAGGAGTTTTTATGTATTTTTCATCTTTTGTAACCACGTTACAACACACAGGTAATGTGACTATGCGGTTACTAAAGCAAAGCGATATGCCTATCATTTGCCAGTGGCTTACCCTGCCTTATGCGCATTTTTGGGGTATGAATAAACACACACCCGAGCAAATGTGCAGCGCCTACCAAGATATAATAAACAACCCGCATCATCATGCGTATGTTATTGAGCAAAATAATGAGCTACTAGCCCTTGTTGAGCTTTACAACCCCGTGCACGACAAGCTACTTGCGGCTGCCTATGAGGTAATGCCAAACGATACCGGCATGCACATTTTACTTGCCCCAAATACACGGCCAAAACGCCATTTTAGCTTTGAAATAATGCAGTGTGTATTACACAGTATTTTTACCCATAACGATAATGCGCGCGTAGTGGTAGAGCCCGATATTGCCAATAGTAAAATTCATACCTTAAATAAGCGTTTAGGCTTTGTGCATACTAAGCAAATAACCCTTGGTGAGAAAAACGCATACCTTGGGTTTTGTAATAAAGCCGCGTTTGAAGCGCACGTTAATTTACACCACAAAATCCAAGCCCCCATAAACACCGACTATGTAAAGTTTGATCATTGGCAGTGGGCAAATAGGCACTTACAAAGTAAAGCCATTAGCGAACTTGTACACGAGCGCTTATTGGTTGCAGAGCAAACCCCGCACGGTTTTAAAGTAAATATTGAAGGGGGTTACTTTTTATTTAACGGCCGCGCTATGGCGCTTAACCACATAGATATAGACGAGCCAAGTTTATGCTTTTATAACCTTAACAATGAGCAAGTAGCGCTTGATGTGCTGCACTTTTTTAGTGTGCAAGGCCCTGCGCTGGGGTTAACTGGCGAGCGTTTAGCCACCTACCTTGAAGAGCTTAATGCCACACTTGCCAGTGCCTGTTATAAACGCGAAAATAACACCCTTAGCGCAGCCGAACTTGCGAAATTAGGGCTGCAACAAATAGAGGCGGCAATGAGCGAAGGCCACCCTGCGTTTGTGGCTAATAATGGCCGAATTGGCTTTAGCAAAAGCGACTTTTTACGCTATGCGCCAGAAATAGGCAAACCGTTTAAAGTACTGTGGTTAGCGGCGCACAAAACAGTATGTGATTTTGCCCACAGTGAATATTTTAGTGACTACCCAAGCCACATTAGTGACGAGCTTGATTTAACCACTCGTGATGCGTTTAACAAAGCGCTACAAGCGCAAAATCTAAACCCCGACGACTACCTATTTATACCTGCCCATCCGTGGCAGTACCAACACAAATTAAGTGTGGTGTTTGCTAACGAGTTTGCCAATAACCGCTTAGTGTATTTAGGTGAAGGTGACGATCTATATCAAGCGCAGCAATCTATTCGTACGTTATATAACTGCTCACACCCACATAAACCGTATTTAAAAGTGGCGCTGTCTATTTTAAATATGGGCTTTATGCGCGGGCTTTCGCGCGCTTATATGGCGGTTACTCCGGCCATAAACGATTGGGTGTTTAATAAAGTAAACCACGACCCAACACTTAGCGCGTGTAACTTTACAGCGCTTAGAGAGTACGCCACGTTAGGGTATGCGCATCACACCTTTGAGCAAAGCGCATTGGGCGATACGCCGTACCGTAAAATGTTTGCGTGTTTATGGCGCGAAAACCCAAACCATAATTTACAAAATAATGAGCAGCTCACTACCATGGCCGCATTGCTGCATCTAGATAACCACGGTAAAAGTATGGCAGGTGCATTAATAGATCAAAGCGGCTTAAATGCAAACGCTTGGCTACAAAGCTACTTTAATGCCTACCTTATCCCGTTAGTGCATTGTTTTTATGCTCATAAACTGGTGTTTATGCCCCACGGCGAAAACCTCATTTTAAAGCTTAAAAATTCAGTACCTGTAGGCGCCTACATGAAAGACATAGGTGAAGAAGTGGCGCTACTTAACAGCACTGAGTCTTTGCCTGAGGAAGTATCGCGCATTCATATTGCTATGCCTAAAGAGCTTGAATTACTAAGTATATTTACCGATGTATTTGACTGCTTTTTCAGATACCTAGTCGCTATTTTAGTAAGAGAAAAACGCATAACCGAGCACGATTTTTGGCACGGCGTTGCGCAAAGTGTAAAAGTGTATCAACAAGCCAACCCGGCCTTAAATGCGCGCTTTAAAGAGTATGACTTTTTTAGTGATGAATTTGCGCACTCTTGCTTAAACCGCTTACAGCTTGGCAATAATAAACAAATGGTTGATTTAACCGACCCCGCAGGCAGCTTACAGTTTGCCGGAAGTTTAAATAACCCGGTATCGGCAACGCTGTATGGCTAAGCCCATAACCCTTGCGCACTTTTTATTTAGCCCAAATGAGCCGGTTGCAGCGGCTTACCCAAGCTTAGGTTTAGTGCGCAAATTAGCGGTTTTTTGCAAGGCGCATTACCCACATGCGCCTACGCAATTTATTAGCCGGCATTTATATTTGCAGCTTTGTTGGCAAACTATGTATGCCTATTGTTATTGGTATACGTGTAAACACAACGCGCATAACCCCATGCACTTACAGTTAAATATTAGCGGTGCTTACAGCCGGGGTTTTAACCTCACAGGTGGGCCTATATTAAGTAAAACTGATCAAAACAATGTTCTTATTGAGTTTATTAACTGTGTAGGTAAGTGGATAAATACCGATTATGCGCTGAGTAATAAAGAGCAAGGGCGCTTATTACTCGACACCCTTAACAGCGCATTTGAGCGCGCTCATAGCTTAAATTTAGCAAGTGCTGAGCACATTACGCATTGCCATCAACAGCTACATAACTTAATCAGTAATCACTTTAATTTACACACCCCATTTAAATTAACGGCCGAGCGCTTAACGTGCTGTCGTTATTATTTAGCAGGTTATAACAAATGCCAAACCTGCCCTAAAAAGGATATTAAAAGCAATGAACACACGTCTTAAAACGATTGACCTTGCCCGAGGTGCGAGCGTTTTTATTATGATTTTAGTCCACACGTTATGGATGTACTCAAGCACAGCGCTTCAAAGTGAAAGCTTATTTGGTGCTGTTATTCATATACTTGGCAAAGGTACCGCCTCGTTTTTAGTGGCAATGGGGCTATCTATGGCACTTTCGCGTAGGCAAACACCCATGTTATTAATTAAGCGCGGCGTACAACTTTTACTACTTGCGTATTTAATGAATGCGGCAAAGTTTTGGCTACCTATTGAGGTATTTAACACCATGCCCGAGGCATTTATAAATGCCTATGGTTGGCAAAGCCCATTAAGTGCTGGGCAGTTACAATTTATGGTGCTAACGGGTGATATTTTACAACTTGCTGGGGTTAGCTTAGTGCTGTTTGGTGCGTTTAATATTGCCCGCTGGAAAACCGCAGGGATTGCTTTTTTAGCCGTTGCTATTGCACTTGTAAGCCAGTTTGTAAGGGGGCAGCAGTTTACACTTTCGCCTTATATTAGCGATTTGTTTTTTGCTAATAACTACCAAGTTTATTTTCCGGTGTTTCCGTGGATAAGTGCTATATTAACCGGTTACGTGCTTGGTCGTTTATATATAAATAGCCAGCATAATGCTGCGTACTTATTTAGCGTGTGCGCAAAGTTAGGGGCTGCATTATTAGTGATTGGTGCAGCATGGTTATTTATTGATTTTAATGGTCAGTTTGGTAACTTTTTTCACCTAAATGGCGGCGGTATTATTTATTTAATTGGCTTAAATTTATGTGCTTTAGCTCTTATAGAGTATGTTTTTGCTAATAAATTTAATGGCCCTATCACCCGCGCTCTTTTATATGCGAGCAAACATGTTACCGCTTTGTATGTTATTCAGTGGGTGCTTATTTGCTGGTTTATGGGCGTGTTTGGTTATCATACGCAGTCGCTTGTGCCAACGTTGTGCCTAATGGCGCTTATGAGTTTACTCACTTTTGCAGTACACAAAATGTATTTGCAAACTAAGTTAATCCTTACTTGGTTTTAAGCAAAAACCTAAGCGTGCAGCATAAACTGTAAAGGGGCTTTACGGGCGCAGTTACACACGTGCCCTAGCCCGCTTTTATCGCCTCAATTACGGTATTCATGCGCTTTGCCATTGGCCTATTACGATGGTGACACACATAAATATTTTCGCTTATCGGATTAGCTAAGTGATGCGTTTTAATAAGCGCAGGTTTATTAAATGCGCTAACGGCGTGCGCAGGTAAAACCGTAAACCCCAGCCCTAAACTTACCGGCTCCAGTATCAAACTTATTTGGTTAGAAAACCCCGAACGCTTAAATTGATCAACATGTTCAAACTCACTGTAGTTTTCGCTAAGTAACAGCTGCGCGTGGTGTTTTGCATCGGGGTGGCCAATAAAACCAAGCTCACATAAAACCTCCCACGTAGGGTTTTTAATATGTGCGGGAGTGACAAGTAATAGCGCTTCTTTACCAATTTTGTGGCTAGTAACTTCGCTAAGTGTGGGAGCTTGGGTTAAAAAGCCTATGTCGGCACTGTGGTTTGCCACAGCTTGCTCTACACTTGTATTAGGTGCAAAGCGATAATCAATATTAAGCTCGGTATGCTTTGCCTGCAGCGCCAATAACTGGCTATAAAATTGTAGCCCACAACTACCTGGCGATTGTATTTTTACTAGGCCGCTGTAAGGCGAATCATCTTTTAATTGCTGCTCTAAAAATTGCCACTCTTTTAATAACAAGCTGCCTTGCTGATACAAATTTTGCCCATGTACGGTAAGGGTAAATTGTTTACCGTGGCGCTCTAATAGCGCGCAGTTTACTTGCTGCTCTAGCTTTTTAATATGCTGGCTCACGCCAGATTGGGTCATAAATAAGCGCTCGGCGGTTTGGGTAAAGTGGTTTACCTCAACCAACGTACAAAACGTGTTTAACCATGTCGGGTTTATCATTACAAAACGTACTCAAAATGATGATTAATGATAATTTTACTTAATAAAGGCTGATTCGTAAACTAACTCCATCAACTAATCACAGTTAAAGAGGACATATTATGAGTCATACATATCCACGTAGTTTTTCGCACATTGGTATTTCAGTACCGGATGTTGAAAAAGCCGTAGAGTTTTACACTAAGGTGATGGGCTGGTACACCATAATGGAGCCTACCGTGATCACCGAAGATAACAGCCCAATTGGCGAAATGTGTACCGATGTATTTGGTCCAAATTGGGAAAAATTTAAAATAGCGCACCTTTCAACAGGCGACCGTATTGGTGTAGAAATTTTTGAATTTAAAGACCAAGAAAACCCTAAAGACAATTTTGAATACTGGAAAACCGGTATCTTCCATTTCTGTGTACAAGACCCAGATGTAGAAGGCTTAGCGGATCGTATTGTTGCTGCAGGTGGTAAAAAGCGTATGCCAGAGCCACGTTACTACTACCCTGGCGAAAAGCCATACCGCATGATCTACATGGAAGACCCGTTTGGTAACATCCTTGAGATTTACAGCCACAGCTACGAGCTTATTTACAGCGCAGGCGCTTACTAAACTTAACTAGTTTAAAAAAGTTGAGCAAAAAACAAAAAGGCCGCAGTATTTATTACTGCGGCCTTTTTGTTTAGTACGTGGTGCAACTTTTAAAGGGGCTAACTTTTAGCACCAAGTGAGCTATGCAGGGCATTTTTATAGGCCTCATACGCGGGTATAGCTGAGGTAATAATAGCCGCAACAGTAATAACCGTTATTACTTTCAAAGTCTCTACATTAAGCATATTTGCATTTAAAAATAAGCCGTACCTGGTGCCTAGCCAATCGCCTAAAAGCCATAAAGTTAAACTTAGTAAAGCCGTTGCGGCTGCGCTTACCAGCATTACTAAAATTAGCGCCTCTACCAGTACTAAGCTAAAAATAACGCTTGGCCCTGCGCCCAATACACGTAGCACGGCAATTTCGTTTTTACGTTGTGCCATAGAGGCAAGTAACATGGTTGATAAACCAAATAACGACGATACCAGCACCAAAATACCAATAACGCGTAATAGGTTTTCAACGGTTGCCATCATTTGCCAAAGCTCGGCCATGGCAACACCGGGTAACACGGCCATTAACCTATCGGCTTTATAGTTGTTTATATCGCGCTGTAATTTAAAGGTAGAAAACTTAGATTTTAAACCCAGCATTACTGCGGTAATGCTCTCGGGTGTGGTGTTTACTGAGTCTACATTATTAAGTAATTTAGCTTGTTTTGCCGGTGATAAATGTATGGCCTCAATGGCGTTTAAGCTTACATGTATGGTTTTATCAACGGGTGTGCCTGTGGGGCTAAGTATGCCCTTAATTATAAAGGGGGTGTTGTCGTGATGGGTAAAGCTTGTGTTACCAATACCATGGGCAATCACTACGCTTTGGCCAATTTTATACTTGAGTTTTTTGGCTACATCGGCCCCTATTACCGCTTCAAATAATGTGTTAAATGGCTGGCCGCTACTAAAAGTAAGTGGTTGCTTAGTGCCGTATTTAAAGTGTTCAAAGTAGCTATTATTAGTGCCCATTACTCTAAAACCACGGTGCGAGTCGCCAAGCGAAATGGGAATTGCCCATTTAACTAATGAGCTGCCTTTTAGGGTTTCATAGCTTTTATAATTAATATTACTGGTGTGGCTGCCCATTCTAAATACCGAATAAAGTAAAAGGTTTAACTGCCCGCTAGGTGCGCCCACAATCATATCTACATCAGAGATGGTTCTGTTAAAGCTTTCTTTGGCTTGCTGGCGAATATGCTCAACACTTAACAGCACGCTTATACTTATAAGTAATGATAAAAACGTAAGTATGACCGATTTGCGCCTACAGGCTAAGCTGCTCCACGCTAACGATACTAGCATTTGCTGCCCTCCCCTTTTAAAAGCGAAGTTACATTTACGCTGCGCTCAAAAAATTGTTGTAAGTGCATATCGTGGCTTACAAATACAAGCGTTATGCCGTACTGCTTACATAAATCAATTAGCAGGGCCATAAATGCTTCGCGCGATGCGGCGTCTAATGCTGAGGTAGGTTCGTCAACTAATAGCAGTTTAGGTTTATTTATTAAAGCGCGGGCAATAGCTACACGCTGTTGCTGGCCAACACTTAATGTATTTGCTGCTTTGTGCAAAATAGTCGTTGGTAACTTAAGCGCTAAAAGCAGAGCGCTCGCCTCTTGCTCTATTTGCGTATTACTCGTTTTTGCAAAGTAACTAGCCAGCTGAATGTTTTTTAAAACACTTAAATACGGTATTAAATTAAATTGCTGAAACACCACGCCAATGTTTTGTGCTCTAAATTTATCGCGCTTTTTTGACGAAAACGTTGAAAATGCTTGCTCAAGTAAGGTTATTTCACCACTTTGCGGTGTGAGCACCCCTGCTAATAAATTAAGTAATGTGGTTTTACCTGAGCCAGATTCACCGTGTAAAAACACCTGTTCCCCCTGCTTTACTTGCCAGTTAGGAATATAAAACGCGGTTTTATCGGCTTTATGGTACTTATAATTAAGTTGATTAATATGTATGGCAAAGGGAGTAGAGGCCGAAGAAATTGTATTAGGCAATGATGAGACTCCTATGGTTTGATAAGTATTGATATGTTATAACGTTTTTAGTTAAGCAATAAGCTAATTGAGATGAAAATATGTCAAAGAATGTAACTAACATGGTTGCTTGGTGTGTTATAGCCTTGGCCAGTTTAGTAATTACCTGTGAGTCAGTGGCTAAAAGTTCAAGCTACGAACAAATAGAGTGGATTCAGTTAATGCCTAAAGACGATTTAGACGCACTGCTTAATCCGCCAGAGTATTTAACCGAAATTGAAGATGGCTCAGAGCAAGACACACTAGATAGCCTAGACGCTAAGTCGTTCGAAAACGAGCAAGATAAACGCTATCAGCAAGCATTAAGCTCAGCTCGAGTCATTGATAGCTATAACAATAAAAAAATTCGCGTGCCTGGTTTTATTGTGCCGCTTGAATCAGAAGAAGGTAAGCGCATTAGTGAGTTTTTTGTAGTGCCTTACTTTGGGGCGTGTTTGCATATGCCGCCACCGCCGCCAAACCAAATAATTTACGTTAAATTTGAACAAGGCGTTGAGCTTGAAAGCTTATACGACGCTTTTTGGTTTGAAGGAAAAATAATAATTAATACCGTAGAAAACGAATTAGGTACATCGGCGTACGAGCTTAAGTTAGACCGAGTTTTACCGTACGAGGAATAATATGAATAAAAAATATCTGCTTTGCTCATTCGTTTTGGCAAGTGCGTCTGTTGGCGTTAATGCATGCGAGTTTCACTCCAGGGTTGGTTTAAATCAATTTCATCCGTTTGCTCGTCAAAGCTTTCAAACCCCTATACTTGAGCGTTTTTCTGTAAAGCACGCTAAGCAAGCACAAGTAAATGTTGGCGATACAAGCACAGCTAAATTTAGCTACTTAGTGCCTAAACGTTACAGCGCGGTAAGTGTAAAGTTTGTAGCGCCACAAGGTATTAAACTTACCGGTAAGCCAATAATATTATTAGAGCGTACACGCGGAATACACAGTTTAAAATACGTAGCTAATAAACCCGGTAAATCAGAAATTTTGGTGCAAATAAGCGGCCTTTTAAATGAAAAGCCTTTTACGCTAGAGCAAAAAATAGAAGTAACAGCCAGTTAAATACGCTGAGCTTAGAAATTAATAGGGCTAACATTACGCTAGCCCTTTTTTTTATACCTAAATTAAAAGCAGCTTTGCTGCAATTTATGCGTTTTTACCGCAACACTTTTTATATTTACGGCCATTACCGCATACACACGGATCGTTTCGCCCTACTTTAGGCGTGCCACGCGTAATAGGGCTTTGCGGTGGTGGGCAGCAGCTTGTGTTAGTGCAGCCTGAACTGGTTGGCGTTGAAGGTTTATCTGTCATATTACTGTTCCTTTTAAATAGTATTTACCACGAACCATACATAGGGTTTGGTAGTAAAAATAATGATTTACCAAGCGTGGGTTGTAGCGTTTTTATATTGGCGGTTTCTTGTGTTACACCGCTAAAGTCTTCAATGTTATCCCCCACCTGAAATTTAATAACCTGTGGCTGCTGCCAGTTATTATTTTGCCCACTTGGTGAAAAACAATCGGCTGTGCCTTGTGTTATTTGTTGGCGGCGCAAGTCTTTATCGTTAATAAATTCGTTGTTATTAACGGCGTTTTTGTCAGCCTCTGAACGGCCAATTAAACAGGTGTTTTTAAGTGTTACAGGTAAACCTACTGCTTTTAAATTATTCCATGTGTGCAAATCGTTTTGTTTATTACGGTTAGTAACAAGCGCTATTTTTCCACCGTGTTTATACACTGTTTCTATAAACGATTTAGCACCAGGTACCAGTGTGGCTTTTTCGCTTGCAACCCATGCCTGCCAGGATTGTGGTGTATATCCTTTACCGTTAAGCTCGGTTTGCTTTTGATAAGCTGAGTTATCAAGCACGGTTTCATCTACATCCATCACAGCTACCCAGTTACTTGTTGTGTTTGGCAATTGCATTACTGCTGCTTTTGCTTGTTCGTAGGTTGTAGTTGCTAGTGCTTTGTACTCTTTACTGGTTGTTTGCCATAACACTGCCGACGACAATGAGTGTGCATTAGCAGCAAGTGAGACCGATACAGCGCAGTGGTCACTCAACATGGCTTTGTTATCCATATTTTTAAATTTATGCACCTGAGCCGACTTTGTAATATTTTGTGCATTCATACCGCCAACAATAATGTGATCGATAGGCGCAGGATAGCGTGCTTGGCACCCTAATAATTGGCTGGTTGTAATACGAGTTGAGCGCTCATTACTTAATAAAGTGCGAGTTAGCCTATTATAAGGTGCTGATATACGTTGGTTAAAATCACCTAATATTACGTAAGGCGTACCTGCTGTTTCGCGTTTTTCTACCCAGCTATTAAGCACCGGTGCTTGTTGTGCATAAGTTTTACACGCAGGTGAGTCGCTTTTTAAGTAGTCATCTACAAAACAGCCGCTTTTCATGTGCACGTTAAGTATATCGGTAGGCCCTTTTGCTGTATTAATTGTAAGTTGCAAGCCATAACGCAGCCCTGTTTTTGATAGACCAAGTGGTTCAAAGGGTTCAATATTTAATACCGGCACTGTTTTTTTAACCGCAAAAGCGACTTTCTGTTGGGTAGATTTAGCCCCTGTTTTTCTACACGTATATGCAGGGCTAGGCGCTCTACTCGATACCATTAGTTGCCAGTCGTCTTCAGAGAATATTTGCTCTAGCGCCTCTTTAGAAGCCACTTCTTGCAGGGCGATTACATCAGCATTTAAGTTATTTGCGTAGGCTTTCATAGCCTCAATATCGCTAGGCGTTCTGGCTCTACAGCCTGTATCTATTGGGTATGCAAGGTGCTCAACATTCCAAGTCGCTATTTTTAAAGCAGGTAGAGTTTGTGCTTGTAGCTGCGAGGCCGGCTGCGCTGAAAAACTTTCATTAGTATTTTTGGCTAGGTTAGATGTACAGCCAACACTAAGCGCACTGACTAAAGCAATGGTTAATGTATTAAATGTGTTCATGGTTGGTTTTCTCTGAGTTGGTTTTATTATTAATTAAGCAGTTCATGAGTTGTTGCTCCCACATAGAGTTAATTTGTATCGCTATTATTTCTATACGACTTTCTTGGCAATCGTTTAAGGGGGTAACGGTTAAGGTTTGCTCCGCTAGGTTAAAGCCTACAAACCCTTCGTCTGTTTTTATAACAGCTTTAATTCGCTCTACTTTTAAGTTGCTAAACAAAGCGTGCAGCGCGGTTTTACTAAGTATGTGTGCTGCACTAATACGCCAACCAATACTTTGATAGCCTTGAGCGCTATTTTTAATGCACAGTATGCCATTTGTGGGTAATGGCACTTCACGGGTATTAATGCCTGACTTTGTATGAGTATGCGCAGTGCAAGGCGCCGATTGATTATAGTCGCACTCACCTTGTAACAACTCAGGCGCTATTTCACCTTGTGTAGTAAATACAATTTGCTGTGTTTGGTTTGCGCGGCTTATTACATAATCAGTTAATGTTTCAGTGTCATTTTGAGCGTATAAATCGTGCTTGTTACCTACAATAATATCTGCAATATCAATTTGCTGATTAAACGTAGCATGGCTTGTATAACGCGAGTCATTGAGCTTTCTGGCATCAACTAAAGTAATTGTTTTTTGTAAGCTCAGTACATTTTTATAATGCGATGATGAAAGTGTTTGTAATACTTCTTTTGGGTGGCCAAGCCCTGTGGGTTCAATTAAAAGCCTGTCTGGTTTTGCTTGTTTTAGCAGCTGATTAAGTGCAACTTGCATTGGCACGCCTGCGGTACAACACATGCAGCCACCGGGTACTTCGCGAATAAATACACCACTGTTTGGGCTTTGTTGCCCATTAAGTAGCGCGCCATCAATACCTACTTCGCCAAATTCGTTTACTAATACTGCCCAGCGCTCAGTGAGTGGTTTGGTTTTAAGTAGCGATACAATAGTGCTGGTTTTTCCGGCACCTAAAAACCCACTAATAATATTAGTGGGTATTGCCTTTAGCGTTTGCTTATTAGAGTTCATTAGCCAATTTTTTGTAACCTTTTACCAAATCGTGATTTGCCGACACCACCGATTCAGAAAATGTTGAATATTCTGGCGGCACTTTGCTTATGCTGTTTAAATCAAAGCCGGGTTCTATATTGGTCATTGGCGGTACATGAAAGTCTTTAGGTAAATCTAACCCATCAATTACACAGTTATGCCTTACTACACAACAATTGCCAATTTCTGATCTAAATACTACCGAGTTAAAGCCAATAAATACATCATCCCCTACGCTGCACGGGCCATGTATAATTGAACGATGCGCTATAGATGTACGCTCACCAATGGATACCGCCGCCCCCGATTTAGAATGAATAACCACGCCATCTTGTATGTTTGAATTTTTTTTAATAATAATTGGTTGCATATCGCCGGTGTCGTCTACTTCATCTGCGCGAATAACCGCATAAGGGCCAATAAATACGTTGTCTTCAATAATTACTTTGCCGCAAATAATGGCGGTTGGGTCTATAAATGCACTTTGCGCTACGCTTGGCATGTGGCCGTTTGGGTTTTTTCTTAACATGTTTATTCCTTACTAATTAATGCTTTTGCTATGCAAATTTTTGGTCGTACACTACGGCATTGTGCGCATGTAGGCTTTCTTGGTGCTCAACTTTAAAGTGGTAGTCGCAAATATCTGTATTTTGCTCAAGGGCGTGCTTTAACCTGCGGGCGGCATCTTCACAAAACAGTAGGTTTTCGGCGTTTAATTTAGCAAAGGCTTGCTCGTCTTCTCGTTTTACCGCGGTTTGTACTGGCGTGCCTATGGCTTGTTCCATTTGGGTAATAAGAGTGGGTAAATCAGGGAGTTGCTCGCCTTGTAAGCTCATATTTATATACGCATACGAGCGTTGGCTGTGCGGGGTAGCTACACTGCCTTGCTGCGATGTAAGCCACTCTAATAAAGTGTTTTTATCAAGCTGCTGCTCTGTAAACTGCTCTGCTACGGCGTCACTTAACGCTTGTCTAGAAAGCGCGGCCGAACACGGGCACGTGCTAGAATAAGGAATTGTGAGGCTAAGCTCGGTATTAATAACGCCATTTTTAATGGTTTTGCTAATAGCCACCGGATACGTCTGAAACCCAGATTGATTAGATAAAAGCGCTGGCTTGTTTATTACAAGCTCAAAAGCTAAATCTACTTTGGCACTTAAGCTTAAGCCTTGCTGAGAGCTCAGCATGTTTTCAACTAGCGTTGTTAAAACTTGGCCATTGAGTGGCTTATTAGCCAGTTGTTCATTAAACAATAAATACAAGCGCGACATATGTATGCCTTTTGCATTTGCTTTATCAAGGCTAACAAATATGCCTACTTTGGCGTGAGTGTGTAGTTGCTCACCTTTGTTGTTTAAAATATGTAACGGCAGCGAAACCTCTTCCATACCCACCCATTGTAATGGGCGTGCATTAAGAGAGTTAGGCTGCGAAGTAATATCGGGCAAATGGCTTTTAGCATTCATAAATTTAACTATTCCGGTTAACGATTAAAAATAAGAGGCATTGCAGGTTTACTTGGTTTAGTGACTGTTTTGCCATCGTAAAGGCGCTCGCCATTAACCCACGTGCTTACTATTTTTGATGAAAACTCAACGCCATCAAAAGGCGTCCAGCCGCAAAGGTAGCGGCAAGCGTCGTGGCTCACCTTTGTAGTTTGCTGTGTACTTATCAGCACTAAATCGGCGTAGTAACCTTCTTTTATAAAGCCGCGTTTATCTACCTTAAAACGCAGCGCGGGGTTATGTGCGGTTTTTTCTACTACTTGTTCAATGCTTAAGCGGTTGTGTTTAACGTGTTCTAGTAAGCTTAAAAGTGCGTGCTCTACTAAGGGCAAACCTGCTGGCGCGTTAACATAATCGGTTTGTTTTTCTTGCCATGTATGCGGAGCGTGATCGGTGGCAATAATATCTATTTGATTATTTTTAACCGCGTTTATAAGCGCATCGCGATCGGTTTTAGCTTTTATGGCAGGGTTACATTTTATTAAGTTGCCTAAGGCTTCGTAATTTTGCTCGCAAAAGTATAAGTGGTGTACACAGGCTTCTGCGGTAATGCTTTTATTGGCTATATCGCCTTTAGTAAATAAACTCAGCTCTTTTTCGGTAGTTATGTGTAATACATGCAATTGCGCATTGTATTTTTTAGCAAGCGACACCGCATACGACGATGAGGCATAACACGCCTGCGCATCACGTATTTTTGGATGTTCGGTAATACTAGGCACAATGCCTTGTTGCTCGTAGCGCTGATTATTTTTGCTAATGATTTTTCCATCTTCGCAGTGGGTAACTATAAGCACAGGGCATTCGCGAAATATCCCCTCAAGCGCTTGTGGGTTCTCTATTAATAAATTACCGGTAGAGGCGCCCATAAACACTTTTACGCCACATACTCTTTTAGGGTCGAGCGCTTTAATATCATCTAAATTGTGCTCGGTTGCGCCAAGGTAAAAAGAGTAATTAGCATAAGAGTGCTGCTCAGCTATGGCGTATTTTTCTTCAAGCGCCGCTTTGTTTGTGGTTGAAGGGGTAACATTAGGCATTTCCATATAACTTGTAATACCGCCTGCCACTGCCGCGCGTGATTCAGTTAATATAGAGCCTTTATGGGTAAGGCCTGGCTCTCTAAAATGCACTTGGTCATCTATCATACCTGGGAGCAAGTACGCGCCTTTTGCGTCAAATACATCATCGTTTATGCTCGGGGTGATATTAGCAGCAATGCATTCAATAAATTGGTTGGTAATGCGTACATCAGCACGTTGCGTTTTACCTTCGTTAACCATTTGGGCATTTTTTATTAGTTGGCTTTTCATGCTTACGGCTCTTATTTAGTCAGCAATGTATGTTTAATGGGTGTGAGTTGGCGGCCAAATATTAGCTTTGCCAACTAATAACAGGGTTATTACGCGTCGCTTCTGTTGAGCCTTGCCCTGTGTTACTAATCCATTGCACGTTAAGCGCATTCAGTGAAGGCATTAACTTAAACAACGTGACCGTAAAGCCCCTAACCGGTGTTTTGCAGTTAAAATTGTAGGTGGCTTCAACATTATGATGATCGTGGCTATGAAGGTCTGCGTGTTCATCATGGCTGTGAGCAAGTGAGTTTTCGGTGCTTTGTAAAATACACTGCCCTTTTATATCAATGGCGTGGCTGCTATTTTTTAACTGCTGGGCAAGTACATCAATCGCATTTTTATCTGTTGAGCTTGCAACTTGGTGCTCAAAACCAAGCGCATCAGCAGCCGGAATAATAAACTGCATTTGCAGCACATTGCCCTGTTGAGCAATAAGTAACTCACCTTCCCCATGTACATGTTTTTGCGCATTAGCACTAAAACCCAACCCTAATAGCAGGGCAATAGTGAACCCTTTTGTAAACGTTTTCATAAGCTAACCCTTATACAAAATAGAGCTAAATACAGCAATTGTTATAGTATAACATACCGATTGTGTCCTAAAAAGATAATAATTAAGGCTCTATTGGGCTAGTAAAGCCATTTATTGTTTATAGGTACAGATGCTGGTAAGTTTTAGCTATATAAATAATTTATTTTTAAGGAAAAACATGAAACTGTCATTGGAAGACATCACCGCCAATAATTACGAAGCCGTATGCGATTTAGAGGTTACTAAAACTCAAGAAGAATACGTAGCGTGTAATATGTGGTCGTTAGTAGAGGCGCACTACAATAGCGGGTATACCTGTAAAGCGAATTAACCTGAACTCTGGATAATAAATCTATCTCAAGCAGTTATTTTCAGCGCTAACTGCGTTGAATTTACTTGCAATAAGCTAGCTATTGACGCGTAATTTCGCCTTGTTTTCACTGGAAATCTCTGGCTAGAGAGAATAAGCATAAATATCACTTTTGACTCAATATGTTAGTAAATCTCTTAACCAGAGTTCAGGTTATTTTCCTAAATGCTCTGCCAGTAGGCTTTTTTATGTGGGTACAAGAAACCCCAACAAAGGTTTCTATTTGGCGCTTTATGGTTGATCAAACTTATACCAACTCCAATAAATAGTTGCTCTATTTTACTTGCTAAAACAACCCATTTCTTTGTTTTAAATTTCGTAAAGGGAACAACCACTTACATCAATTTACGCCTAGAACTGAATTGTTTTTTCGGCGTAAAATTTAGAACACATACTTAAATGGAGTTGGTATTATCAAAATAAAGGCATTGGGCGCAAAGCACTATTCATGGCAATTGAAGAGATTAAAACAAACCCTGAGCTTGAACAAATCGAGATTTGTTATAACCCGCAAAACCCAATAGCTAAAGATTTTTATTCAAGTTTTGGATTTGAGGAAGTTGGCCTCGATGAGGGCGACATGTTAGCCGTTATTAAAATTAGCCGTTAACTCATTTATAAGTAAGCCGCTAATTTTAAAGAATAATAATAGTTTTAAGGAAATACTGTGAACATAAGGCCATTTGCAGAGAACGACTTTTTAGCCGTTCAAAATATTTATCAGCAAGGTATTGATACCGGCAACGCGACCTTTCAAACTAAAGCAAAAAGCTGGCAGCAATGGAATAGCTCTATGCTCAACTGTTGTCGTCTTATTGCAGTTGAGGATGAAAAGGTGCTTGGCTGGGCTGGGTTATCTGCGATTTCAAGCCGTGAGGTATACTCGGGCGTTGCCGAGGTAAGTGTATATGTTGCAAACCAAGCCCAAGGTAAAGGCTTGGGGCACGCATTGCTTTGTGCACTCATTAAAGAATCAGAATAAAACGGTATATGGATGCTACAAGCCAGTATATTCCCTGAAAACATAAGCAGCATTACACTTCATACTCGTAATGGTTTTAGGCAAGTTGGAAACCGAGAAAAATTAGGACAGCTGCATGGCGTATGGCGCAATGTAACTTTAATGGAAAGGCGCAGCGCCGTCGTAGGCCTCTAAACCTTTAAATAGCATAATAAATACAATGTGCGTTCATTATTATGCTTTTAAATCGCATTTATTATTCAAATTATTTAAGAAAAACTCACAACCTCAGAATGTATATTGCTCTCCTTCCCTACTCTTTTCTCAAAAATCATAAATTAATTATTTTAAATTTCAGCTCCTAGCTGCGTTGTTTTTTTTACTTTATAACCTATTGCTTTAATTTAAAAAATAAAAACAAAGTCGCTTAAAATTAATTTTTTAGTGCGGCTTTTTGAGTGTTAATTTTACTTATTTGTGGATTGAGCGTTCTATAAGTTATTGACACTCTCTGTTTTTGCGTGTAAATTTCGGATCAATCGATCCACAAGTGTTATGGGTAATGTGTTTTAAGTTGATATTTTAAGAGTTTGTTCCTCTTATTTTAAATAGCATCTTTTTAAAACACGTTTATAGCTCTGATATTTATTATGCGTAGTTTGCATATATAAATACCCTGTTAGGCGAAATATAGGTGTGTCACTGTGGGTCGATTTTTACTTTTAACTAGGAGCCAAAAATGACTAACCAAGTAATTAAATTAAATGATGAAAACTTCGAATCGCTAAACAAAAAAGACGCCAAATTAGTTGTAAGACTATGGGCTGAGTGGTGTGCTCCATGCCAAATGATGTCGCCTATTTACGAGCAAGTAGCCGATAACCTCGCTGATGAAAATATTATTATGGGGGAGCTTAATATTGATGATTTTCCATCAGTTGCAGCCAAATTAGCGGTAAGAAGTATTCCTACTGTTGTTGTATTTAAAAACGGTAAAGAAATAAATCGCTCTGTAGGTATGATGCCTGCGCCAGAGCTACAAGCGCTAATTTTAAAAGATTAGTACGCCAAAGAGGTGATAAATGAGCACACATCGAAAGTTGATAATTTTGGGTTCGGGGCCTGCTGGTTACACTGCCGCTATTTATGCAGCTAGAGCAAACCTTGAACCATTACTAATTACTGGCCTTGAAGTGGGTGGGCAACTCACAACAACAACTGATGTTGAAAATTGGCCAGGATACCCAACGGGTATTCAGGGGCCACAACTGATGAGACAGTTTAAAGAGCATGCTGAAAATTTTGATACCGAAATAGTGCATGACTACATCACATATGTTGACCTGCAGCAAAGACCGTTTGTGCTTAAAGGTCAGCAAACTTACACAGCTGATGCGTTAATTATTTCTACGGGCGCATCGGCAAAGTACCTTGGCCTACAAAGCGAAACTGAGTTTAAAGGTAAGGGTGTATCGGCGTGTGCAACTTGCGATGGCTTTTTTTATAAAAACCAAAGCGTAGCTGTGGTTGGCGGTGGTAATACCGCAGTTGAAGAGGCTTTGTATTTAGCTAATATTGCGTCGCACGTTACGCTTATTCACCGTCGTGATTCACTCAGTGCCGAAAAGGTTTTACAACAGCGCCTATTTGATAAAGTAGCGCAAGGTAAAGTAACTATTAAGTGGAATAACCAAGTAGATGAAATAGTGGGTGACGCTAACGGCGTTACAGGAATTACTATTAAATCAACGTTACCGGAGCAAGACAGAGAAACACTGAGCGTTAATGGGGTGTTTATTGCCATTGGGCATCAGCTTAATACACATATTTTTAAAGATCAGCTTGATATGCGCGATGGCTACATTAATGTGTATTCTGGGTTTGAAAATGGTGAAACATTAACGAATATTCCCGGCGTATTTGCCGCAGGTGATGTAAGCGATAACCATTATAGGCAGGCAATTACATCTGCAGGTTCTGGGTGTAAAGCAGCACTAGATGTAGAGCAATACTTTACTCGCTTAGGTGCTTAGCACAGCAACTGTATTTAAAACTTATGGTATGATCAACACAATGCCCGACAATACTTAGTATTTCGGGCTTGAGTGTTTTAACTAACAATACACTTATTTAAAATTTACTTACTTGAGGTAATTTATATGGCCCGAACCGGACGCCCACGCCAGTTTAACCGTGAAGATGCAATAAAAAGTGCAATGGATTTATTTTGGCAAAAAGGCTACGAATCCACTTCTTTAGCTGAGCTACGCAAAGTGTTAGGCAATATTTCATCTGCGAGTTTTTACGCAGCATTTGGCTCAAAGCAAGCTCTATACAGTGAATGTTTAGCACTTTATACCAGCACCTGTGGAGAGACCTTTTCGGAGCTAGAAAACGAGTCGGTTCCTGCAAAAGCAGCGATTAAAAACATGGTGTTTAAAACCATTCATATGCAAACCTCAACTAAGCAACCATCGGGCTGCATGATTGTTTTATCTGGCTTAAATTGCGGCGACGAAAATAAAGAAGTTGAGCAAATGGCGCTGTCGGTACGCAACGACATTCGTAAAGCGCTTGTAAAATGCATAGAGCGCGGAACAGCCCGGCAAGAGTGGCAACAAGAAATGCCCGTAGAGCAATTTATGCTAATTTTAGATACCTTTATTAATGGCCTTTCTATTCAATCAAGAGACGGCATTGCACGAGAAAAGCTTTTAGAAGCCTGTGAGTTATTTTTAGATAGGTGGTAATAAGTAGATTGCTTTAAGCGCATAGAAAAACAGACTTAACGTAACTAAATTAAATTTATATATAAAAAAACAAGGCGCACTTTTAATAAAAAGTGCGCCTTGTTTGTTTTAGCTAGGGTACTAAATGTTAAGCCGTTTTAGCAGGTAACTTTGCGGCTGTTACTGCTAAATAAGTGAGCCCAATAATACCTGTTAGTGCACAGGCCGATAAAATAAAGGGGTCAACTAACAGGTTATCTTTAAATTCAAAGGTGCCAGCTGATATTTTTTTCCAGCCCATAAAGTGCTGATTAGCGGCCACTGTTGCGCCAAAAAAACCAATCACTAAAGCAAAATATTTGCCTATCCAGTGTGTAACCGCAGGCGTTATTAATAATAAACCTAACAGGCCTATTACTGAGCGCTGCACTCTACAATAGGGGCAAGCATACACTATGCCTAATAAGTCTGTGCTCCACGCAGCTATTGAAATAACAATAGCGATTAAGCCCACTATTTTTATATGCGTAGAATAGGTGCTTAAATTTAAAATGTTCATGTACTGCTTTCCTACTTAAAATTATGCTAAAACCAGTGCGGTTAAAAACATGCCTAAGCCAAATATGGTGTGCCCTACAAAGCTTTTTATGCGCGTAACTGTGGGGTTAGGTGTTTTTGCACCGGCCATACCCGCGCCCATGCCTGGCATCATTATAAAAAAGGGGGCAACTATGCCAAACCACGAAACAAGTAATGCAGGTAGTATGGTTGGCAAATCAAGCCACTGCGTGTTTACACACACCATTAATATTAACCCGTACGCTATGCCAATTAGGTAATGTACAACCCAACCAATACCAAGCTCACCCGGTATTTTTTCGGCCTTAGGTAGTGCAGGCTGATAAAATTGCCCCGACTTCATATGACCTACCCAGCGCCCAACTAATCGCCAATTTGTGGCGGGTAAATCAAAAAACTTAGCGAGTAACCCCGCGTAAATATCTAACACTAGTGTGCCCCCTATACCTATTAATATAAAAGTATAGAAAGAGTCGCTAAACATAGGCTGTATCTCCTGGTAATACGTTAAATGCTAGGTGTTTTGCTGGTGTGTATACATAGCACAACAGCAAAGTGCATAGACTTGGGTATGTAATGTGATAATATTACCAAAACGCCATTATGAACACTAATGGTAAAAACTGGTTTTGGAATGAATATAAATCATAATGCTTGAACGTAATCATCTACACATTATTAAAGAGGTTAATCGCCTTAAAAGCGTGACCGCCGCGGCCGAAAGTTTAAACTTAAGTCAGTCGGCTGTGAGCCATACTATTGCTAAATTAGAGCGCCGATTTGGCGTAAAACTGTGGCATCGTAAAGGCAATACGCTTGTATATTCTCAGGCGGGGCTTTATTTACTTTCACTTGCAGACAAAATGGTCACCGAGTTTGAGCACGCCGAGCGAGTATTACAAGAGTTTGCCCAAGGCCGCCGAGGAATAATGCGTATAGGAATGGAGTGTCACCCGTGTGAGCAATGGTTGATGGGCAAAATTCAGCAATTTTTAAAAGCATGGCCAGAGGTAGACGTAGAAATAAAAAGTGCCTTTAGATTTGATGGCATAGCAGCGCTAAAAGCCAACGAAATAGATGTGCTAATAACCCCCGACCCCGTAAATACAGAGGGCTTAAATTTTAGGTCTGTGTTTAACTACAATTTATGTATTGTAGTAAGCGAGCAAAACCCGCTATACAACAAAGCGTTTGTTACAGCACAAGATCTCGAAAACCAAATACTTTACACCGTGCCCGTAGGCTACAACCGCTTAGATGTTTACACCCGATTTTTAGACCCCGCTAACGTGCAACCCAAACGCAGAGTACCCATAGAAAGCACTGAAATGATGCTGCAATTAGTGTCGGCCAATCGGGGGGTAGCAGTATTACCAGAGTGGCTAGTGTCATCGCACGAAAGTCGTTTAGGCATAAAAGGCATCAGCATAGGTAATAAAGGGCTGCAAAAAAGCGTTAATGTAGGTGTGCGCGATGACGACTTACAGCTTGATTATGTAAAAGGGTTTATAGAATCAACGCGCTCTAATGTGTAAATGGATTTGCTGTTAAATGTAGGGCGTTAATGCGAATTAACGAAGTTTGTGGAGTATTAACTTTAGCTGTTAGGTATATGCCTGTTTAGGTCGGATAAGCGAAGCGCCATCCTAAATAGTAAAATACCTTGCCAATTATTATCACCATTTTATGTTGTCGTGTGGCTAGAGAGTGCCAAAAGCTGGTGTTCGATTATTTGTAATTAAGCGGCAGAAGATTACGTATTGCGGAAATTGCACTTTTAGGGACAGAGGTCAACTATGAGCGAAGGACGGTGCTGTGTCATGAGCAGTCATTCATGATTAAATTGTTTATGCCCATTAGAATTGAAACCAAACTGTCCCAATCGTTCTAATTCGATGCTACAGAGTGACTAAAGATTCAGGGCAAGGCAATTGGCTAATGCTGCTTTTAAGCGACTATAGCCAATTACACACCTAGGACATACCACACCAGAAACGATTTCAATCGTTAGTTTGGGTCTTTGACATCATTATTTCTTCTCTACGATAATTGCAGTGATTGTTTTGTTACCAACATTTTTAACTTGGTGTTCCCATTGGTCATGCCACATCACGTAGCCATCCGGGATCTCCAAAGTCATGTCTTTTTCACTCGTTATTATCGTTGCCTTGCCACCTTTTTCGAAGTAAACAGTCTCAGCATTGTGCTTATGCCAATTATCTTGTTCTCCTGGTTTAAGTGTCATCTTAAGCACCGTAACCTGTTCGTTCTCAAGAAGAAGTTCATATTGTTTTGGAGATGCGATGTGAGCAGGTTCGACTATTGTGTCATCTGCAAATGCGTTTCCAAGTAATAGGGCTGAAATAACAGCAGTCAATACAACCTTTTTCATAGTAGCTCCTATTTATGCATACCACGAATGGGGTAGTTGTTGTCAGGGTTTCGTATCCAAGCTAAGCCACTAATTAGAGACTGAAGTTCAGGTCTTACAAACGGATTGTTAGAAATGTCTGCTACGTGAACTTTTCCTTCACTATTGACTACAAATAGCCCCGGTTCAGCAAATGGATGATCGGTTTCTTCTAGGGACCTTGGATCTGATATGTACAACCCAAGTTCTTCCATTTGTTCAAGGGTAAGGCCGTATGCAATAGGGAAAGCCACATTAAGTCTTTCCATATGACTTTCGAGTTGCTCTTTACTGTCACCAGAAACGGCGATCAAATCTACGCCTGTTTGAGCAAGTAAGTCTTTCGCGTTTCCTAATTGGTTCAGGTATCGTGTACAAAGAGGGCAATGTTGACCTCTGTAAACAACAACCATCTTCCAATCCAAACCATTTTCAGGAATAGAAAGCTTTTTAATATCACCATTTAATAGCTTTGCTTCAATTACAGGGAAGTCAGCTCCCGCGTGTAATTTAGTAGTATATTCAACGCTCATAACTACCCCTTAAAAATGTTTGTTAATGTGAGCTTCAAAACGTTTGAAGTCGCTTTCAATCTCTGCATTTTTCATCACATCGAAGCATGCAAATGTTTCCATAGGCTTCATACCAAAAAACTTGAAGTTCATATGCATAGGGAATAATAGGTCATCAATTGATTTTCCATTAAAGAATTCGTTTTCATCATTAAACGCTTCTTCTGGCGCATTTAACGTTAGCGACATCATGTATTTTGTATTAGTTAGTGTGCCACCCATGCCATAGTTCTTTTTAGGTGCAGATTCGTCACGACCATCACCAACACATAGTGCACCCCCCATACCCGCTGTATAGACTTCATCCATGTATTTTTTGAATGACCAGGTAACACTCATCCAGTTTACCGGGGTTTGAAGAATAACGATGTCAGCCCATTGATGATTTTCAAGTTCTTTCTCAACATTAATCTCTTCTGAGATTGTAACTACGCGAGTTTTATGGCCTTTTGCCTCTAATATAGAAACTGCTTTTTCTACTAGCGTAGTGTTTAGCTTGCCTTCCGAAAAAGGGTAATATTGGTGACCATTAATAATTAAAATATTGCTCATTTGTGTTTCTCCAAAAATAAAATTTATTCTGAATGCCTAACCGTGGTATATTTTATATACCTTTTAACTACAATCAATTAGTATACTTTTAGTAACCTTAAGAAAATAAGAGAGAAACTGTGGAAAGTTCAATAAAAACAGATGGTAAGGGAAGGAAAAAAGTTTATAACGCGTGCATGGAGCCTTGCGCGATTGAAAAAGGTATGCGTTTGATCGGTGGAAAATGGAAAGGATCAATCATTTATCATTTAAAAGATGAGCCAGTCCGATTTAATGACTTAACTCGAATGCTAGGCGGCGCAACAAAAAAAATGGTTGATCAACGTCTCAAGGAACTTGAAGAAGAAGGTATGGTAATTAGAAGGGTTATAAGCGACAGACCCATAGCTGTTACATATGAACTTACTGATTTTGGCAAATCAGCACTTTCTATTTTAGATGATTTAAGAAAATGGTCAGAGGCAAATGGGATAGAGTTAAATTCAAAGTAGTTTTTACCTGTTCCAAGTCAATATTTAACAGTGGTCTTTCCGTATCAGATGAGCAAGCCTCGAATTTAGGGTAACTTTACGACCTATAGAGTAATTACGTTAAATCACTTTTGTCCAAAAATGATTTTGTTCGACTCTCTGCTCTCCGCTTAAAGCCACCCTTAGAGCATTTACGTTAACTCGTTTTGGGGCAAAAACGAGTTTAGGCTGGTGATCCTCTATTGGCACAAAGCAGCACTATGAGTTTTTAAACCTGAGCGTCCGCTCTTTGTCTGAAGCGGATTTTCGCAAAAATTATGTCTAATCTCCGGAGTTCGCTCATAACCGCCCATCAGCTGCCGTTATGAGCTATCCATTAAAACGCTAAGCTCAAACCTCAGCCTCTACACATCACGCGTTAACTTTTTTTAAATACAGCTCAACGCCTATGTTTGCTGCATCAACCGCACCAGCTACATAGCCCGGAAATTGCACCGACCATTCGCTGCCAATACCGACTAAATTTTGATGCCATGGGCCATTTTGCGCGGTTATGTAAGGTGCTGGCGCATGCGTATTAGCTGCGTGTATATCAAGCGATGTTGCGGTGAGCGGGTCTTGTGCCCAGTCTTTAATAATATCGGCTTTTGGTGTGGCGGCTTGTGCGCCAAAAAGCCTGACTAATTGCGCTTTGCAATGTGTGATTAAATCTTCATTACTAATGCGTTTTCGATCATCGGCGGGTATGCCAATAAAGCCAAATAATGCGGCTTGGCCTTGTGGGTTTGATGCGTCGTGTATTTCTGCCATTGGCCCAACGCTGCTGCGGGCGCTGCCCGAGAGCGTTTGCTTACGCCAAAATGGCGTATCGTACACAGCAATATACTTAGCGTGGGGTGCCATCCAGGTTGCGGTATTTTGCCACTGCGATACTAAATCGCTTGGCAATGCGGGGGTAAATGTTATTTGGCTTGTGGCTAAGCGTGGTGGTAGCGCAAGCATTACGTGCTCAACGTTTACTTTATTATCGGCTGTGTTAGAGGTGCTAAAGTTAACTTCAATATGACCGTGTTGGTGGGTAATTGTGTTTACCAAAGCGCCGGTCACTATGTGTTTGTTGCTAAGCTTTTCATGTAAGGTATTAATAAGTATGCCCATGCCACCCTTTAGCCGCATAGACTTAGGCGCATGCGTATAACCGGGCATTGCTGTTGGCGGCTGCGTATGTGAGTGCTCTACTAACGTATTGCCTTGATCGTACTGGGCAAATGTTTCTAGGTTTAGCGTTTTAATAATGGCATTTAATTGCGGCTGAAACTCTGGCCAAAACCACGTTGGGCCAAGATCAAAGCTGTTTGTTGTCGCTTGCGACAGGCTTGTAAAGTCCATAATACGGCCACCTAATTGGTCTCTGGCTTCAAGCAATATGTAATCGGTAATGCCTTGTTGCTCTAACTGATAAGCTGCATACACGCCGCTTAGCCCACCGCCTATAATCGCAATTTTTGTACGCATTATTTAGCCTCCACAGCCTACGTTTTTAAAATTCCCTACTTTTAGGTAAATTGTAGCGCTGTTATTTCCCGCTGATATTAACGCTTTACTCGTGCTTGGCAGCCTTAGCCAGCTTCCTTTTGAATATTCTACCTCGTTGTGTATTACGCTGCCGCCCAGTACAAATAGCTCTAAGGCATTATGTGCTTTTAGGTTATCAAATAGGGGCTGTTGCGGGGTTAACTTAACCAGTTTAGTTACTTCGTTATCATCTTGATAAAGCGGGCATATTGTGCGGTTATTTTGTGTTATCCACGTAGCCGGATCGTGTGTATTTATGCGCACAGAGGTGGTTTCTGTTACGCACATTTGCCACAGTTTTACAAAAATGGTTGCGCCACTTTTACTTTTAGGTGCATGTGAAGACCCTGGCGGATTTCGTAAATAAAAGCCTTGTGGGTAGTCGCCCGACTCATCTGAAAAAGTGCCCGAAAGTACCATTATTTCTTCTCCACCTGGGTGAGCATGGCTTGGAAAAGTAGACTCAGGCGCGTAGCGTACTACGCTTGTTGCTCTGGCTTTTTCAGCGCCTATTCTGTCGAGCATTACGCGCTCAACACCCGCCTGAGGCGATGTTTGCCAACTATATTGACTTGGCAGCATTAAAGCGTGTTGTGAAAAATCTGAATTGACTCGCATTTGTCCAACCTAAATAAAATAAGAGCAATAACATAAGTTATTACTCTGTGATACCAATCCGCACTAATACTTAATCATTTTGCGGGGCTAAACGTGTCGCTACCTGCGTTAAAAAATTCTCATATATAACAACTAAATAGCGAATTTCTTGCCTAACTATCAACACGTTTTTCCAACCTCAAAATAGATCACTTAATTAAGCGAATTGGTATAAATTTACGCTTATTAAGCGTTTTGTAATTGTGCGTGAGCGTCAAGTACTCGTGCACTGTAAGTTAGCGCTGCACCTGCATTTAAGGCTACAGCAACGCCTAACGCTTCAGATATTTCACCAATTGTTGCGCCGTGCTCAACCGCTTTTTTAGTGTGCATCGCAATACACCCATCACAACGTGTTGTTACGGCAACAGCGAGTGCTATTAGCTCATGTAATTTAGGCGTTAAATGGCCTGTTTTTGCGCCAGCGCCATCCATTGTCATTAATCCGCGTAGGGTATCTGGGCTTTGCTTAGCAAACGCACCTACAGTGTTCATTACTTCGGTGCGGTACGCGTTCCAATCTTGTGACATTTTTTACTTTCCTATCTTAAGTTTTTACTCAGCTACGCAGTAAATGCGTACTTCTGGGTCATTAGTAAGTAGTGGCGCGAGCGCGGTAACTACATCGGCATTAAATAAATCGCTTTCTAAATACTCATGAGCGTGCTCAATAGTTTCAAAGCCGTGAAGCACTTGTACATCTTCATCACGCGCTAATAACTCTTTTGAAACTGCGCCTCTTACAGTGTCTAAAAATGGGGCTTTGTAGGTATTAAAAACCTCTGCTGCTGCTTTTCTATTACCGTGGTCAACATTTAGTGTAATTTGTAAATAAACCATATTTGTTCTCCAGTGATTAAATTTAGCTATGGGCTGCTTTAGCCCATTAGCGCTTACAGTATTTATTAATAGCTATGAGTTACGACCTGCCATTACGCCGCCGTCAACATCCCATACTGCACCTGTGACCCAAGCGGCTTTGTCGCTGAGTAAAAACGTAATGGTGTTGGCGACATCTTCGCTTGTACCTACACGGCCAATTGGGTGGAAACTGTTAAAGCCTTGCAGGGCATCGTTTACTTGTGCTTTAGGAATAAAACCTTCGTAAATTGGCGTTTGTACAACCGCTGGCGATACTGCATTAACGCGAATGTTGTGCGCTGCTAATTCCATTGCTAGATGTTGCGTTAGCGCATGTAAACTTGCCTTAGCCATTGAATACGCCGACGAGGGGGTAGCGGCAATAGCTTGCTTACCCCACATAGAACCCACATTAACAATGGCGCCTGCGCGTTTTGCTGCCACTAAATTAGCGGCTACTTTTTGTGTAATAAAAAACAACGCGCGGTTAATTTGCATGTATTGATCGTAATCAGCCGCTTCGTGCTCTAAAAATGGTTTAGGGAAAAACACACCGGCAGCATTTACCAGTAAATCGACGTCTGTGTGGTCTTGTGAAAGTGTATTAATTAAGTTTTGCACGCCTTCATCGCTGGTTAAATCAGCGGTTAACACCTCAACAGTGCCTAAAGCTGATAGCTGCTCTTTTGCTGCTTGGGCTTTTTCTTTACGGTGGCCAACAATGACAGCTTGGCCGCCTTGCTCTAAAATTAATCGAGCCGTGTCAAAACCCATGCCGCTAGTACCACCAATAACGAGTAACTTTTTACCTAAAAATTGCTTAGTCATGATTATTTCTCCAAGCGCTAATATGCGCTGTATTTGTTATATAAATAAAAAGTATTGAGTTGCCTAATAGCAAGTAACTTGCTGTTTGGCTTGGGAGGTATTTTTTACTTATTTACTTGCTTTAACAAACGAGATAATCTGAATCATCAATAAAGAAAAAGTTTATCGTATGAAATCACCTATACATCTCAATGCATTAAAAGCGTTTGAAGCAAGCGCAAGGCACCAAAGTTTTTCAGCGGCAGCTGATGAGCTAAACGTAACCCCAGCAGCCGTTGGGCAGCTGGTAAAAACATTAGAAGAGTGGCTCGACACACCGCTGTTTCATAGAATGAGCTCTGGTAAAACACGGCTAATAACCACCGAAACCGCGCAAAGTGCCCTGCCATTAATACGCGAAGGGTTTGATAAACTTGCTCAAGGGCTAGACATTTTAAAAGACAACGCCATAAGCGGTGCATTAACGGTTGCAGTAAGCCCTGCATTTGCCGCTAAATGGTTATTACCTAGGTTGCATTTTTTTCAAGAAATATGTTCGCAAACCAGTGTAAATTTAAATACTAATTTAAAGCCGGTCGATTTTACTGAGCAACGTATAGATATAGGCATACGCTTTGGTGTAGGCACTTGGCAGGGCTTAAGCGCAGAAAAACTAATGGATGAAGAGGTATACCCGGTATGCTCTCCTAAGTTTTTAGAAGACTCAAACCGCTTAAATACCATAGATAAACTATTGAACGAAACCCTAATACACGATCAGTCAATGGATGACCATACGGGTTTTCCGTCTTGGTCGGCGTGGTTAAAAAAAGCCGGAGTAACAGGCCCTTTAACCACTAAAAGTATTCAAATAAATAACTCAGCGGCTGTATTGCAGTCAGCTATTGACGGTCACGGCGTGGCGTTAGCACGCAGTGTAATGGCTAAAGATGACCTAGCCTCTGGGCGATTGGTCAGGTTATTCCCTCATATTTATTTTGAATCGCCTTTGGCGTATTACGTTATTTATCGCCCCGAATGTGCTGAGCTGCCAAGAATACAGGCATTTAAAGAATGGCTATTTAAAGAGGTAGAAAACCCGCGGGCTAAAAGAAATTAAAGCTCAGGAGTACTTTTATAACTCATAACAGTAAAGAAAATGTTTACCATATTAAAAGATAATCTCTGTGGTTAACCACGTTCATTCCCCGTAAGATTTCGCTCCAAGTTAGCCACTTAAATGACTAAAGTGGCGTTTAATTAGGAGTAAATATTATGTCACAAGTAAGAGTATCGCCATGGCAAGATGGCGAGCAAGCCCCAGCCGAACTACTCGCCGAAATGCAAGGTCGTCGTCCAAACGGTGAATTAATAGGTATAGATAGAGTACTACTAAAAAGCTTTCCTTTAGCTAAAGGCTGGAATGAGTTGCTAGGGCGCGTTAGAGCAAACTTTGGTTTATCGCTTGAGTACCGCGAACTTATTATGCTGCGTGTGGCGGTATTAAACAAAGCCGATTTTGAATGGAATGTGCACTACCCAGCATACATACAAGCTGGCGGTAGCGATGAAAAAGCAACTGCACTTAAAAGTGTGGTAGTAAATGCTGAGTTATTCTCTGAGCAGGAGCTGGCTTTGCTTGAACTTACTGAGCAGTCAACCACTAAAGTAAATGTTGATAGCGACGTTATTGAACGATTAAAAGCACTATTTGGCGAAACGCAAACTGTAGAAGCGGTAGCAACTGTGGCTGCTTATAACATGGTATCGCGCTTTTTAGTGGCGTTAGACATTTAAATACCTCAACTACAACTCTCTTTTTAGCCCCTTACATACTTTTAGGAAAGTGAAATCATGCAAAAATTAAACGCTATAGACTCAGATAGGCTTGAGCCGAGCGACCCTCAAGTTCAAACAGCTAACTTATGGCGTTTAATGTTAGCCCAGGCACTTTCTGGGGCTAATAGCGTTGTGCTATATGCAACAGGTGCGGTAGTGGGCAGTTTGCTTGCTCCTACTGCACTTTTAGCCACTTTACCTGTTTCTATTTTTGTTTTGGGCATGGCGTTGTGTGTTTTACCCGCCGGTGAATTAGCACGAAAATATGGCCGCCGTGCAGCCTTTATGGCCGGAACTGGCGCGGGAGTTTTAACCGGACTATTAGCGGCTATTGCGTTGTATATAGACAGTTTTTGGCTGTACTGTTTATCTGCGCTATTGGGCGGCGCTTATGCGGCAGTGGCCTTATCATTTCGGTTTGCTGCAACCGATGGCGTGCCCGAAAATAAACGCCCGCAAGCGCTTTCTATGGTAATGGCAGGTGGCGTAGCTGCAGGTGTTATTGGCTCTCAGTTAGTTACGCATACCATGCACCTATGGTCAGACAAAATGTTTGCTGCCACATTTATAGCGCAAGCCATTGTCGCGGCTCTCGCTGGTGTTATTTTGTTTGGCGTTAAATTGGCTAAGCCTTTAGCAAATCAAGCATATTCAGGAAGGTCATTGAGCACAATAGCTTTGCAACCACGATTTATAAGCGCGGTTATTTGTGGTGCAGCATCGTATATGGTGATGAACTTTTTGATGACATCGGCCCCTTTGGCAATGCATATGCACGGACATAGCCAAGAGTCAGCAAACTTAGGAATGCAGTGGCATGTTATTGCTATGTATGCACCTAGCTTTTTTACCGGTAAGCTCATTGCACGTTTTGGGGCTGCTCGTATTTCTGTTTTTGGTATTAGTTTAACTGCAATTTCAGCAGCTATAGGCTTTTTAGGTGAAGGTGTATATCACTTTTACGCGCTGTTAATTTTGTTAGGCATAGGTTGGAACTTTGGCTTTTTAGGGGCATCAGCATTAGTGCTCGAAACGCACAAGCCAGAAGAAAAAAACCGTGCTCAATCGTTTAGTGATTTTATTATGTTTGGCTTAATGGCGGTGGGCTCTTTTTCATCGGGTGGGTTATTAAGTGCCTACGGTTGGCACACCGTTTTATGGGCATCGTTTGTGCCTTTATTACTGGCCGTTATTGTTTTGATATTTACCAAAAAATACCAAGCCTAAACACACTAACCGCCCTACAAGCCGCTTATATAAGCAAGCTAAAGTTTATTAAGCTGCTGGCAAAGTAGCCTTACTTTTAATTTTTGTAGCGAGGCTGTTTTATATGAAATATAACGCGGCCTAAAATATTCCCTTGCTTGATTAAACCAAGCTCTTTTGTACTTGTGCTACTGGCATGGTCGCCGCTTAATAAGTAGGTATTATGCAGTCCTATATGGCAAATACGTTTGATGATGCGGCCATACTTTGGGTGCTCTACCAGTACTACATCACCTAGTTGGTAGTTTATATTTGGCCAGCACATACTTAGTACATAATCTAAATCAAAAAAAGTAGGAGACATACTCTGCCCCCTTACTTTGCTTATGTTGCACTTTAACACAACGTGAGAGCTAGGCGCTTTTTAGGTCTGGGTAGACCACGTGCTCGCTTGGCGGGTATGGGCTTTTTGCTTGATAGGTTGCAATGCCTTTGGTTTGCCAAAACGAGTCTGCAAATTGATTTACTAGTGCGAGTAATTGCTCAGCGTGTTCGCGATCTATATGTTGTTTACACTTTGATGCAGTGAGCATAATTGAATGCACTAATGCATGCGTATCAGGAAACTGATCAAACTGAGGCTGTTTAAAGTAGTCGCCCCAAATTACGCGTACTTCTTCTTTTACTTTAGAAGCATGAATTTCTTTTTCGCGCACTAACCGCGCAAGTTGTGCAGTATTTGCTACTGATAGCGGTTGTTCTAATTCGTTAATAATGTCTATAAATCTAATTACGCTTAATGCTGCAATTTGTGCCGTGCTTGGGTCGTATATTTTGCAAGGAATATCGCAATGTGCTGCTGCACTTTTAAATTTTAAAAGTTTATCTAGGCTGTTAATAAATGAGTAAAGCATACTGCGTTTCCTTATGATTTATTGCGCTTGGCACGTTTGTAAAACGAAAACGAAAAAGCGGCTACTACGGCTATAATGGCGCCATAAAATAGTAAGTGTAAGTACGCAGCAGACCAATGCGCGTGGTCGTGACCTTCGTGGGCAAAAAGCGGTAAGCTCACCATGGCTATAAAAATAACGAGTAAGTTTTTCATGTGTTTATCTCCTTTAATTAAGACTCTGTGTTGCAAACGATACGGGTGTAAATGAATGCGTTTTAACAAACACCATAAGCTCACTGCGGTTTTTACTTAGCCCCCACAATAAAGCCGATAAGTCGTTGTGCTTATGGCTATTGCTAAGCTGTTTTTCTAGGCGGTGTTGGGCTTGTTTTAATAAACTGTAGGCTGAGCCACATTGCGTTTGCTGCGCGAGTAACGTTGCTAAATTATGATGAGCGACCAACATGGCACATACAGCGGCTTTATCTGTTGGGTGTGCGCTTAACAAGTTATTAGATAACGACAAAGCAACTTGGTAGTGGCTTTTAGCACTTTTAATATTGCCATTGTTAAAGCATTCGTTACCTACTTTTGTATAGCTTTGCCATTGCTGGTACTCGCTTAAATTGTGCATATATTAGTGCTCTGTAAGGTGTTGTGGGTGTTGTAATGCGAGCTTTTTAAGTTGCGCAATACATGCAAAAACAAAATCACTGAGTTTGTCGTCACAATAAAAAAGGTCGTATAGCAGGCTAATTGATTGTGCTAGGGCGTTATGGGCAGCGTGTTTTTCGCCTAAAAAATACAGCGTGGCATACAGGCGCTCTGTAAGTGAGGTTATTTGGATAAGCTGCGTTTTATCGGCGTAATTATGCATTTGCGTTAGTAACGTAACGCTTTCTAGCGCACTACCTAAATGCGGTAATGCCTGTGCAAACTGGGTTTGTTTAAATAATGCCTCACCACTTAATTGTGCGGTTTTAATATCTATAAGTGCTTGCTCAGGTTGGCATAAAACATGTTGTTTATGCCTAGCGCACAGAAATGGCAAAGCCATAATATGTTCCTCATTTATTTACTTGCTAAAACTGTAAAGTAGAAATACAAATAGATCAAATGATAATTGTTTTTATTTGTATTTATTTGGGTTTGTGTTTTATTGGGGTGGTATAAAGCGCATTATAAATATATGATATTGATAATTATTTGTATTAATGGGTGTGTGAAGTGCGTATGAAAAAGTCTATGTTAGCTCTGGCGTTAGTGACTGGTTTGGGCGGTTGTAGTACAACCACTGTGCCGCCTGATAACAGCTCATCATTATATTTTTCAGCACTTTACAATTCACAAGCAAAACCTGTTAGCTCTGTATTATTAGAGCCAACACTTTTAAATGCCGATGTGATTTTAGTAGGTGAATGGCATACGCACCCAGGCGTGCATTTATTTCAGGCTGCGTTATTTGAGCAATTAAGCAAAAGTAATAAACGCACTGCCCTGTCGCTTGAGCAATTTAGCCGTGCCGATCAGCCTATTTTAAATCAGTACGTTAAGGGTGAAATTGGCGAGCAATATTTAATTGATAACACGCAAGCGTGGCCCAATTACAAAAGCGATTATCGGCCACTTATAGAGCTGGCTAAAGCGAACAATAGCGATGTAATAGCAGCAAATGCACCTAAAAACATTGTTACCTGTATTGGCAGGCAAGGCATAAGTTACCTAAATAAACTTGATGAAACACAGCAAAGTTATATTGCCAGCACTATTGATACCTCCCCCAGTGATTATAAACAACGCTTTATGGCATCAATGCACCACGGCACGGCGAGTCAAAACGAAAACTATTATGCTGCGCAAGTTACCTGGGATGAAACCATGGCTGAGTCTATTGTTAACTATTTGAATAATCATAACGGTGCGCGGGTAATGCATATAGCGGGCGATTTTCATGTGAAAAATGGTGAAGGTATAGCGCGTGTTATTAAGCGGTTAGCACCATCGCTCAATGTTGTTTGGATATCGCCGGTAACAAGTGTGCAAGCTAATCAAACAGGGTATCAGTTGCAGGTTAACGCTTTGCCACCTCGTTATGTGCAAAAACAGCATCAACAAGCGGCTTTTAAAGCGTTAGCTAAACGCGGCGAGCAAACAGTTTGCTTATAAAATAACGACATAGTTAGTGAATCTTTTAGCTAGGGCTCAGGTTAACTATGTCGTCATATATTTAGTTATTGCGGGCTTGGTTAGTTAACTCAACCAACGCTTTACGAACCTCTAACGGGCTGTTGCACAAGGCTTTAAAGTTAATAAAGTAGTTACGCTTTTGGCTTTGTATATAAAAGCCTGTGGGTAATAGGCCGCTCATTATTGGGGTGTTATCAGCAACGCTGTGGTGCTGCATTAATATGAGCGACATAGCATCTTGATGATCGTCGTTCATGTGGTTAATCATGCTTTGCTGCTGGCTTTCGTCCCAGGCTTTTGCCTCGCCCTGCCACTCGGTTTGTTCAAGCCAAAATATTTTGCCAAATCCGCCAATGTAACGCACTCGTACTACGTCTAATTGCCATAATTGAAAGTCGTGCGCGTTGCGATAGCTAGCGGCTTCGGGGTATAGGGCAATATAGTTATTAAGTAAAGTGTGTGCTTGCTCACTTGGCACAATAGAGCCATCGCCTACAAGCGTTACTCGCCCGTGCTCGTTTTGATCGCCACTGGCGGCGGCATCAAAAATAGTTAGGCTCATACGAGAGTCGTGTTTTAGGTTTTTAGTGTGCTGGGCTATATCGCTAATAAAAAAGTAAACCCGGCCTTGCTCGTCGCACATATAGGGAGTTACTGAGCCAAACGGGTAGCCGCGTAAATTATTTGAAATAGTTGACATAACACCGGCATTGGTTTTGTAAACCAAGGTGCGTGCATCGTTTAATGCTTGCTCTCTCATAAAAACTCCTGACGTTGAGAAAAAACCATGGGTGCATCGTTATAAGGATGAGGATTTACGTGCAGTTTCATGGCGTACATTTGTTGTAAGTTTTGTTCAGTTAGTACAGTGTTTATAGGCCCGCTTTGCAGCACTTTTTTGTTGTGCAGTAAAATAGCGTCGGTTGCATACAGGCTGGCCAAATTTAGATCGTGTATTGCTATAATAGCGCTGTTACCTTGCTCTACAAATGCTTTAACGCAGCTGAGCAAAGCATGCTGGTGGCGCATATCAAGTGCGGATGTAGGCTCGTCGAGCAGCATGAGTTTTGGCTCGGCCGATTGTGTGAAGGCGTTTAGTTGCGCTAAAGTGCGCGCCATATGCACACGTTGTTGCTCGCCGCCCGAAAGCGCACTTACGCGGCGAGTTAAGTAATTACTTAAATCCATAATAGCGGCGTACTTATGTACTTTTTCGCTTTGCATTTTTAATGACTCTACATACGGGTAGCGGCCCATAGCAATAAGCTCAAATACGGTAAAATCAAACCCTACATGGTTAGCTTGCATCATTACTGCGCGCTGTGTAGCTAGGCTTTTTTTAGCGTGAGTGGCCAGCGGCTTATTATTAAAAAGTACACTACCTGTAAAGGCATGCATACCCGCTAAGGTATGTAGCAAAGTAGACTTACCCGCGCCATTTTCACCAAGTAATGCGACAAGTTGGCCTTGTTCAGCACTGCCATTAATGGTGTTTAAAACGCTATGGTTGCCAAAGCCAACGCTTAGATTACTAAACGCGATCATGACCAACCTCGCTTATTTTTAACGATTAAATAAATAAACAATGGCGCACCTAAAAGCGCAGTAATAATGCCAATAGGTAGCTCTGCAGGCATAACGACTAAGCGTGCTAACCAGTCTGAAAGTAGCAATACTACTATGCCAATTAACATACAAAGCGGCAGCATATTACGTAAATGCGGCCCCACCATTAGGCGGGCAATATGCGGGACGACTAAACCAACAAACCCTATTAAGCCGGTAAGCGCCACGACTGCACCAACACCTAATGCAACAAGTATAATGACATATAATTTAAGTTTATTGGTGTCTACTCCTAGGTACTGAGCTTGGGATTCGCCAATTAGGAGTAAGTTCATGGGCTCTTTTAAGCGCCACAGGCCAATAAGACTAATAAGCAGCAAAGGCGCAGCTTGAATAATAGTGCCCCAGCTTGCTCCGCCTAACGAGCCCATGGTCCAGTAATTTATTAATCGTAGTGCGCTGTCGTCAGCAAAAAAGCTCAATAGCCCAATAACCGCAAAGGCTAATGCGTTAATAGCCACTCCCACTAATATAAGTGTGGTGATATTAATTTGCCCTTGTTGCTTGGCAATAAAATATACCAGCGAGGTTACCCCAAGCGCCCCCAAAAACGAGGCATAAGGTAAATACAACTGCGCGTTAAAACTAAACTGCGCGCTAAGTGCAATAAATGCTACTGCAACCATGGCCGCACCCGCACTAATGCCAATAATAGATGGGTCGGCCAATGGGTTGCGGCACAGTGCTTGCGTTGACGCGCCTGTTTGGGCAAGCACCAACCCGACAAGTACAGCAAGCATAAAGCGTGGCAAACGTATTTGCATAACCACATTAATTTGTAGCGCATCAAACTGGTTAAAGTACTCGGGTGCCAGCCACGCAATGGCTAAACGCCAATCCCATCCGGCAGGCCCGTACCCTATGCTTAGTAGCGCCAAAGCAAAAATACAAACAGATGAAAATAGCATCCATTTATGGGTTGGACTAAGAGTTACAGGCCTAAAGTGGCTCAATGTTAGGGTGTTCATAAGTTAGCTTTATACTCGCTAAGCGCATTAATTGCTGTGGCAATGCGCGGCGACATGCCAAGCGAAAGCAGGCTATTCATTACAAGTAAATTACAGCTTTGCGCCGCTTTTAATAAACGTAGAGTAGGCTGCTCACAAAAGGCCTGCTTACCGCCAAGGCTGTGTACAACGTGGGCTGGGGCGACTAAAAAATCGGGCTGATTTACAGCCAGTATCTCAGTGTTAATTGCTTTAAATCCTGAATGCGTAGCGCCTATATTAGTAATGCCTGCGTAGCTAAATAATAAATTAGGCACGGTTTCTTGCCCGGCGGCAACAAGCCCGCGCTCATTAGCTGAGAGTAAAAATAGCGCACTGTGCGTTTGCTGTTTTGCCTTTTTGGGCAGCGATTTTTTAATTTGAGTAATAAGTGACTGTGCTTTTTGCTGGGCGTTTAAATCGTCACCCAAGCGTTTAATTAGCGCAAGTAGCTCGTTAACAGAAGTAGGCTTTTTATAATGAATGAGCTTAACCCCTGTTGCCTCAATTTGCTTAAGTGCTTGGCTTCGCCCTGCCCCTTCAAGCGCTAATAAGGTGGTTGGGCGCATAGAAAGTACGCCTTCTGCTGCTAAATCGCGATAATAACCCACCTGCGGTAACTGCGTAGCTTGTTGCGGGTACATGCTAGATTGATCAACCGCTACAAGGTCATTTTGTTGGCCTAGCGCATAAATTATTTCAGTTAGGGTGCCGCCCGCGCTAATAACGCGTTCTTGCGCAAGTGCAGGTTGGGCCATTAAAGCAAACACTATAAATAGGTATTTCATTACATACTCCGGTTTTTATTTTTCGGCTATTATAATCAATTAAACCTAAATGAAAATGATTATCATAATTAATTGATCTCAATTTGACTTAGTTGTAACATCTCCGCCATAAATAATAACTATTATCATTTTGAGTTGAAATGAATCCCTCTGCATTTAAATTTACTGCTATAGCAACCTTATTACTTGGCTCGGGTGCTGCATTTGCCGAAAACATAATTGACGACCATATTGTTGTAAGTGGCTCGCGCTTTGAACAAAAGCTTAAAGATGTAACAGGCTCAGTAACGGTTATTACCGAACAAGACATAGAGCACCAGCTAGCAGTAGATTTACAAACCATGTTTAAATACGATCCTAGCATTGCAACCACAGGCAGTGGCGCAGGCGCGCAAACACTTACCGTGCGTGGTGTTGGTGGTAACCGTGTTGTATTTATAAAAGATGGCCGACGCACTAACGATGGCTACGCAGGTGGAGGGGGGTATTTAGTTGGCCGCAATTACTTTGATGTTGCAGGCGTAAAACAAGTAGAAGTAGCCAAAGGTGCAGCATCGTCTTTGTATGGCTCTGATGCACTGGGTGGCATTGTGGTTATAACCACCAAAGATCCAAGCGATTATTTAAAAGATAACAGCAGCTTTGTAAAAATGGCACTTGGGTATCAAGGTCAAAGCAACCAAGTTGCCGCCGATATTACCGCTGCAAAAGATTTAGGCGACTTTGCTGTAAGCGCCGTTTATAGCCACCGCGACAGCGAAGAAGTACAAAACTATGATGAAAACTTACCTGGCTACGATGCGAAATCGGACGCTTTATTAGTTAAATTTGAGCAACAGCTTGATGAAAAACGCACAGTTAAATACACCCTTGATTACTTTAACCAAACAACTGAGCAAGTAATTACTCCCGCCGTTCAAGAAACCGAAGAAGACGACACTAATTGGTCACTAGCGCTAGATTACTACTCAGAGGTAGCAACAGCGGCGTTTGATAAATGGCACGGGCAAGTGTCTTACAGTAGTTACGAGCAACAAAGCGACCAAATTAGCGGTGCAAGCACCTACACCGATTATAACGACTATCGTTTTGAGCAAAATATTTTAGGTTTAAAAGCGGTATTTAATAAAGGACTTAAAGGAGAAACCACCGATCACGAAGTGGTATATGGGATTGATATAGACTTATACGACACCACCCGCCCACGTTTTAAAACCCGTGTTTTAGCTGATGGCACGGTTGATTTTACAGACCAAAAACAAAAAGCATTCCCGGGGGCTGATACCTCTTTAATAGGAGCCTACGTACAAGATAGTATGTCGTTTAAAAACAGTGCGTGGTCGGTTATTGCAGGTGTGCGATATGATTACTACACCCTAGAGGCTAAAAATGATGAGCTATACTTGGATGCACAGCTTGATGATATTACCGAATCTGCTTTTTCGCCTAAACTAGGTGTTATTTACCAAGTGGATGATAACTTATCGTGGTACGGGCAATACGTACGAGGCTTTAAAATACCGCCACACGACCAAGCCTATCAAAGCCATGGTGTTGAACCGTTTTATCAAATATTACCAAACGCTGATTTAGACCCTGAAAGCAGCGACTCATTTGAACTTGGGTTAAGATACGCCAGCAGCGATATTAGCGTAAATTTAAGTGCTTTTTATGCAGCATACGATGACTTTATTGAAACCGCCGTAGTGGGTGTTGAGCCAACATATATTCCTGGCGTAAACAAAACGCTGTTTCAGTATCAAAACATTAGTGAAACTCAAATAAGCGGTGTGGAAGGAGGAATTGCCATGTATATTGCTGAAAATATACTACTAGAGGCAAACGTGGCCTATGTTGATGGTGAAAATAAAGAAACCGATCAGCCACTTACCAGCATTAGCCCGCTAAACGGCTCGGTATTGTTAAGCACGGAGCTTGGCGATATTAACTGGACCGCTGCGTGGCGTTTAGCTAAATCGCAATCGGATGTGGTGCTTGATACAAACGGCGATAAAACTACCCAAGGACATGGCTACGGCGTTGTTGATTTATACGCAAATTACGAGTGGCAGGCATGGCAGTTAAATGTAGGCGTACTTAACTTGCTTGATAAAGAATATGTCCCTTTTGAGCTAATTGCAGGGCAATCACAAAGTGCTGACTTTAGCCAATACACCCAACCTGGGCGTAATTTTTCAGCCAAAATAAGCTATGAGTTTTAATTAGCGTTTAACGCATTACATGCCAACAAGCGCTGTATGCTGCGTGAAGCTGCAGCGCCTTGTTATTTTTTTTAAATGGTATTTTTTTTAAATGACACCCATTTTAACTTATCGGTATTAACTGGAATAATTATAAGGAGACACCCATCTTAACTTTTCAATCGATTGATTGGGTTAACGACCTAAGCTTATAAACTTAATAAGACACCCACTTGAATAACCCATAACTAAATTAGAAGGACACCCATCATAATTTTAAATAAATTGGCTTAATTAATCAGGCAACTTTAAAAACTCATAAGCTAATTGCTTATTTAGAGGCATTTACGGCGGTTATTTTAAAAATGTGTTGTTAGGTATGTGGTTAGCTAAATTAAGAGCATGCTTAAACCTGCTGCTATGCAGTTTTAAACTATTAAGGAGGCTTTAGGCTAGTAGCTTTTTACAATTACTATAATTTACTCGTCGCTTTTTATTTAAGTGTTCGCAATAACTTACATGTGATTGCGGTTTACCTACCGCACCGTGAAATACGCGGGTAAAGTCAGTAGTGAGTTTTAACCAATTCTCTGGCGATATGTTTACTCTTTCTAATAAAGGGAGTTGGGTGCTTTCAATAAACCCTGGTTTATCATCGCGAATGATGCGCCCAGTAAGTTCAACTAATTCAAGGTAATATTTAAGCTCAAACGGTAAACCTTTTGGCATAAATTTACGTGGTTTACCTGCAAACTTTAAAAGTTGTTTGGGCTGCTTTGAATTTTTAGCGCCCTCAATACGTTTTTGCACACTTGTAAAGTTGGAGCTTTCAGGAGTTTTAGCCGCTTTTGCCCTAATTGGATTTAAATCAACGTAAGCCATACAAGCTGCAAGGGCTGCTTCATCAAGAAGAGCTTGTGATTTAAACCGCCCCTCCCAAAACCGGCCAGTGCATTTATCTTCTTTATTAGCTTTTCGGGCAATATGTTCGTTTAAAACGCGCATAAACCAGCTAATGCTAGATAATCTTTCTCTGTATTGAATAACAGTTTGGCTTAAAAAATAGCGCTCAGTACTGCTAAGCTCCTCACCTTGTAAAAATTTTTGCGTTAGTGGTGTGCCTTTACAAAGCTTATGCCAGCGCAGCACTATGGCTTTGTCATTTAACCTATTTGCTTTTTTATCATCCACATAAAGTACAATATGCGTATGATTGCTCATAACTGCGTAAGCGCAAATATCAATACAAAATATTTTAGCGAGGCTAAATAGTTTTTGCTCTACCCAGCCTCTTCGGTGTTCGTAAGATTTGCCTGTTAATGAGTCTTCGCCGCATAAATAAGCATTGCGTACACAGCGCGAAATACAGTGATAGTATTTTGTATCAGCCAAACTTATTTGGCGTTTTCTTGCAATAACCATGTAGCGCCTGTTTGTTTATTAAGCTAAATAAATTTTAGTTGCTAAATGGCTAAAGTACAAAATTAACAGTGGGTGTCATTGTAAATGTAAACTTTTAGCTCTTCATCATCTTAAACTTACTAAATAGTTACACTTTATAAAACTGTAAAGTCTCGGGTTTCTAAATAACTCGGCGCATTTTTAAAACAGGCCTCTAGCTTACTTTTAAGTGCAGTATTTATCGCAGTATGACACTTTAACTCTGCGTTATATTTACCATTTCGCAAAGGTACTAAGCTTATTGAGTCATAGCTTGGCTTGCTTTGTATTTTATGAATTACCAAGCCTTGCGTTGCTGAAACCTTTATTAAATCAAACTCTGTTTTTTTGGGTTTAGTTATAGCGAGTTTTTTCACATATAACGGTTTTTTAAACGTTAACTTTGTTGCAAACAATGCGTTGCCACCGCGCTCAAAATGCCCGTTAAATACAGTTACATTTAAGGTGGGTGTCTTTTTATTTATTAATAAGTTCAAATCAAATTTGGTGGGTAAAATAGTGATCTGACCTTGCTCGTTTGCTGCTTTTTTTAAAACACTTTTGATTGTATTAAAGTGGGTGTCATCTGTAGTTACTTCATACACAATTTGGTAGTCGTGTGGAGGGGCGTATAACGGCATGTGGCTAGCCAGTACTTTATCGCCCGCTAATATAAGCGCCATACCATGAAATCCCACGTAGCTGTGGGCTTTGTGTGTGTTATGCGTGTTTTGTTGAGGTGTATTTGCAAGCGCTGAGCTTGAAAATAAAATAAAAAATAGCAGTATGTATTTCATGTTAATGCTCAAAAATAAATATAGCGCTACTATAAGCTGGTTTTTATGTATAAATAATCGATAATAAGTAGCTAGTTGTTTCTTTTTAATTAATACGGCTTGGCGCTATGCATTTAGATGACATTGAAAAAGTAATACATATGGCGGGTTCGCAAAATCTGCATACAACCGCTAAACATTTTAATATTACCCCAGGAGCGCTGTCTAAAACGCTAAAAAAGGTTGAGGCAAATTTAGCCACAGAGCTGTTTAACCGTGTGGGTAAAACCTTAGTACTTAATGATAAAGGCAAAGAGTTTGTTAAGCACAGTAGCGATTTAGTTCATAATTACCAGCAGCTCACTAGCCGTTTTAAAAGTGATAATCATAAATTTAATGCGGTTATTGCAGGCCCTGCCATGTTACTTAAAAGTGGCCTTAAAAAGCTGCTTACCCCTCTTAGTAACCTGCCCTGCTCGGTGCGTATTAATAATGTATTTGAAGGTGAAGCCATAAGCCAAGTTGCGTCTGGCTCGGCGCATATTGCGCTAGTTACTCGCGAGGCACTAAATAATAGCTCACATAGTAATTTAGTGGCGGTTGATGTATTTTATACTGGGTTTAGTGTGGCTGCGCACACTTCGCATCAGCTAGTTCAAAAAGGGGTATTAACGCTTAGTAAAAACCAATTACTGCAGACGGCTTTTGCATGCCCTTTGTTTTCACCGTTATGCGGCTTAGAGCAAGGTATAGGCTCCGACGGCTGGCAAGATGAAATAGCCCCGCGCAATATTGTTTTTAGATGTAGCGACTACAGTGCGTTAATAGAGGTTGTGCAAAGTGGCTTGGCGTTGGCGTATTTACCAAACTTTGTGATTGATGATTTAGGGCTTACAAAATTAACTGTAAAGGGGGTTAACAGTCACTACAGTGAAAGCATTGTAATGATATACAAACCCTCAAAGGCCGATGGTTGGCTTAATAAACTTATGCATTCTTTATAAAAAAGCGCTTAAAAATATAAAGCGCCTTAACCACTACATTAAGACGCTTTAGGATGAAAACTTTAATTTGCTAGCTATTAAAAATTATACGCTAACGACATTTTAAATTGAGTTGGCGCACCTGGGTAAACCCATAAAGCGTTGTAGCTGCTTTCGGCGTAATCTTCATCAAAAATGTTATTAACACTCATACTAAGCTCGGTTTGCTCGGTTAAGTTTACGTTGCCAAACACGCCTACTAATTGGTAGCTTGGTAGCCTAAAACTTAAATCGGCGGCATCACCTAAACGGCTACTTGTGTATTGGTAACTTGCGCCAAACTCTAGCTCTTTGCCCATTAATGCTGTTTGATGGCTAAGCGTAAGGTTTAGGTTATTTTTTGGCACATTAACCAGCGGGCTGCCTTTTTCAATTGGTACGCCCCAATCGGCATTAATAATGTCGTTTGCTGTGGTGGCATCTATATAGGCGTACGATAAGTTAAACGCGGTTGCATCAGTAATATAGGTGTTTAAATCAAGCTCAAACCCTTTGCTATCGGCTTTACCAATAGGGGCTGAAAAACCAACGTTTACAGGGTCTGCCACTAACATATTACTTTTAGACGCGTCAAAAATAGCCACAGTACCGTTTACGCCTAGGTACTCAAACTTAGCGCCAACTTCAAACGAGTCGCTGTATTCAAAGCCAAACGGGTCGCCGCTTGCATCAGTGCCACTCAGTGGTAAAAAGCCTTCTGAGTAACTACTGTATAACGTTAATGCATTACTTAGCTCGTATACTACGCCAACGCGCGGGCTTACTTGGCTTTCAGAGCTGGTTGAAAACACGCCGCTGTTGGTTTCTAAAATGTCTTGGTCAACGCTGTCAAACCTTAGGCCAACTAATAGCTTAAATTTGTCGGTAATATCCATTTGGTCTTGAACATAAATACCGTATGCGTTTTGCTCTTCGTCGTTTTCGTAAAGCAAGCTAACTGCTGGGCGTTCAACATCGTAGTTTGGCTCAAAAATATCAACAGTATAGGTACCATTACCGCCACGGTAGCGTGAAAGCGCTGTACGTAAATCGTATTTATATGCATCGGCACCTATTAATAAGTGGTGCGTAATGCCTGCTGTATCTACACTGCCGCTAACTTCAAATTTAACGCTTGTGTCTTCTACTTCGTAGTCGCGATAGCGCTGTTGGCGAGTAAGTGTGCGGCCATCGTCAAATAACGATTGGCGCGACGGCGAAAGCTCAGCATCCGACGAAAACCCCGTTAATGTAGAGCTGCGATAGTTTGCACCTATAACAAGTGACCATTCGTCGTTAATGTCATGATTTAATGTAATTTGATGACCGCGCGAATACACCTGCGTGTCGCCATCGTTTGGATTACCTAAATAGCGCGAGTTTGGTACGGTGTTAAAATCGTTATTAAGAACAACAACGCCACGGTCAAATAGCTGGGCTAAATCTACGTATTCAAACTCATAAGTCACACTGGTCGATGCGTTTATTTGATGATAAACAGACGGCGTAATCACCTTTTTATTGGTGTACACCTCATCGCGGTAGCTGTCGCTATCTTGCCACGCGCCATTAATTCTAAACGCAGTGGTATCGTTAATGCCGCTTGTGTAATCGCCTTCAATACGGTTAAAGCTGTCGTTGCCTAAGCTTAGTTTTAGCTCACCTTGAGAATCAAACTGTGGCTTTTTAGTCACAATATTAACAGTACCGCCGGGCTCTGAGCGTCCATAAAGTGCTGAACCCGGGCCTTTTAAAACCTCTATATATTCAATGTTGGATACATCACGCGGGCCGCTAAAACCACGCCCACCGCTAAAGCCATTAATTAAATAGCCCGATGGCATGTTTTCGTTACCCGAAAGGCCACGAATAGAAAAGCTATCCCATAATGCACCGCTGTTATTTTTGCGAGAAATACTCGCCGAAAAATCAAGCGCGTCTTGTAATTCAGTAATGCCTTTTTGATCAAGCGCAGCACTGCTAACACTTACAATAGATTGCGGCATTTGCTTTTGAGGAATGTCGCCACGGTATGCTTGTTTATAAGTAACCGATATTTTTTCAATTTCGTCGGTTTGCGCTTGTGCAAGTGTTTGCGCACTAATGCCCAAACAGGCTAAGTAAATTAAAGAGTACTTCATGATGATAATAGAGAATAAACAAATGTGATATTATAACGATAAGTTTAGCATGTGTTACTTTATAACAAAAAGACTTTTTTGAATTTAAAAATTGCATTAGCAGCTTTGTATACATCACGTTAGTATGGTGTTCTATTTAGGTTACATAACGATAATTTTATGAGCATAAAAACAAACGCATTAATTTACTTTTTAGCCTTTTGCAGTGGTTTTTGCATTATGGGTATTGAGCTTTTAGGTGGGCGCATATTAGCGCCTTTTTTTGGCAGTAGTGTGCATATTTGGGGCAGTATAATTACCGTATTTATGCTTAGCCTTTCTTTTGGTTATTTACTGGGTGGTAAGCTCAGTACTAAAAATGCATCGCTTACAAAGTATGGTTTAATATTTTTAACCGCCAGTATTATGGTGGTGCCTATTGCGCTGTTTTCGCAACCAATAATGGAATTTATTTTTACCCACATTGAAGACACACGCTATGGTTCATTGCTTGCCTCTACAGCTTTATTTTTTGTTCCAACGGTAATTTTAGGCATGATCTCGCCTTACTCGGTGCGTTTGTTAGTTACCGATAGCGAAAAAAGCGGACAAGTGGCGGGTATTTTATATTTTGTAAGCACGCTAGGTAGTGCTCTTGGCACTATTATTACCTCGTTTTACTTTGTACTGGCGTTTGATGTAAATACTATAATTAGCGCGTTTGCTTCTACGCTTGGTTTACTTGGCGTACTAGCTATAGTTATTAATAGCTTGGCAGGTAATAAGGAGTTGGCTCATGCTTAAATATTTGCTCTTAGTTGTCAGTGTGTTCTCAACCGCGGCGCTAAGCAATGTAATACACGAGGAGCGCTCTTTATATCGCAATATTATTGTTGATGAAACTCGTGACTTACGCTGCTTAAAATTTAATACAAAAAGTAGCCAAACCAGCCAAAGCTGCATGTATAAAAACGACCCCGACAAACTGGTTTTTAACTACACCAAGCTTACTTTTGCCAGTTTGTTAGTAACCGAAAATCCCAAAAACGTGCTTATTATAGGACTAGGTGGCGGGACACTTTCTAATGTTATTCATGAGCTTTACCCTGCGGCTAAAATTCATAATGTTGAAATAGACCCAGCCGTTTTAAAAGTAGCCCGCGATTATTTTAATTTTATAGAAACCGACAACGTTACATCAAGCGTCCAAGACGGCCGTATATTTATTAAACGCGCCGCTATTAAAAAGCAAAAGTACGACTGGATTATTCTTGATGCATTCAATGGCGACTACATTCCAGAGCATTTGCTTACTAAAGAGTTTTTTGAAGAAGTTAAAAGCGTGCTGGCCGAAGGCGGTGTTATTGCAGCTAATACGTTTTCGAGCAGCAAGTTATACGTGCACGAGTCGGCAACGTACCATAGCGTATTTGGTGACTTTATAAACGTAAGCCGCCCTAACCGCTCTAACCGTATTATTTTAGCAGGCGTTAAAACTATGCCAACCCAGGCGCAACTTAACAAGCGTATTAAAGCCCTTGCGCCACGTTTAAAAAAATACGATGTAGATATAAAAGCAATAAGCACCTATATGCAAAGCACCAAAAACAACCAAGACTGGCCTGCTAACACCAAAATACTGACCGACCAATACTCCCCAGCTAACCTTCTTAATTTTTAAACGTACAGAATTTACTTAGCCCCAGTTTTGGGGCTTTTTTATTTTGAAAAATACCTCGCATTTACTTAGCACGCTAACTAATGTTAAAATGCTTAGCATGCTAACTAATTTGGAGTGGTGATGACGACTCAAAAACCTTTTCACGAAACGCTCGATTTAACCTTAATTGGTAATATGGGCCGGGTTCATAGGCTATGCCGCGAAGCAGTTACCATCGCAGTAGAGCCCTTAGGACTTACGCAATCACGTTGGACCGCCCTCATGCATATTGATATGCATGGCGAAGGATTAACACAACTTGAGCTTGCTAATAGCTTAGGGATAGAAATGCCCTCTCTTACCCGCACATTAAAACAATTAGAAGAGCAGCAATTAATTACCCGTAAAGTAGATGAGCACGATAAACGCAGTAAAAAGATTTACTTTACTAATAAAGGCGGCTCTGTTTTACAGTCGCTAAACAAAAAGCTCGTTGATATTAAAAGCCAGCTTTACAGCGGTTTAAGCACTGAGCAGCTCGACGCACTCGCGCGAGGCATAGTTGAAATAGAAAAAAACGCACTAAACTGTATTCAAAACCAAGTTAAAGGGTAAAGCACGTAATGACCCCGGATCAAAAATTTACACGTTATGTAAGGCTCTCATTAGGGGCTTTTGTAATTGTATTTATTTATTATTTAATGGCCGACATGTTCATGCCGGTAACACCACAGGCACGGGTTTATCACCCTGTTGTGCAAATAGCACCGCAAATAAGTGGCCGTGTAACTAACGTATTAGTAGCTAATAACCAAACTGTAAAAGCGGGCGATGTACTATTTGAAATAGACCCAAAACCGTATAAATTAGCACTAGAGCAAGCACAGCTCGCCCTCGACGACGCCAAATTACAAAACAAACGCCTAGATACCAACGTAAAAGCACTTGAGGCGCAAATTTCGGCGGCCAAAGCAAAGCTACACGAACAGCAATTACTCAATAATCGTGGCGAAGCATTATATAAGCAACGCTCTATTTCTGAGCAAGAGCTTGAAAGCATTAAAGCTAACTTTGAAGCAAGTAAATCAAATGTCGCCTCATTAGAAGCGCAATTGGCCGAGGCTGTACTTGCCCGTGGCGAAAGCGGTGCGCAAAATTTAGCGCTTCGCCACGCTGCAAACCAATTAGCACAGGCTGAGCTTAACTTATCCTACACCCAAGTACGTGCGCTAAGTGCGGGTGTGGTGTCTAACTTACAACTTCTTGACGGCGCATATGCTGTAACCGGTAGCCCGCTATTAGCTATTGTGGCAAACAAAGCCGACCTAGTTGCCGATTTTAGAGAAAAATCATTACTCAATATGAAGCCTGGCAGCCAAGCACGAGTGGTATTTGATAGCCGCCCAGGTGAGGTTTACAACGCGTATATAAGCACATTTGAGGCAGGTGTTAGCGATGGGCAACTCAACGCCAATGGCGCGCTAAGTAGCACCGAAACCAGTAATCGTTGGGTACGCGATGCACAGCGTCAGCGTATTCATTTAGTGATGCCAAATAACGCCAAATTAATTGCAAATATGCCAAGTGGCGCACGTGCTACTGTACAACTATTGCCAGAGTCAACAATTGGGCAGTGGTTAGCATCGGCGCAAATTAGGTTTATTAGCTGGTTACACTACATTTATTGATGGAGGGAGTATGACTCAAGCAGTTAGCCAAGCACCTCAATTAGACTCAAATGGGTTACGCCAAGCGCTACGCATAGCCGGCGGTTGCACCTTAGGGTTTACTATTAGTAAGTTAATGAACTGGCCATACGGTATATTTTTTACTGTTTACCCTATGTTGCTACTCGGTTTAGTGCCTGTGTTAAATAAACACATTGTGCGCCAGTTTTTAGCCAGTGCCGCCATTAGTATTCCTATGGTGTTAATTATGCAGGGCTTGTTTTCGCATTTACCTGTTTTAATGACCATTATTGTATTTTTAGCGTTTTGCTTTTTGTTTTATCAAATGAGCTCAGGTGCGGCTTTTTTATTTGGCGCATTAGGTGTGGTGGGGTTATCTATTCAGTTGCATTTTTCAAGCTATGTAACCGGTACAAGTAGTGTTTACCCACTTATTTTAAGTAATGGTTTGGCAACCCTACTCTCTACGGCTATCGCTTTTGCTATGCACGGTATTTTTCCTGATGTAACCGCGCGTGCCGTGAGAGCGGTACCTGCAAAGGCAAAAGAGAGTATTCGCCATGAGGTACTACTGTGCGCTACGGTCGCTACGCTTTCGTTTGTAGTATTTCAGGTGCTTGATTTGCAAGATTCAATATCGGCGCAGGCATCTTCGGTGCTTATATTGTTTTCTTTGTGCTGGAAAGCCGCAGGTATGGCAGGTTGGCAGCGTGCTGTTGGCACTTTGATTGGCTGTAATGCGGCGTTGTTAGCGCAAGTGTTATTGTATAACCACACCGACTTTTTATTGTTTCCGGTACTTATACTATGGACGCTTTCGTTTGTGTTTAGCCGCTTTCATATTATAGGTGGCGGCGCTCCGGGCATAGGGTTTGGCGTACTAACTACCTTTGGTATTTTGTTTGGCAACTCTCTTGGCCCAGGGCAAGATTTAGTTTACAGCGCGCTGTATCGCTTTAGCTCTGTAGCAGTGGCTATTGTGGCAAGCTTATGTGCAGTTTACATAATGCATCATATATTAAACCGTTTTAGTGCAACTCGTCATCATACCTACGAATAACCCACTGACGCCTATGGCTAAATAAAAGCTGTAGGCGTAATTTTCAATGTTGTGAGCTATATATTTTTAAACTTAGAATTAAAACTTAATGCTGCCGCGCAGGGCTTTGGTTTGCCCGTGCTTGGTTTTTTTATCCATGCGTTTTCGCTGAGAGCTGCGGCTTGGTTTGGTTGCACGGCGGGCTTTATTTACTTTAGTTGCACTTAAAATTAAATCTTTTAAACGCTTTAGTGCATCTTCCCGGTTTAGCTCTTGGGTGCGAAAGCTTTGAGCTTTAATTACCACTACGCCCTCTTTGGTGATTCGAGAGTCGTTTAGCTTTAATAGTCGTTCTTTGTAAAAATCGGGTAACTTTGAGCGGTTAATATCAAAGCGCAAATGAATGGCACTGGCTACTTTGTTAACGTTTTGGCCACCGGCACCTTGCGAACGAATAGCGGTTAGCTCTAGTTCCCATTCATCTATAGTGACAGTATTTGAAATAGTTAACATTACGTTCAGCTCTTATCGACAAAAATGCAGTATAACATTAGTAGCTATATTTGTGCTGAATCAGCTTAAGTTACAGCACTTTAAAGTATTTATACTACTTTATAACCTAAATACACCTGTTACTTTAGTTATGTATTGGCAAGCGCTTACATTTAGTTTTAAATAGCGTTAAATAAATAATAGGAAAAGCCCCATGAAAAAAATACTTGTATCTCTTAGCTTATTAGCAATGAGTTTTTCAAGCCTTGCAGAAGATATTAGCGAAGGCCAGTTACAAAGCTACATGAAAGCACTACCGGCTGTTTCTAGCTGGGCTAGTAGCCAAGATTCGTTAAAAAACCTTGATTTAGCAAGCATGCTAGGTGGCTCTGCCGAGCAAAGTGTTGAAGAGCAAAGCTCGCTTGCTAATAGCGCATTAAGCATGATTAAGGAACAAGGCTTATATAAAAGCTTTGCCGATATTACTAACCGTTACGGTTTTTCGCCTGAAGAATTAGTTTCTGTGGGTTCAGAAGTATCTATGGCTTACATCGAAAACCTTAAATCGGGCCTTTCAGCTGAAAACCAAGAAACAGCAAATAAAGTAATGGGTGGCCTACAAAGCCTTAAAAGTGCCAAAAGCAGTGATGCTAGCTCACTAATGGGTGCGTTTGGTAAAGCTTCAAGCGCGGCCGAAGAATCTACTGACCCACTAGTAAGCGAAAACAACCTTGAGCTTGTGGGCGAGTACATGCCACAGCTGCAAAAGATATTTGCACTACTATAATTTTACAAATAACCTAAACTGAGGTTAAGTAAACACTTACACAAAAGGTGGTATTTACCACCTTTTTTAATGCCCAAATTTTAAATAATTACGACATTTTACGAATTGTACTAAGCGGTGCTATTCGTAAAACCCAATGCAGCAATGCCCACGGCCAAGTTGGCACAAAGCTGTTGGCTTTTTCTTTATTTATGGCTTTTACCAGTGCTTTGCAGCCGGTTTCGGTATCAACAATAAATGGCACTGTTTTTACTTTTTCGTTTATTTCGCTTCTTATAAAACCTGGGTGTACACAGCTTACTTTTATAGGCGTATGCATTACATCTATGCGTATGCCTTCGCTCAATGAAGTAATAGCCGCTTTTGTAGCAGCGTAAACGGTCATGGCGCGCCTAAAACCACGTACAGCACTAATAGACGAAATAGTCACTAAATGCCCATGGTTTTGCGCTCTAAAAATTTCCATTGCTGCCTCAGCTTGGGCAAGGGCGGCTACAAAGTTGGTTTGTGCGGTTTGTTTGTTGGCATTAAAATAACCTGTACCAACAGACGCACCTTTGCCCATACCTGCATTTATAATTACTCTATCAAGGCCGTTTAGCTCTTCTTTAAAGGCGTTAAATACGCTAAACACGTGCTCGTGATCGTTTACATCAAGCACTTTTATGCTAATGGTTATATTGGGGTTTACCTGTTCAAGCTCGCTTTTTAGCTGCTCTAGTAGCTCAAAGCGCCGTGCACATAAGGCAAGGTTATAGCCTTGTTTTGCAAACTCTTTTGCCATGCCTTTGCCTAAGCCTGAACTTGCACCTGTTATTAGTATATTTTTGCGCATAATTAAATCCTTAGGTGTATGTAATTAATTTTTGTTGTGGGTGGCACTCTAAAAAGTGATGCTCGTTTAAACTGCTAATGCCTAATTTACGGTTTGCCCCTTTGCCGCGCGCCACTACTTTGGTTACGCCTGCATTTACTAAGCTCCAATTTATATCAATAAAGTGCTCGAGCTTTAGCCCCATTAAATGGCTGGTAATAATGCTAATAGGCCCGCCAGAGGTATAAATAAGCACTTTTTTACCATGGTTTTCATTGGCTATTTGCTCAAGGGCACCCAATACACGTGCAGTAAATGCATTAAAGCTTTCGTTATATTGAGTGCTGTCGGGATTGAGTACCCATTGCTTTATGGCGCTAATAAATACCGTTTTAAAATACTCCATTGGGTCGGCTTGTTTGCTAAGTGCAGTACGCACTTGGCTTGGGGTGGCAAGTGCTGGGTTATAAACCGCTAAAATATGTTCATGATCGTACTCGTTTAAACGCGCATCGTTTATTACCACAGGCGCATTATTAGCACTTGCTAAACTTAACTCTGCGGTTTGATTATGGCGCAGCATACTCCCTGCAAATACCATATCGGGCTTTAGCTGCTTTTGTATTAAGTACTCACCAAGTAATGTGGCTTGCTGTTGCCCTTTTTTTGAGAGCGTATCGTAATTATCAGCAGAAAAGCTGGCCTGCCCGTGGCGCACTAAATATAAAATACACATTAGGCTTTTCCTTGGTTTTTAATGGCTTTATTACAGCGCCATAAAAGGTAATGTACAAACACCCAAAAGTTTTTAAACGCGGGGTTTTTTGTTTGCCCATGGTGATAGCGGTAATAAATTTGCTGCACTATGCCTGCAAGCCTAAATAGCCCATACACTTCGTAAAAGGTAAAATCATCTACGGTTATATCCATTTTTTTACAGTAGTAGGCCACGACTTCTTTGCGCGTTAGCATGCCCTCTAAATGGGTAGGTTGGCGGCGCGTGGCTTGGGCTAAAAAGTCATCCCCGGGTTCTACCCAGTAAGCCAATGTATTGCCTAAATCCATCAATGGGTCGCCAAGGGTGGCAAGCTCCCAGTCTAAAATACCCAGAACTTTCGTGTAGTCGGTTGCATCAAGCACAACGTTATCAAACCTAAAGTCGTTATGTGTTATACAAATGCGCTCATGGCTTGGCATGTTGTTTTCAAGCCATTTAATTACTTTTTTGCCGCTTGGTACGTTCCATGTTTTAGCTTTAGTGTAGCGTTCACTCCAGCCGCTAATTTGGCGCTGTGTGTAGCCTTCGCCTTTGCCTAAATGGCTTAAATTGGCCTGTTTGAAATCTACTTTGTGTAGCTCTACTAGGCAGTCGAGTACGTTTTCGCACAGCTGTTTTGTGCGCTCGGGAGTGTGCGTTAATCCGCGCGGTAAATTTTTACGCGGAATAATCCCCGTAAGCTTTTCCATAACGTAAAAGTCGGTGCCGAGTATGCTTTCATCGGCGCAAAACGCCTCCATGTTTGGCACATAGCTGTAAACCGGTTTTAGTGCTTGTTGTAATTTAAACTCGCGACCCATATCATGCGCGCCTTTGGCTTTTGTGCCTTTTGGGGCACGGCGCAAAATAAGGGATTGATTAGGATACTCTAGGCAGTATGTCCAGTTAGAGGCACCCCCTGCGTATTGTGTAACGCTTGGCTCGCCAGTTAACTGCGGTATGTGTTGTTTAAGCCATGCATCTACTTTTTGGGTGTCGAGCTCTTCGCCTTGGCGTACGTTTTTGGCTTGATCTAATAATTGTGTGTTCATTGTTAGCCTTTATTATTTTGATTTTAAACGTTGCATAGAGCGTGTTTTTTTCAGCATGTTTTTAATGTACCACTCAATGGGGAGTAGTTTTTTCATTAAAAAGGCCTGTTTACCTAATTTATGGGTCAATATTAAAAATGGGCGTTTAAGTGACTGCTTATAAATAATATCTGCAACTTGCTCGGCATTAATGCGTGAGCGCTCAAAGGCGCGGTTAAGCATAGTTTTCATAGCCGGTTCGCTGGTGCGCATTGATTCATCAAGATTGGTTTTAAAAAAGCTGGGGCACACAACACTTACATCTATATTATCGTGGGCGAGTTCAAGTTTTAGGGTTTCGCTAAAGCCAATAACCGCCGCCTTTACTGCGTTATAACTGCTCATAAACGGAATGGGGGTCAGCCCTGCTTGTGAGGCTATATTAATAAAGTAGCCACTGCCTTGTTGCTTAAATTGCGGGTAAAACGTTTTGCACACCCGCACCATAGAGAGCAAATTAACGTCCATAATCCACTGCCATTGTTCAAGCGATTCGCCCTCAAGCGAGCCGCCAGTGGCAACGCCGGCGTTATTAATAACAATATCAACGCCTTTCCATTTGGTTTGTATAATATCGTAAAGCCCCTTTACATCTGTTTGTTTGGTTACATCGCAGGCGTAAAAAAAGGCATCGGCTTTTAGTGTTTGTAGCTCACTAATGGTTATGGCTGCACGTTCGGCGTTTATATCGGCAATACAAATTTGTAAGTTTGCGCCCAAATTACTCGCGTAACTAAGCGCTAATGCTTTGCCCAGGCCTGTGGCCCCACCTGTTATTATTAGTCGTGTTTTCATGGTGTTGCCTTAGCGGTATTTGTTAAGTTCGAGGCGTGAAACCATGCTCATATGTACTTCGTCTGGGCCATCGGCAAGGCGTAAAATACGCCCCATTGCATTAAACGAGGCAATAGGAAAGTCGCTCGACACCCCAGCGCCTCCAAATACTTGTATGGCCATATCAGACACCATTTGCAGCATATTGGGCACTACAACTTTTATACTCGATATTTCGGTCATGGCGTGTTTAACGCCTTGAGTGTCTATTTTCCATGCGGCGTGCAGTGTTAATAAACGGGCTTGATCTATTGCCATACGCGCTTGCGCAACGCGTTCTAAATTGCCGCCTAATTTAAGTAACGGTTTACCAAAAGCGCTGCGCGACAGCCCGCGTTTAATCATGAGCTCTAAACAGCGCTCTGCTGCGCCAATTGCGCGCATACAATGATGAATTCGCCCAGGCCCTAAGCGCCCTTGTGCAATGGCAAAACCTTTGCCTAACCCTAAAATAAGGTTTTGTTTTGGTACGCGTACGTTATTAAATTCCATTTCGCCGTGGCCATATGGCGCATCAAAATCGCCACAGGCACTTAGCATACGTTTAATATTTACACCTGGCGTGTTTAATGGCACAAGTACCATGGAGTGCTGGCTGTGTTTATCGTTTTCGGGGTTAGAAAGCCCCATAAAAATAGCCACTTGTGCATTAGGGTGGCCAAGGCCGGTGGTCCACCATTTTTTGCCATTTAAAATCAGCTCGTCGCCATCAGTATCAATAGTTGCTTGCATGTTTGTAGCGTCTGACGAGGCGACATCGGGCTCGGTCATGGCAAATACAGAGCGTATTTCGCCATTTAATAAAGGCGTTAACCATTGTTGTTTTTGCTCATCATTTGCAAAGTGATAAAGTACTTCCATATTGCCGGTGTCGGGGGCGTTACAGTTAAATATTTCTGAGGCAAATAAACATTTACCCATTTGCTCTGCAATAGGGGCGTATTCTAGGCAGGTTAAACCTTGTGCTAGTTCTGTATCGGGTAAAAATAAATTCCACAGGCCTGCTGCTTTTGCTTTCGCTTTTAATGGTTCTATGTGCTCACTTAGCTGCCAAGTAGTCCAATCGTTTGAATTATTTTTAGTATGGTTATGCGCAACTACCGCTTGCTCAATTGGCAATACATGTTCATCCATAAAGGCGGTAACACGCTTTAGGTAGTCTTGGCTTTTTTGACTTGGTTCAAAATTCATTAGGGTTGCCTGATTATTTTTTAGTTAACCCAGCATAAAACATTCGCCCTAATGAATTAAATGAAATATATTACCAAAGTACTGTGAATCAAATTCATAATATATGGGTAATAAACCGTGATTGAAGCTAAAAATATTCAGCAGTTAGACTTAAATTTACTTAAAATTTTTGAGTGCCTTTACCGCGAAAAAAACATGAGCGAAACCGCAAAGGTGCTATACATAACGCCCTCTGCGGTAAGCCATGCTATAAAACGTTTGCGCAGTGTATTAAACGATCCGTTATTTGAGCGCCAAGGGCAACTAATGGTACCAACCCCTGCGTGCCAACGTATGGCACCCGAGCTAATAGATTTACTCGAAAAGTTACGCCAAGTACTGCAAGCCTGTGGCGATTTTGACTTAGCGACCACAGCGCAAACATTTAAAATTGCCCTTCACGATGCCATTGAGCCCATAGTGCTGCCAAAATTACAGTTAATAATTGCAAAACACGCGCCCAACGCGAGTCTTGCAAGCGTTAAACTAAACCGCGACGACATGCACAAACAATTGGCTAATCACCAAATTGACATGGCCATAGATGTAGCACGGCCAATAAAAGCGCCGATTAGTCATGCCGTACTTTCTAGCGATCATTTTTGTGTATTAATGAAAAAAAATCACCCACTAAAAAATGAGTTAAATATTGAAAATTACTTAAGCGCTAAACATGTAGCGGTTTCAAACAGAGCCACCGGCACCGTAATTGAAGACATAGCCTTATTGCAGTTGAGCTTCAACCGTGAGGTAGCCATGCGCTGCCAAACGTATTTTGCAGCGAAAGAGGTTATTAAAAGCTCGCCATTTTTGCTCACCTTGCCCTCATTGGTTGCAAGTCAATTGCTTGATGAGTCGCTTATAGCAAGGTCGGTACCTACTACTATGCCTGCTATTTACCAGCATTTATATTGGCACCAAAACACCGATAAGGACGAGGCACTAATGTGGCTACGAAGCCAAGTAGAAAACATTTTTAAGCGTTAATTAATACAAAAAACGCCGAACTTAGCGGGCTAGGTTTGGCGTTTTGTAAGCATTATTTAAGGGTTATAACGTAATTTGTGCGCGCTTGTTTTTAATTTTTAGCGCAGCAATTAATATCAGCGGGCCTATAAACATGGCAAGGCCATATACGCCGCCTGTTACTGCGTATTCGGGCTTATTTAAAAAGCTTATAGCAATTAAAATCGCCAACGATGCGTTTTGAATCCCTACCTCAATACCCAGTGTTAGTGAGTCGGTAAGGTTAAGATTAGAAAGTTTTGCTATGAGCAAACCAATAATCATTGAGCCAATATTTAATGCAAGGCAGGCCCAAAATACAACATCAAGCGAGCTTATGAGTAAGGTGCGCTCTTTTATTACGAGTGCGGCTATCATGGCGAGCATAAAAAATAACGAAAAACGCCTAAAAAACGGCTCGCTTTTAATCGCAAATTCGCTTTTAAAATGGCGCAGGCTTATGCCGATAGCTACCGGTACTAAGGTAATGACAAATAGCCCGAGTGATGTGGTTAATATAGAAAAACTAGCATCAGTTTGCGGGGCAAATTGGTGCATGGCAAAGCCAATAATAAACGGTGTGGTAATAATACTCACAGCGGTTGAGGCCGCGGTTAAACTTACCGACAGCGCTAAATTAGCCTTTGCCAGTTGGCTTACAACGTTCGACATAGTACCGCCAGGGCAAGCGGCTAAAATCATTAACCCTATTGCTATAGGCGTGGGTAAATTAAGTAAATAACACAAGCCTAAAGCCAGTAGCGGCATGGCAATAATTTGGCCCACTAAGCCCATAGCAATTGCTATGGGCTTTTTAAAAAGCCGCGTAAAGTCGTCAAGTGTAAGCCCAAGCCCCATGCCAAACATAATAAGGGCAAGCGCGAGGGGGAGTATGATTTCTGTTAAAAATGATGCGTTCAAATTAGGCGGCCTCTGTTGTTTTTAATGCCAGCACTTCGTAGTTAAATGAGTATGGGGTTAGCAGCGTTTTTATGTGTTGTTGCAGCGCGTTTAACTCATCCTCTTTAACTAAAATTGTGGCTTTTATGCCTAACTTTTTATCAGCAAACACATTTATTTGCACGGTTTTGTTTTTTAAATGCTCGTTAAGTGCATCTGTTATGGTTTGTTTTATTTCAAGGCAAACCAGTTCGGGTTTATAAATTTTACCTACGGCAGTTAGCGGTATTTCATTAATAATATAAATTTCTTTTGGTATTGCTGCTCGTTCAGGTATGTGGGTGCCAACATACTCGGTGAGCTCATTAAGGTTAAGCGTACTATTTGGGCTTAGCGTTACGTAAAGTACCGGCACTTCGCCTGCGTAGCTGTCGGGGCGTGGCACGGCGGCTGCAAGTGTTACATCTGGGTGTTTGGTTGCGGCATCTTCAATCATTTTAGGGTCTATATTGTGCCCGCCGCGGATTATTAGCTCTTTTTGCCTACCGCATAATGATACATAGCCGCTCTCGTCTATTTTACCTAAATCGCCGGTTCTAAAATACTGTTGGCCGTTTTCATCAACAACCCATGCACCTTGGTTATGTGCATCTTCTACGTACCCAGGAAATACATTATTACCGGTTATTATTATTTCGCCAACATCGTGCGTATCGCACATTTTTACAAGTGTGCCTTGCTCGTTTATTTCGGCAATTTTAAGCGTAATACCGGGTATTGGCAGCCCTACAGACGCCTCTTTATTAATTGGGTTTACAGGCATTAACGTACTTACCGAACTGCCCTCAGTTGAGCCATAACCCTCTACCAGTGGGGTGTTGGTGAGTTTAGTAAACAGGGCTTGCAAATCAGATGAAAGCGGCGCAGCCCCACAAATGGCAAACTTCATTTTAAGCGGTGGTACAGCCATTTTTTGCGAAGTAATTTGCTCAACCATGGCAGCATAAACCGTAGGTACCGCGGTCATAACCGCTACATCGTAATTATTAATTAGGGTAAGCAAGTTTTGAATGATGTTTTTACCTCTAAAGCCTGACGGGCTTGCGAGTAAAATTTTACAGCCTTTCATTACCGAGGCTATGCCCGTTGCTACCGCTGCATTTACATGAAATATGGGCAAGCCAACTAACATGGTATCGCCTGCATTTACTGGCGAAAGTAAATTAACCTGCCCTGCATTGGTAAGCTGGTTTAAGTGTAAGTGCTTAGCAAGTTTTGGTAAGCCGGTGGTACCGCCCGTATGAAAATACGCGCACACATCGCTTTGCTCAGGCACAGTAAAATTAGCTGTTTGGGTATTTTGCGCCGCGAGTAACTTTTTAAACCCATACACCGGTACTTTATTGTTTTGCGAGCACGCTATGTCGTCACCAAATAAGCTAATAACGGCTTTTAGGCCGGGTATATGCTCTTTAATTGCCATTACTTTTTGCCAAATATCGCTACCTGGTACTGGGCCTAGAGCAATAATGACTTTGGTATTGGCAGAGATCATAATTTCTTTCATTATGGACTCATCAAGCAATGGGTTTATTGGGTTTGCAATGCCAGCGGCCTCTGCTGCCCAAAGCGATACATAGGTTTCAGGAAAGTTAGGTAACACCAGCGAGGTTACATCGGTTTTTGTTATGCCTAACGAGTGCAGTGCATTGCCAAGCCCTGTTACGTTATTGGCAAGCGCTTTGTAGCTCATTTTACGGTGCGGATTTGCAAAGCTTTTGCCTTTAAAGGTCATCAAAATGCGATGAATAAGCTTTTTTGCAAACGGAATTTGCGCTGGGTTAATACAATCGCCATCTAAAATGTATTCAATAGCGGTTGCATCACCAAAGTTTTTTGCCGACTGTAAAATGGCATGATAAGTAGAGCGAGGCAGTTGCTCTGGTGATATTTCAGCAAGGTTTAAATTGCCAACATCGGCGTGGTTTTTAATTGTTGTTATATTCATAAAACCCTCAACGTATTTTTATAATGTGTGTGTTTTGTGTGAGTGTATGGTGTTTAAACGCGGCTATGCTGTGTGGGCATTAACCGCGTGAAATTTAGTCTATCAAAACTGTTACCACTGTTTTTAATCTAAAAAGCTATTGTCTTTTGCGGCAACTACCTGATACATGGGCTGAAAATTTCCCCATGTAACCAGCTCTGAGCCATTGGCTTGTTTAGTATGTAGTGCTACCTCGTGCGAGATAAGCTTAGGCTCGCCTGCGGCTTGCGCTAATAACTGGCTTTGGCAACAGCTATCTAGCAATACAAAATTGGCAACAGCGGCATCAACCGACGAACCCGCAGTTAGCAAACCATGGTTTTGTAAAATAACAGCGCAGTTGTTAGCTAGCGATTTAGCTATCATGTCGCCCTCTTCGCTGTCGGCTACTACGCCACTAAATACATCAAATACACTATGGTTTTCGTAAAATACGCAGGCATCTTGCGAAATAGGTTTAAGAAGCTCACCTAATGCCGAAAATGCACGGCCATAACGTGTATGTGCATGGGCAACTGCGTTTACGTCGGGGCGCGCCATATGTATGCGTGAATGAATAGCAAACGCGGCATTATTAATCGGTGTGCTGCCTTCAATAATATTACCTTTGTGGCAAACCCTAATGAGATCTGACGCTTTAATATGCGCAAAGTGCATACCTACGGGGTTTACCCAAAAAGTATCGGGCTCTATGCAGTCGCGAAGCGTTATGTGCCCCGCAAGCCCTTCGTCAAAGCCGTACATAGCAAATACTCTAAAGCCTGCGGCTAGGCGTTGTTTTTCGTAGGTGCGTTGCTCTTCTAGGGTGTTAAATTTAGGCGGCATAATAAGTTTAAATTTGTCGCTGCCTATGGTCATTTTTGCGGCTTGTTGCTCTAGTGTATTGCTCATAATAATCCTAAATTAAACTCTGTTGACTTTAGTTTAGTCTCGCTTATGATAAATAGAAGTGATGTTAATTAATGGTTAAACATAAATACTATGCATGGAAAGATAGATTTAAACCTGTTTGTAATACTTAAAACGGTATACCAAGAGGGCAGTATTACCTGTGCGGCCGATAAACTTCACTTAACGCAACCGGCTGTTAGCCATGCGCTTTCTCGCCTTAGAGAAAAGTTTGACGACCCCTTATTTATTCGCCACGGTAGGCGTATGGTGCCCTCGCCTTTTTGCCAAAAAATAATAGCGCAAGTGATTGAGTCGGTACAGGCATTAGAGGCCACCATGAACAACGAGCGGCTTTTTGATATAGCTGCGTTTAAGCGCGAAATTAAATTTGGCTTTAGAGATATTTTAGAATCGATATTTTTTCCGCCACTAATGAGCGATTTACTTACAAACACCCCTAACATCACGATTAACAGCCGACAGGTGTCCCATGTTGGTATGGAAAAATCACTCGAAAATCAAGAACTCGATATAGTGATTGATGTGCTTACCCCTACCAGCAACCATATAAAAAACACCTTTATTTGTAACGAACACTTTTCGCTGATATGTAGGCACGATCACCCAATATTAAATGATTTAACCGTACAAAATTACGCTAAGGCGTCGCACGCGTTGGTGTCGTTAAAAGGGGCGCAGGTAGATATTATAGATATGGCGTTGGCAAAGCATGCACTTGCGCGCAATGTGGTGCTTAAATGTGAACACTATTTTGCGGCTACTAAAGTGATTAGCCAAAGCGACATGATAATGACCATGCCAAACTCGTACGCGCAGGTATTGAAAGAGCAAATGCCCGTGCATGTAACTAGTTTGCCGTTTGATGTGCCGTTAATGCCCGTGCATATGTACTGGCACGAACAAGCCAATGACGATTTAGTAAATAGTTGGATGCGAGAGAAGCTGCTAGGTTTAGCCCAGCAGCTTATCCCTGCTGAAAAACTTAGAAGCGGTAATTAAATTGTGCGTGATAGCTGCGCCCACGCTCTGATAAAAAGCGGTGAGCATAGCTAATTACTGGCACATCATTGGCCTGCGAAAAGGTTTGTTTATCGGTGAGGTTTTTAGCTAATAACGACACCGACCAATTCCCTTCACTGCTACCCAGTTCTACGCGTAAATTAAGTTTCTCAAAAGCACTTTGCTTGGCTATTGGATCAAGATCTTGCTCTAAAAAGTAATCGTCACTAAAGTTAAGCGCTAAATTGCTGCTTAACGTTAGGTTTGAAAACACCTCGGTATTGTAATCAATTGCTATATTGCCTGAGTAATCGGGCGCAAACGCGCCGGTTTTTCCTGTTAAATCTTGAAATGCTTGCCCAAGTAGCTCGCTTTGCATAACCGTTGGTGAGGCACTAGCGTATTGCTCGTATTCAAAATCAAGTAACGCAAGATTTGCCGATACCTGCCAGCTTTGATTTATTGCCCAGCGCGAGTCTAATTCAACTCCTTTTACCTTGGTTTCGGCAGCGTTTTTAACTACAAATGCATTACCATTAAATTCAGATACTTGTAAGTCATCGTACAAGGTATAAAACAGTGTGGCGTTTACTTCTAATATATTTTTAATTGGCTCGGCTTTTATGCCAAATTCAAAATTTGTGGCTTTTTCATCGTCAAACTCAAAGCCTGAGTTTTCATCAATTATATTACCTTGCGAGCCGTTTAAGCCCGAGCCATCAAAGCCACCGGCTTTGTAACCTATGCCTGCGCTTGCAAATAACATCATGTTGTTAAGCCCTAAATACTGCACACTAATATTGGGCGATAAGTGCGATTCATCTCGCTTAGCGTTAAGGTTATGTACCCCCGCGCCCGAAAGTTGCCCCGCAATAGTGGGCGCGGCAGCATTGGCAAATTGTTGTACTGCTTGCGGTGTGTTTGGCTCAAATACGCTATACACACTTTGTACGCTGCTCACTTCTTTTTCTTCTTTTTGATAACGCAGCCCAAAATTAGTGCGCCATTGTGCGTTTACATTCCACGTAAGGGCGGTAAATGCTGAGTAGCTTTGTTGGTCTTGATCAAACAGCGCATTTACGCCCAGTGATGTACCCACTAAATCAGGAATAAGTAACGATGCGCCAAATAAAATATCGTTTGGGTGCTTAAGCTCGCTACTCATATAAAAAATACCCGCAACGTATTCAAGCGTGCGCCCTGTTGGCGAGCTTACTCTCAACTCTTGCGTAAACTGGTTATAGTTTTCTAAGTAGTCTTGTTTTATAAGCGGGATTTCAGAAAAGTCGGCGTCAAAGGTTGAGTCCCAATCGTACTCGCTATACGTGGTTACGGAGGTAAATTCGTATTCGCCATGGTTATACGTTAACTTAAGTGATGCGTTATCAAGGGTGGTTTTACTTTGTTCATTAAGCCCTCCGGGGTGGCCATCGCCCGATACTGAACTTGTGTAATCTAGGCCCGAGTTATCGCTTAATAAAAGTGAGCGATACCCTACATTGCCTGGGTTAGTAGGGTCATTAGCTATTTGTAAATCTCGGTTTGGCGTATCAATAATGTATTGGTAGCGCGAACCGTGCGGCTCAAACTCACCGTGTTCCCATTTAAATAATGCGTTTATATCATCGTTTATTTGCCAATCTATTGATAAACGCGCGCCTGATGAATCGTTAGTTTGCTCGTCGGTTTGACGAGCTTGGTTATATAAAAAGCCATCAACAGAATGATCAAACGCAGCAATTCGAACGGCTAAATCGTCATGAATAGGAATATTTATAACGCCTGTAAAGTGCTTTTCGTTATCTGAACCAAACTCTGCCGATACGCTGCCTTCAAGTACATCTGTAGGTGAATTTGAAACCATACTAAAGGCACCTGCTGTGGCGTTTTTACCAAACATAACCGACTGTGGACCTTTAATAAGCTCAAGGCGCTGCATATCTAAAAATGGAAATTTAGCTTGATGCCCGCGCCCTAAATAAACGCCATCTTTATACATAGCAACCGATTGTTCAAAGCCTGAGTTAGTGCCTGAGCCAATACCGCGTACAAAAATACGTTTACTGCTTGAGGTTTCGGTTATATGCACATTAGGTAGGTTTTCGCTTAGGGCAAGTAAATCGTCAACACTGTTTTGCTCGAGGTAGTCACCCGAAAGCGCTTGAATAGAGGTAGGAATATCTTGCAGTGATTGCACCCGCTTTTGAGAGGTAACGGTAATGGTTTCAAGCTCGCTCTTATTTACTTTATTCTCGGCAGCTTGTGCCATGCCCACACTGAGTGCGCTTAGGGTAAATAAAGTAAGTGCTTTTTGCTTTAAAAAAGCATGATTTAAACATGTGTGTGACTGTGTGTGTTCAGTTGTCATAGCTGCAACTCCATTATTGAGGTTATTTTTATTGGATATGTTTGCGTCTATTTCATACTGACGGCTCTTAAAATAAATAACAGTGATGTTTATTTATTCAGCACTATTAGTAATATTTATAGTTGAGCTAAAAAGTTTAGTTTTATACGAGGCTGTGTAGGTTTAGTGAGGAGTTAGAGCGGGTTAAAAAATACCTGTGGATTAGCGGTTTTATTTGCTATTGCTGAGCTTGGGGTGTTTGCTGCATTTATAAAAGCAGTAAGCTGTGGTGCATTTTCGCAAAAAATAATATCCAGTGCTAGGCGGTTTTTGCCGTATAAACCTCGGTGAATCATATTGGCTGAAAACAACAGTAAGTCTCCCGCATTAAGTTTAATAACTTTGCCTGTAGTTAAGTTGTCGCTTGGCAGTTTATTATTTTTTGCAAGACGTACATTTAGCTCCTCTGGTGTATCCCAATTTTTATGCGAGTGGGGCACAAGCTCTATACCTGGCTCGTCTTCAAGGGCTAACCGGCAGTGCACTACGTCGGGCCCGTTTAACGCAGCTTGTTGCTCTTGCACATTTAAATGGTATTGCATATCGCGATGCCAATAATTTTTTTGTGTAACATTAACGGGATTAAAAAATAACTGAGTATTTAAAAACAGTGGCTCATTAATCGCCTGTTTCACGAGCTTATTTAGTTTATTACCAGCGACTAGATTAAATAAAAACTCATTTTGCTGCGCTGTTAAATATTCACTATTTGTTATGCCCGAGCTATTAATTGCACGAGATTGATAAAACTCACGGTTATTAGCCTTCCACTTTGTATGAAATGCATTAATTGTAGGCTTAATTTTATTTAGCTCTTTGGCGCTGTAAAGCCCCTTTACAAGCATATAACCGTTTGATTTATAGTTGTTCATTGTGGTTCTTTATTTAATATTGCAGCAACGCGTTCAGCAAGTTCAGGCAGTACATCTTTTGCAAACCACGGGTTCTTTTTAAGCCAAATATTATTGCGTGGGCTTGGGTGCGGTAGCACCAAATGCGCCGGCCAATACTCACGCCATGATTTTACTAACTCGGTTAAAGGTTTGTTTTTGGTGTGGGGTAAATGGTACGCCTGCGCATATTTACCAAGCACTATTGTCAGTTCTAAATTTGGCAGAGCACCCAGTAATTGCGCTCTCCATGCGGGCGCGCATTCTTTGCGTGGAGGTAAGTCGCCCGACTTACCTTTACCAGGGTAACAAAAGCCCATAGGTAAAATAGCTATTTTTTGGGCATCGTAAAACTCTTCAGCACTGAGCCCTAGCCATTCTCGCAGGCGGTTTCCGCTGGCATCGTTAAAGGGCTTGCCAGTTTCGTGTACTTTTATGCCCGGTGCTTGGCCGGCAATTAAAATACGCGCATTGGCATTAAACTGTATGACGGGGCGAGCACCTAATGGTAAATGAGGTTCACAGATCACGCATTTACTAACTTGCTCTATTAAATTAAGTGAATCCATATAAATTTGGCCTCAAGCGCTTAAATTTTGTTCTAAATGGCTGCTTGTTTTTAATGAGTTGGTAAAAAATCGGTTTATTTTACTCAGATTAGTTATAAGTTGGTAAAATCGTGATCTCATTTAAAAATTACAACTAATCAATTGATATTTTTATTGTTTTTCTGACCATACGGCAAATTCGTTACCGCTTGGCTCGGTAAAATGAAACCGGCAACCACCGGGGAACTCAAAAATAGGTTTTATTATTTTACCGCCATGCAACGTTACTTTTTTATAGGTTGCGTGAATGTCGTTACTGTAAAACACCAGCAGGGCGGCCCCAAGTTGTGTAAGTGATTTAAGCGGTGCTTTAAAAAAGCCACCATCCAAGCCTTGGCCGCTAAACGCCGTATATTCTGGGCCATAGTCGGTAAATTGCCAGTTAAACACGTTAGTAAAAAAGCTTTTTGTGGCTGTTAAATCGCACGCGGGAAACTCTACATAATTTAGTTTTTCGTGGCTGCTCATTTTAAATTTACTCTTTGGCTTGTCAGTACTGCCCACTGTAAACCTTCGTTATTAGCTAAGCAATATAGCTAAACCGCTTGAGATCATTATTTTACTAACATGCTAAGGGTTGTTATTCAATTATCTAAAATATACAAATGAGAATCGCTATCTTTTGTATTTGTAAGCTTTATAATAACGTCTTATTTTTTATCCTCGTATTCGAATAAGGGATTTGTTAACTATGCAAGCACCTTTGCACATTGCACCTTTTACAAAAAATAGACTAGCTGGGCTTTTTAAAGCTGCGCAAAGCTATAGAGTGTTAGTGTTTTTGCGTTTTTTTATTGCCATTTTTGGGGGGTATGCGTTTACTTCAGCATGTATTTCATTATTAAGTGTAGTGCTACCAATTCCTAAGCAAGATGCCGTATTGCTGTGCGTGTCTATCAGTATTTTAATTTATGCTTTGGTGTTTATTTATGCGTTTGCGATTAAGTCATTAAAAACTGTATGGATCAGTATTTTACTAAGTAGTGGCTTTTTTGTTGTTGTATTGGCATTACTTAAGGGTTGGCTATGAAAGACAGTTTTTTTAGGTCGATGACCTGGCTACATACGTGGGTTGGTTTACTTACGTGCTGGATTATTTACACAATATTTTTTGCAGGCACGGTTAGCTTTTTTAGAGACGAAATAAATCTCTGGAATCAACCTGCTATACACAATGTGCAAGCCCAAACCGATAGGGTGGCCGCGCAAAGGCAGCAAATTATTAAGGGCTTTGATTACTTAAATCAGCACGCTGCAAATTCCCCAAGTTGGCGTATTACCTTGCCCGAAGAGCGTATACCGTATTTAGTATATGGTTATGCAAAACCTAAAGAGCCAGGGCAGCGACGCAGCCAATTTGTAAATACCCAATTAAACCCAAACACCATGCAAGAACTAGCACCTTTTGTAGAAACTAAAGGGGGTAACTTTTTTTACCGATTGCATTATCAGCTTTACTATTTAGATGCCATAACCGGGCGCTGGGTCGTGTGTTTTGCCAGCTTTTTTATGTTGCTGGCAATAATTTCGGGCGTGGTTATTCACAAGCGAATATTTAAAGATATGTTTACGTTTAGGCGTAATAAAGGAGTGCGTAGCTGGTTAGATGCGCACAACTTAAGCTCGGTACTGGCTTTGCCGTTTCATTTAATGATTACCTATACAGGCATTATTACCCTTATATTTATGTTGTTTCCTTACCCTGTTTTAACCAATTACGACAATGGTATACGAGGCTTTTTTAACGAGGTAAGCCCTAGTAATAAGGTGACTAATAAAGCGCAAGGTAGCGCAGATATGCTCTCTATAAACACTATTTTGGATCAAGTTTATACTAAGTGGCCAGATGCAGACATTACGCGTGTTCAGGTTAGTAAACCTAATATGGCGGCTTCAACAGTAACAGTACTGGTGAGTCCGAAAAAGGCCCTTCGCGATCAAGCACCGCGGCTTTTATTTAGTGGCGCTACAGGAGAGTTAGTAGCGCAAACGGATGACGAGCTTAGCAATAGTAAAGCACTTTACGAGTCACTTAACTCTATGCATACAGGGCGCTTTGCTACGCCTTTATTGCGCTGGTTATACGTGCTTGGCGGCATTGCAGGCTGCGTGATGATTGCCTCTGGCTGTATAATGTGGGCTAAACGTATACGCGAGCGTAACAAAGGCAAAGCCTCGTTTGGTTTACAACTGGTAGAAGGGTTAAACCTTGCCACCATTATGGGCTTACCACTGGCCACTTGCGTCTTTTTTATTGCCAATAGATTGCTAAGTCCAACCCTCGCCGGGCGCGCTGATAAAGAAGTCGCTGCGTTCTTTTTAGCGTGGTGTGTAGTTGCCGTTATGGCACTTTTAAAGCGAGATAAGCTGCAATGGCGTGTAATGGCAAGTATAAATGCATTAGCGTGTTTAAGTGTACCCGCCATAAATGCGCTTACTACGCAGGGTAATATAGTGAGCTACTTACTAAATAAACAATGGGCCTTATTTATTTTCGATGCGTTATTTTTACTATTTAGCATACTGTTTTTAGTACAAACCGAAAAATTACGTACTGCTTCTAATACATCTAAAAAACAGCAATTAGCTCAACCAATCATAAAAGGAGGCAAAAGGCATGATTGACTTACTTAGCTTTAGCCTCTGCTTACTGGCTTTTAATGGTTTTGCCTTAGCAAAACCAGCGCATTTTAAAACGGTATTTAAAACGCGCCCCTCTGAGCAGCAAAGTAATTTGCTGCTAATTGTTGCTTGGATCAGTATTTTACTAAGTTTAGTATTTTGTGTAGTTGCCCAGCAGGGATACGGCGCTTTACTTTTTTGCGGATTCATGAGCTTAAGTGTATTAATTATAATGCTTTTTTATAATTTTATAGACTCATTAGTAAAGCCATTTAGCATCTTAAATATACTATTGGTTGGCGTATCAGGGTTGCTAATGGCAGTAAACGCACTTTAGTTAGTAAAAACCTGATCCAAAAAAGGCTGTTAATTTTAGGCAAAAAAATGGCAAGCTATAAAGCTTGCCAACAATAGGGGGATGTTCAGTATGTCCAACACTTGCATGTCTCGTTGCAAGTGCAGCTAATATAGCCCTAACATATTTAACTAACCTTACAGTGAAATGAAGGTTTTATTACAGCTGTAACAATCACATTCACAGCAACTGTAAAGCCCCTTTACAAAACTAAGGTGTTTACTGCTCAACCCAAATAATTTGCTCTGTAGCAAAACCAAGTTGTTTAGCTTTCGCTATAAAATGCTGTTTTAGCTCATTACTCACCGTTGGCGTGCGAGATAAAAACCATAAATAGTCGCGGTTATAACTAGTAATAAACGCGTATTGGTAGTCGTTTTGGTCGAGCTCAAAAATCACATAAGCGCCATAAAATGGGCCAAAAAATGATACTTTAAAATGGCCCGTATCACTACCTTCTACAAATTTTGCTAAACCCTGCGCTTCATCCCATTTTTGCTCTTTAGTGATAAACCCTCTGTTGAGCACCTTTACTGTTCCATCATCGTTTACTGTGTAAGTTGCGGTTACTTGTTCCATGCCCTCTTCAAATGAGTGGTCAAGGCGGGCAATTTCGTACCACTTACCTTTGTATTGCTCTAGGTCAAAGTTTTTAACTGGCGTAATACCCTCTGGTGCACTTGTGCAGGCGGTGAGTAAAAATAACCCTGTAATGAGTAAAATAGTCGTAATGGCCTTCATGAAAGCTCCTTTTTAAAAGTGATAGTGTTTGTACGGCGCTAAGCCAATAAAGTTTGCTAGCCGATTAAAATAAATTGCTATAGGATCAGCTAAATACTAGAGCAATTAAAAGATTACAGCATGAAAATATGGGTAGATGCCGACGCGTGCCCCGTGGTTATAAAAGAAATACTTTTTAGAGCCGCTGAACGTACGCAAACACCAACCATTTTAGTAGCTAACCACGCAATGCGCATTCCGCCTTCAAAGTTTATAAGCCGCGTACAAGTTTCAAGCGGGTTTGATGTAGCCGATAACGAAATAGTAAAACGCGTAGAAAAAGGTGATTTAGTTATTACAGGCGACATCCCTCTTGCCAGCGAAGTGATTGATAACGGCGCCCAAGCACTCAATCCGCGTGGTGAGCTCTACACGCCAGAGAATATTCGCTCGTTATTAAACGTACGCGACTTTATGGATACTATGCGCTCAAGCGGCGTTGAAATGAGTGGCGGACCACCACCGCTTAGCCAAACCGACCGCCAAAACTTTGCCAATAACCTTGACCGTATTTTAGCGCAAAAAAAGGCGAGTTAGTGTGAGTGAGCAACTAATAGGCTTAGGTGAGCAAGCCTTTAGCGTAGCCGTGTATATTGCTAAAGCGCCGCCCATGCCCTACTTTCAAACACTACAAAGTGTTGAGCCCGTAATAAACGAGCAAATAAATACCATAAATCAGCACTGTGGAAATGGTTGGCGCAAGGTGTTTAACGTATACGCCAAAGTATTATTTGCGCTACCGAGCGAGCATTATAGCTTTGCTAAACAAGCCGATAGTTGGCAAGCGTATCGCGATACATTTTTACTGCGAAAAAACAGTAAAACAGCATTGTTATTTAGTGCCCCCATTATTAACGGCACCAATAAAAACCAGCTGCATATTATTGCAGGGCGAACCCATGCTAAAAACTTATTACAGCAAGGTAAGCTTAATGCGCAATTTAATTGGCTTGATGATGAGTTTGCAATTGATACAACGAATAACATTATTGTGTGCCCGTACTTTGATTACCGGCAGTTAAGTAATATTAAAATAGCCCGATTAAGCGAGTTAGTTGCTCAACTAAAAATGGCTAAATAAACATTGTAAGGAACAACCATGGCGGGAATTTTAGAACTAAACACTTTGCTTAAAACAATGAACCCTGAGCTTAAACAAGGTGAATACATATTTTGCTGTTTAGCAGGCAGCCTTGCCGACTACGTTCATTTAAACCCGCTTGCCAGCTACGTTGAAGATGAAGGCCTAACCCTTATTTTAAATGCTAACACCGCCGATAAAGCAGGTATTACTTACGAGGGTAAATATAATTTAATTACCCTAAATGTGCATTCAAGCCTTGAGGCTGTTGGGTTAACTGCTGCGGTATCGGCCAAATTAACCGAGTATAATATTAGCGCCAATGTAGTGGCTGCGTTTTATCACGACCATATTTTTGTACAAACCGATAAAGCGCAGTCGGCCATTAAGGCACTTAGTGAGATTGGTAAGGTTTAGTTGGTAAAAATCTGATTCACTTAGGTAAAAGTCAAAGCCGGTATTGCAGTACCGGCTTTTAGGTGGCGGCTTAAATACGGTTGCAAAAGTGCTGCGCTACAGACTCTAGTTTTACTTTATCACCTGCAGTTACGGCTACGCATTGCGTATTTTTATCGAGTTTATGCTTTTGAATAACAGTAAACGCCCCTTCGTTAGCAGCGTATAAGTTATATTGATAGGCATCATCGCCCCCTTCAAACAGTGCGGTAAATAGTCCTCCCACTAAGCCGCCAATGATGGCTCCGCCGAGCATTTCTTCAGTGTTACCATCTAAGCTGTCTACAAAGCCAACCCCGGCGCCTGCTGCTATGCCTGTGCCTACCTCTGATGAAAGTGTTACGGGTTGCATTGATTCTACCGATGCGTAGTAGCGCTTAACTATTTGGTTTTGATTGTTTCTATCGACCCCCTGTGTTGCACAGCCAGAGAGTAGTAATACCGCAATAAGATACTTTTTCATGTTGAACCCCTTAAATATTTAATAGGGAGATAGTAAGCGTGTGAGTATAAAAAATATGTGAGGAGTTTGTTTGTAGCTGTCAGGAAATGTAAGGATGTGTATAAAATAAAACACCGAGTACGCATACTCGGTGTTTTGGGATTACAGTAGGTAAATTTTATATTATTAAACCACGTAACCACTAAAACCAAGCGCTTTAAAATAAAGCTTAGGAATGCCGTATTTACACTCGTTAAGTAACTCGCTAAAGCGCATTCTATCAAGCGGGTAAAATTCACTCTCTAAGTTTTGAGCTGTGTAGGCTTGCCCTGCATCACTTAAGCCTAGATTGGCACACACAGTAATTTGCGCTTCACGTTCAAAGTCGGTTTCGGGTTTCATTAAATCGCTAATAAATAGGTTTGCGCCTTTATTTAAATTAGCTTTAATGTTTTTAAGTAGCTGCTTTTTGCTGCCGTCGTCTTCTAAAAAGTGCAGGACGAGTAGGCAAAGCGCCGCATCGGCCTTAGTAGAAAGTTTATCGAGCTCGCCTTCAATAACCTTAACACGCTCTGTTATGCCATGCTGTTCAAATGCTTGTTTAGCAATAGCAAGCATATCACCTGAGGTATCTTGTGCGGTAAATTGCCAAGTTGGGTTAAGCGCTGCGAGGGCGAGTATTTCTTTACCTGTGCCAGCCCCTACCACTAAAATATGTGCGTTATCGTTAAGAGTTGCTTTAAGCTGTGCATTGGTAAGTTGGTGTAATAACTCATATCCTGGTACTAAACGGGTAATGCGATTGTCGTAATGCGTTGCTTGCTCGCCTTTAAATGTTGGCATTTTTAACTCCTTTAATCAGCTTATAAAACTTCAACAGTGGAGTATCCACCACTTTTTTTACTTACATGTACTTGCGTAGCTACGCGTTCACTCATTTCACTCACATGCGATATAACCCCTACTTTGCGGCCTTGTGCTTGTAATGAGTCGAGTGCGTCCATAGCAACGCTGAGTGTTTCGCTATCTAACGTACCAAACCCTTCGTCAATAAACAAAGAGTTGATTTGGACTTTGTTTGATGAAAGCGATGCAAGTCCCAATGCCAGTGCCAAAGATACTAAAAATGATTCCCCCCCAGAGAGCGTATTAACCGAGCGCTGTTCGTCGGCCATGTCGCGGTCAATAATGGCTATATCGAGCGATTGCGCAATAGCTGTAAGCTCATAGCGTTTATTAAGGGTTTTTAAATGGCTATTAGCATAATGCAGCAATATTTTAAGGGTTTGTGTTTGCGCTAAATTGCGCATGGTTTTACCGGTTGCATCCCCTAATACTTTATTAAGCACGTGCCACTGCTCTACCTGTTTTTTAAGAGTAGTAAGTTCAGCATGTCTGCTCTTAAGTGCTTTGGCGTTTTGATTGTGTTGCTCAAGCGCGGTATTAGTGCCAAGCAAACTATTTTGTAGTTCAGTTTGCTGGTTAGCTAAAAACGTTTCTTGCTCTGCTAATTGGCTTTCGTTTTTGTCTGGCTTGTTAGTATTTTGGTGATCTGTTTGCGCTTTTTGTTGTTGTTTAAGCGCTGCATTTGCGTCTGTAAGTGCTGTTAAACGCTGCTCAAACTGCATTAATTGCGCTTTTATTTGCTCACTAGTTAGTGTTAGTAAAATAGCGATCTGTTCGTGATTTACCTCGCTATACTGCGCTTTAAAGTCGCTAAACCAAGCATTGTAGCGCTCTTCAAGTGTGCTTTGTTCTTGAATTTGTTCTGCCAATCGCTGCTCAACGTTTTTAAGTGTTATAGCGTGCTCATCGCGTTTTTTAATGGCGTTGTCGTGAGCTTGTTGGCTTGTATGTAACTCCTTTTGGCATTGCTCAAGCTGCGCATTAAGGTTTACTTGGTAATCATCGGCGCTTAATGGCTCGTTGTTAAATAAAGCAAGGCGCGCAGTGTGCGTGGTGTTTTGCAGTTGTTGTGCTTTGGCTATGTCGTCTTTTAACACTTTAAGTGCCTGCTCACTTTTAGCCATTAACGGAGTGAGTTGCTGTAATTGCTGTTCAGCGCTGTCTATTTGTTTTTGACTTTGTTCAAGTTGAATTTGTGTTTGCTGGTACTGCTCAACCTGCTGGCTTAAATCGCCCATATTAAGCGTGTTATTTTGCAATTGTTGCCAAAAGTCACTGTGTTCAAACTGCGCGTTTAGGGTACTAGTAAGCTCGTTAATTTGCGCACTTAGCTCTGCATGCTTTGTGTTTATTTGATTAAGCTTGTTGGTTAATTCAACATGCTGATTATGCAATTGCTGTTGTGTGTGTTGCTCAGTTTTTAAGTTGTTTATTAGTTGGTTTACTTTTTCTTGCAGGGCTGTTTGCTGTTTTTGCGACTCAAAATAGTGCGACTTTTGACTGCTTAGCTGGGCATAGGTGTCATCAAGCTGCTGTGCTGTTAACTCGTTAAGCTCTGTACGTGCCCCTTGCATTGTCGTTTTAATCTCTAGCTGCTTAGCCTGTGCGCTTTGTATGGCTTGGCTATGCTGGGCGTGCTCAGTGACAAGTACAGCATGTTGAGTTTGGTGCTGATGCAGCTTAGCTTGGGCGCTATCGTGTTGCTCTTTAGCTTGGTTATAAGTTGTTTCAAAGTCGGCTATTAGGTTATTTAATTGCGGGTTTTGGCTGCTGGCATACGGGTGCTCTTTTGCACCGCACACAACACAGGGCTCGTTAGGGGTAAGCTGCGTACGTAAATGCTCTACGTTTTCGCTGGCACGCAGGCGAGCTTGGTTTAATGCATATTCACTGTGTTTAAGTGCTTGCTCGCACGAGGCTAAGCTTTGTTGCAATGATGTTTGCGTTTGCTCACTGTGTAAAAGCTTCGCGGCCACCGCGGTTTGTTGCTGTGTACTGGTTTTTATTTCTTGATTAAGCTGCTGATAGCGCAAGCGCTGATCTTTTAAATATTCAATATTTTTAAGCGTGCTATCGCACTGCTCAATATTAAATTGGTGTTGTTGCTCAGTTAGCTGACTTAAGTTTTTCTGTTCACATGCTAGTTGCTGCTCTTGCAATTCTACTTTTTTAGTTTGATCTGCTAGTAGCGTCGCTTGTTTAGCTTGTTCTGCTAACAGCTGTTTGTTTTGAGAAGCGGCGGCTTTTAGTTGCTCATTGGCACTTAAATACGTATTAAAGCTATGTTGGTAATAATTCCAATCAGTGGCTAATGGTTTTAACTGCGCGTGCTCGTTTAACCATGTTTGATGCCCTGTGTGGAGTTTTTTTGTCTCATCAAGTGCATTTTTGCTTTGCGTATACTGCGTTTGTAATTCGCTAAGTTGATGCTGCTCTTTTTCGCTTTGCTGAGTCAGGCTTGTGATTGTTTGTGTATGTATAGTAAGTTGGCTATCTAGCTCACGAGCTTTAGCAATAATAGGCTCTGCCGTTTGTTTTTGTTGCGTGGCAGTTTGCAGTGCAGTTTGGTGTGTTTTTAATTTTTCGGCTTGTTCACTTATAAGCGCTGCATGGTCAATCGCTTTCAAATCGCTTATTTGAGTATTCAGTGCCTTGTTTTGCGTCGTTAAGTATTCATGTCGTTTGCGATTGTCTTTTATTTCGAGGGCGCTTTGGGCTTGTTTTGCTTGCTCACTTTGCTTTGCTATTGCATCAAGCTGTTGTTGTGCGTGTTGTTGCTGCTCTACTGCGTGTTCAAGTGCCTGCGATAAGCGAGCTGCTTGCTTGTACCAATTTAAGTCTTGCTCTGTGGCTGCATGCGTTTTTTTAGTCTGCTCAATTTTTTCAAGTAACTCATCACGCAGGGTTTGTTTAGCAGTTAATTCGTCATCGCTTAGCAAGGTGTAGCTTGCAAGGCTTGCATTAAGTAATTCATATTGATCTTTTAGCGCTTTATTGCGCTCAAAAATACGTTTACCAATTAAGCTAAATTTATCGGTGCCGGTTAAACACTCTAAAAGTTGTGCGCGTTCATCGCCTGTGGCTTTTAAAAAGGCGGCAAATTCGTGCTGTGCTAATAAAACCGCACGGGAGAACTGATCAAAGCTCAGCCCTATTTTGTTCTCTATTGTTTTTATAGTTTGGCTTTTATCGGCTATCAGGGTTTCATCGGGCAAGGTCACTAACGTATGCTCAGCTACTTTTAGTTTGCCTGTTGCCTTTTTGTGGGTACGTTGTATTGAATAACGTGCACGGTAAAGCGCTTTGTCTTGCCCTACAAAATCTACTTCGGCAAAACCTTCCCACTTGCCTCTGCGCAGTAAGTTACGCGCATCGTTTAATTTTATACTGTCGCCATTAAAATCTATTAAGTTGCCTTTATCACCTTTTAAGCGTGCAGTTTTGGTATAAAGCGCTAAACAAATAGCGTCTAAAAAGGTACTTTTACCTGCACCGGTGTCGCCGGTTATTGCAAATAAACCAGCGTCTTTTAGTGGAGCTTGGGTAAAGTCGATTTCGGCGTCAACTATTGAGGCTAAGTTATGTATGCGTACTGCGGTTATTTTCATAGTTGTGCTTGCTCCGTCAGCTCACTTATTACATCGTTTAAAAGCGTTTTCAGCTCATCCGGTACAGTTTGGCCGGCCATGTCTTTGTCGTTTGCAAAGGCTTGTTCTAATAAGTTTAATGGGTTGAGCATTTCAATTTCGCTTAAATCTTCAAACACGGCGCTGTTATCGCTTGTTGTGGTTTGTTCTCGCACCCGTTCGATGCCACAAAATTTTATGTGTTTACCCTCAAGAGCTTGCTCTATTTGCTCTCTAAAGGTGGTGTCGGTATCACTTGATTTAAGCTTTACGCGTAAATAAGGGGCAATCGTATGTTGTGATGTATCGAGTGCTTTAATTTGCTCGCATAGCTCGCTTAATGGCACACACTCTCCCTCTGGTAGCATAATCACCTCAGCAGAGCGTGGAATGTAAAGGGGGTTTACAGATGTGCTAATAGATTGTTTTTCATCATTTTTAAATTCGACGACATTAACTTGGTGTGTGTACTTACGTTCCGAAAACGACATAGGAATAGGCGTACCGCTGTAACGTATAACGTCTTTTTTAGCAACTTGCTGCGCTTTGTGTAAGTGACCTAGGGCTACGTAGTCTGCTTGACTGCCAAATACATTAGCCGAAATAGACTCCTCCCCACCAATTACTAAATTACGTTCTGAATCACTTGAAATGTCACCGCCTTTGGCGTGTAAATGCCCCATTACAATTAACGGCGAATTTTGTGTATTAATGCTATAGGCGTGTTCAAGGGCAAGCTTATAGGCTTTTTCAACGCCTTGTGAGTAACTAGGGCCGTTTTTAGTGTGGCTAAGTGAACTTATATCGCTGGTACGTAAAAAAGGCATAGCGACGATTACAGCGCGTTTATTTTGCGTATTTATTTCGATTACTGTGTTGGCTGGGTTGGTTATATCAAAGCGCCCAACCACATGGGTGTCAAACTGAGCAAGCAATGGCTGCGCCGCTAATATACGATTTGCTGAGTCGTGATTGCCGGCAATAATAACAACATGCAGTTGTGGGCAACGCTTTTTAGCATCTTTTATAAATTGGTAGAGCTGGTTTTCGGCGCTGGCACTCGGTGTGGCTGTATGGTAAATGTCGCCCGCAACTAAAAGTATATCTATGTGTTGCTCTACGAGGGTGCTAAGTAGCCAAGTAAAAAATGCAGCGTGCTCATCACGGCGGTCATGTTCATAAAATTGTTGGCCTAGGTGCCAATCAGAGGTGTGGAGAACTTTCATATCGCGCTCTTAAAAAACCATAAGAGCGCCAATATACCCAAGGCAAGTAAAGATGCAAGCCTCGGGAGGGCTTTAGTTTAGGTAAAACTATATATTGCAATAATAATGACAGGAAGCGCTAACAAAGCCATGCCTAGCGGCATTTTTAAACTTTTAGTTTGCTTTGCTTGCAATGCTTTTATGGCATTTGTTTCGTTACAGGCGGCTACTTTATCAATATAAAAATAACCTGAGTCTAGATACTGCTTACAACTTTGCTGATTTGCTGGAATGGCTATTAGCTCTTGTTGTTTTTTTAGGATATAAAAATCCATACACCCACCACATTGCTTACCGGTAATAAGTACATATTTGAGAATAATCGTAACGATTTTATTATGCTCAAATAAAAAAAGTGGGCGATTTTAAATATAAAATGCACTAAATATCAACCTTAAATTTCACTATTTTTAATTTATCGTATAAATAGTTAATATTAGTGAAAACACGGCAATATTTGCGCCAATTATTAGCCATGTCTTACTGTGTTTTTGTTCAGTATAAAGGCGCTTGAGCGCATCTTGTTTGTTGCATGCCGACACCACATTCACATACGAATATTGGTTTGACTCGTAGCGTTCTAGTAAGTCTTTATCAGCAGGGATCGCTTCGAGCTGATGATCTTTTTTTACAATGTAAAATTTCATATCGGGCTCCTTAAGTTAAAATGTGCTGATTATTTACATTGAGCCTAAACGCATTAAAACCCTGTAAACAGCGCTCACGCTATAAATTTAAGTTCAACTTAAACAAGATATTTTTACACCTTAATTTAATCCTAAGCTAATGGCATGAATTAGGCCTGAACCCTCATAAATACAGTGCTTGTACCTTAATTTATACATGCGCTTTCGGTGCAAGGTGTAAACCCCCTTTACAGTTTTAAAAGCGGCTTAATTTACTGATTGAAAAAGCATGTTAAAACAACGTGAATATTACCGTGTTTAATAGGCGGTTGGTCGCTAATTAATTGAACAAAAATAGTAACTTTGTCAAAGTACGCTCACAAAATCCCACTAGGACTCATAATGAAAAAAACAGTTCTTACGCTTAGCGCTTTTGTGTTGCCTTTGGCAATGTCGAGTGCTGTGCTTGCATCATCTGTTGAGCAAACTAAAGGCTCATTTGTTGATAAGTTTCGTCAGTTAGACGAAGCGCTTCCTACCCCCAATGTTTATCGTAGTGCTGCAGGTGAGCCTGGCGAAAAATATTGGCAGCAACGTGTTAATTACGACATAGACGTAAAGCTTGACGAAAAAAAGCGCCGTTTAACAGCAAGTCAAAGCATTGAGTATAAAAATAACTCGCCGCATACACTTAAATATTTGTGGTTACAGTTAGATCAAAATATTTTTAAAAGCGACTCAATTGCCGAAACCACAAAAACCTTTAAAAGCACGCTAAATAGTTTACCTGCACAAAAGCCGGCTAAATTAAGCTTAGGTGAGCTGCGCCGTCAGCAATTTATGAGCGACAACGAACTTGGCTACACAATTAGCAATGTAAAAGACGACAATGGCGATGAGCTGCGCGTTACTGTGGTTGATACGCTAATGCGCATTGATTTAAACGAGCCGCTAAAACCAGGCAAAGAAGTTGAGTTTAGTATGAACTTTGCTTTTAACATTGTTGAAGAAGATGCTGTAGGTGCACGTTCTGGTTACGAGCATTTTGAAGAAGATGGCAACGATATATTTTTACTTGCGCAGTGGTTTCCGCGTTTAGCTGCTTACACTGATTACGAAGCATGGACTAACAAGCCGTTTTTAGGTCGTGGAGAGTTTACCCTTGAGTTTGGTGACTACGATGTAGAAATTACTGTGCCTGCTGATCATATTGTATCAGCAACGGGTAAGTTAGATAACGCAAGTAAAGTACTTACGCGTACACAGCGTAACCGCTTAGAAAAAGCCGAAACGGCTAAGCGCCCAGTGTTTATCGTGACAGAAGAAGAAGCACTCGAAAACGAAAAACAAGGCACTGATAAAACAAAAACGTGGCACTTTAAAGCAGAAAATGTACGTGATTTTGCTTGGGCGTCGTCACGTAAATTTATGTGGGATGCAAAGGGCTATCAGCAAGGTGGTGATGAACAACCTTTAGTGATGGCTATGTCGTTTTACCCTAAAGAAGGTGGCGATTTATGGAAAAAGTATTCAACTGAATCTGTAGTGCACACCATGGAGGTGTATTCTCGCTATTCATTTGACTACCCTTACCCGGTAGCGCAATCGGTTAATGGCCCAGTCGGCGGCATGGAATACCCAATGATCACCTTTAATGGCCCTCGTACTGAGCTGCAAGATGATGGTACGCGTACTTATTCTCAAGCTGAAAAACGCTTTTTAATAGGCGTGGTTATACACGAAGTGGGTCATATTTATTTCCCTATGATTGTAAACTCTGATGAGCGCCAATGGACTTGGATGGATGAAGGCTTAAATAGCTTTTTAGATGGCGTTGCTGGGCGTGAATGGGACCCAACTATACCGTGGGGTGTTGAGCCGCGCGATATTGTAAGCTACATGAAATCGCAAAACCAAGTACCAATTATGACACAGTCAGACAGCGTATTACGTTTAGGCCCTAATGCTTATACTAAACCGGCTGCAGCACTTAATATTTTACGTGAAGTTATTTTAGGTCGTGACTTATTCGACTTTGCTTTTAAAGAGTACGCACAGCGCTGGAAGTACAAACGCCCTACCCCAGCTGATTTTTTCCGTACCATGGAAGAAGCATCAGGGGTTGATTTAGATTGGTTTTGGCGTGGTTGGTTTTACAGCACCGACCATGTAGATATCTCGTTAGATAAAGTGTATCAATTACGTTTAGATACCAAAAACCCAGATATTGATTTTAAACGCTTACGCGATATAGAAGCCGACAAACCAACATCACTATTTGTTAAGCGCAACCGTGAAGAAGGTAAAAAAACGTGGGTTGAAAATAATCCAGATATTACCGACTTTTACGACGAGAACGACCGCTTTACTGTTACCAATAAAGAGCGTAATGCGTACAATAAGTTTTTAAAAGGCTTAGAGCCGTGGGAGCGTAAAACGCTAGACCGTGCGCTTGAAGAAGACAAAAATTACTATGTAATGGAGTTTTCGAACCTCGGTGGTTTAGTAATGCCTATTTTATTAGAGCTAACGTATGAGGATGGCACTAAAGAGGATCGTTACATTCCAGCCGAAATTTGGCGCCGTAACCACAAAAATGTACAAAAGCTTATTGTGACAGATAAAAATAAGCCGTTAGTATCGGTAACCGTTGACCCACGCTGGGAAACAGCTGATGTAGATGTTGAAAACAACAACTACCCTCGTCGTATTATTCCTTCACGCATCGAAGTGTATAAAAAGGAAAAGAGTAAAGCGAAAGTGAGTCGAGATATTATGCAAGACATTAAAACTGAGCTTAAAAAAGACGACAAAAAAGGTGAGGAGCAACAATAATGCGCTTTTTGCTTATTATTGTTTGCCTTTTAGTTGCTGCGCCAAGTTTGGCGCATCAGCTAAAGTCATCGGTTACTACAGTGCTTTTTAATAAGCGTACCCATAATATTGAGCTCATGCATCGCTTTTATCTACATGATACTGAGCATGCGGTAGCGCATTTATTTGATGGAAAAGCCGATATCATTAGTAATAAAGCAGACCAACAACGTTTTGTAGACTACGTTGAGTCGCATGTTGCACTGCAAACCTTAAAAGGCGAGCCATTAACGCTTAGCCAAGTAGGTGCGCAAATTGATGGAAAGTTTTTTTGGGTGTACCAAGAAGCGCCTATTCCTAAAGGGATTAAAGGTATAAAAATGAGTAACGGAGCACTGCGTGATCTATGGCCTTCACAAGTAAACATGGTAAACGTAGAAGGTAGAGGCAAGATTAAAACCCTTCATTTCACCCAAAATGATACTTGGCTTGAGGCTAAGTTCGAACAATAAATGCTTCCCCAACCTACGCGCACTGCAGTAAATGTGCGCGTATTCTTCTTTTATTTATGCTGTGTTCATTTTTGATCTGTTACTAATAGATGTTCGTAGAATTTTAGTAATAAACTGCTGTTTGCAAAGCTAAGTATTAGATAAGCGATTACTTTTCTAATAATTTGTTTGATAAACATTTGCTAAATTATTCTCATGAAGTAGAGTCATTATGTTTACGCATGTTGTATTGATTTTTACCCCATTCAAGGAATGATATGAAAGCACAAGTAGAGGCTATTCAGGGAGTTATATTTGATTTAGATGGTACATTAGTATCGTCGGAGTTAGATTTTTCTCTTATAAAAGCACAAATAGGTTGCCCTTGCGAGAAAGACCTACTTGATTATATTGCCCAATTGCCATCGCCCTACATGCGCGAAGAGGCGATGAATATAGTGCATCAACATGAGCTACAAGATGCTCAATTTGCGACTATATTGCCAGGGGTTACCGAAGCCGTTAATGCTTTAAAGGCGAAAAATATTCCTATGGCAATTGTGACTCGCAATTTTGATAAAGCGGCGGCAATAAAGCTGCAAAATAATCCGCTCCCCATTGAAACAGTATTGACCCGTAGCGATGCTCCTGCCAAACCCGATCCCAGTGCCTTAAACGCAATTGCAACACTTTGGAATATCAGTGCCAGCAATTTGTTATATGTTGGGGACTTTTTATACGACATTCAGGCTGCACATAATGCCAATATGCGCGCTTGTTTGTATGCGCCTAATATGGTGCCTGTTTATGCCGATCAGGCTGACTACGTTTTACGCGACTTTATTGAATTGGTAACTTTAGTTGAAAGTTACTCTCAAAAAGTTGAGTTATGTTAAATAGGCTTTCAGTGGTTTTTTTGTGTAATAAACCTCACTTTATTTAAATATCATAACTAGCCCAATAGGATTTGAATTGGTAAAATATTGGTAAAATTAACGTATTGATTAGAGGCACAAGATGGGCAGAGCATTTGAAGTCCGTAAGAGCTCGATGGCTAAAACAGCCAACGCAAAAACTAAAGTTAACTCAAAGTACGGTAAAGAAATTTATGTTGCCGCTAAAAATGGCGAACCAGATCCCGATGTCAATCAATCACTGCGTCGCCTTATAGAAAAAGCAAAAAAAGACCAGGTACCCGCTCACGTAATAGAAAAAGCAATCGAAAAAGCAGCCGGCGGGGCAGGGGAAGATTATTCTCCTGCACGTTACGAAGGCTATGGTCCAGGCAACTGCATGGTTATTGTTGACTGCTTAACAGATAACCCAAACCGCACAATTAAAGATGTTCGTTTGCCGTTTACCAAAACAGATTCAAAAATTGGTACTCCGGGCTGTGTTGCACACATGTTTGATCACCTTGCTGTACTGGGTTTTGCCGGTGATGACGACGAAGTCGTACTTGAAGCACTCATGATGGCTGACGTTGATGTAACCGATGTTGAAGTTGAAAATGGCAAAGTGTCGGTATTTGCACCACATACTGAATACTACAAAGCAAAAAAAGCACTTGAGGAAAACTTTGAAGGGATCAACTTTGAAGTAGACGAAATTACATTTGTGCCGCAAGTACATGTTGAAATTGAAGACGAAGAAGTAATTGCTAACTTTGATAAGTTCATCAATATGCTTGAAGACTGTGATGACGTACAAAACGTATATCACAATGCAATTGTTAAAAATTAATTTAAAGCAAAACTACAGTTAGCTTTAAATAAACAAAAAGCGCGTTTTGTGTAGGCAAAACGCGCTTTTTTAGCATTAAATAAATGTTAGCTATTCAGCTAGGTTATGGTGTTGTGCTTTATATTTTAAGCGGTAGCTGTGTAATAGGGGCTCGGTGTAGCCACTTGGCTGCTTAGCACCTTCTAATACAAGCGCCAAAGCGGCTTGATAAGCAATACTATTTTTAAGTGACTCTTGGGTTTGCGCCATTGGCTTATACGCACTATCGTGCTCGTTTTGGCCATCGACTACCTTGGCCATTTTAGCCATAATCGACTCTATTTGTTGCTGTGTACACACACCATGCTGTAGCCAATTTGCCATATGTTGGCTTGAAATTCGTAAGGTTGCTCTGTCTTCCATTAAACCTATGTGATTAATATCAGGCACTTTTGAGCAGCCAATGCCTTGGTCTATCCAACGTACTACATAGCCTAAAATGCCTTGTGCATTGTTCTCAAGCTCACTTTGAATATCTTCTTTACTGAGCGTTTGTGGCTGGGCCATTAAAGGCGGTGTAAGTAAATCTGTAAGGCTTGCCAAGCCGCGTTTGGCAATTTCTTTTTGCTCGGTAAATACATCTACATCGTGATAATGCATAGCGTGCAAAGTGGCCGCGGTAGGCGAGGGCACCCACGCGGTATTAGCGCCAGACTGCACATGAGCCAGCTTTTGCTCCATCATAAGGGCCATTTTATCTGGCATTGGCCACATACCTTTGCCTATTTGCGCTTTACCACTTAGGCCGCAAGCAAGGCCTGTATCAACATTACGATCTTCGTATGCTTTGATCCACGGCTGAGTTTTAATAGCAGCTTTTGGCAAAGCGACCCCTGCGTGCATAGAGGTATGAATTTCATCGCCGGTGCGGTCTAAAAAGCCAGTATTTATAAACACTGCGCGCGCTCTAGCTGCATGTATACAGGCTTTTAAATTGACTGAAGTACGGCGCTCTTCATCCATAATTCCCATTTTAAGGGTGTTTCTTGGCAAGCTAAGCGCATCTTCTACCATGGTAAAAAGTGTATTTGTAAAAGCAACTTCTTCGGGGCCATGCATTTTAGGTTTTACAATATTGATACTTTGCGCACTGGTATTTTTAATGCCTGAGTGTTTATTTAAATCGTGCAGGGCGGCGGTCGCCGTAAACATTGCATCCATAATGCCTTCAAATACGCTTTGGCCGTAAATGTCGGTAATGGCGGGGTTTGTCATTAAGTGGCCCACATTACGTACAAACATCATACTGCGGCCTTTAAGCGTAAGGCTACTGCCATCAAGGGCGGTATATTGCCTATCGCTTTGTAAGGTACGCTCTATGGTTTTATCACCTTTTTTAAATGATTCAACTAAGTTACCTTGCATCAAGCCAAGCCAATTTTTGTAAACTTGTACTTTATCCTCGGCATCTACTGCGGCAACCGAGTCTTCGCAATCCATAATGGTTGTCAGAGCAGCTTCAAGCAGTACGTCTTTTAGGCCTGCTTTATCGGCTTGACCGATAGGGTGATGGTGATCTATTTGTAGCTCTACATGCAGGCCATTGTTTTTTAATAAAATTGCGCTTGGGTTTTGCGCCTCCCCTTGGTAACCAATAAGTTGCTCGGGGTTTTTTAGTTGGGTATGCGAGCTGTCTCTTAGGGTGATAGACAAGGCGCCTTCAACAATGGAATAGTTGGTACTTTCTATGTGTGAGCCATTTTTAAGGGGGAGGGCTTTATCTAAAAATTGGCGCGCATACGCCATTACTTTAAAACCACGAACTGGGTTATACGTAGTGCCTTTTTCGGCCCCGTCGTCTTCACTGAGTACATCTGTGCCGTAAAGGGCGTCGTATAACGAGCCCCAGCGTGCGTTAGCCGCATTAAGCGCAAAGCGTGCGTTACTAACTGGCACAACAAGCTGAGGGCCTGCACTAAGCGCTATTTCGGGCTCTACATCTTGCGTTTCTATGGCAAAGTCTGCAGGCTCGGGTACTAGGTAACCAATCTCTTTTAAAAATGCTTGGTAGTGCGCGCTATCCCACGTTTTATGTTCTTTATGGTAGTCATCTATTTGTTGCTGCAGCTGCTCGCGCTTAGCGAGTAGGGCGTTATTTTGTGGGGTAAGCGTTTGTACTATATTTGCAAAGCTTTGCCAAAACTGCTGTTCTGATAGGTGCGTGCCTGGGAGTAGCTGTGTTTTTACAAAGTTGGCCAGCTGTGTATCTACGCTTAGCCCTGAGTGTGTGAGAGTGTGTGCCATATTTACCTTCCTTAAACGGTCGCGGTGTTGTTGTGTGCGTTAAAGCAACCATAACGCAAAAAAGGCTCAGTGCGTGCTTTTTAGCCATTCATAAAAAATATAGCGGTAATAACAACTATAAATTTACTAAATCTAAAAAATAAGCCTAATGTTGAATTAAGCGATACGGAGCACACACTCCTAGCCACTCTCACAACAATTTAAATAATTTATAGACCCGTTCGAAGGATTTTATTATGACAACATACACACGTGAAACCGATACTCTAGCAACACTTTGCCAATCTCAAGGTAGCGCATGGAAAGCCATTAACCCAGAGTATGCAAGCCGCATGCGTTTACAAAACCGTTTTCGTACTGGGATTGAAATTGCACAATACACCGCAGATGTAATGCGTGAAGATATGGCCGCTTACGATAAAGACACCAGCCAATACACGCAGTCTTTAGGTTGCTGGCATGGTTTTACTGCGCAACAAATGATGATGGCAATAAAGCGTCATCAAAAAACAACTAAGCGCAGTTATGTTTACTTAAGTGGTTGGATGGTTGCTGCGCTTCGCTCTGCATTTGGCCCGTTACCGGATCAAAGTATGCACGAAAAAACCTCTGTGCCGGCACTCATTGAAGAGATTTATACGTTTTTAAAGCAAGCCGATGCACGAGAGTTAGACCACTTATTTAACGAGCTTGATGAAGCCAAAGCCAATGGCGGCGATGTGCAAGCGGTACTTAATAAAATCGATAACTTTGAGACACATGTAGTGCCCATTATTGCTGATATTGATGCAGGTTTTGGTAACGAAGAAGCAACCTACCTACTTGCTAAAAAGATGATTGAAGCGGGTGCCTGCGCCATTCAAATAGAAAACCAAGTGTCTGACGCTAAACAATGCGGCCATCAAGCAGGTAAAGTAACTGTTCCGCACGAAGATTTTTTAGCAAAAATTAATGCTGTACGTTACGCATTTTTAGAGCTAGGAATTGATAACGGGATTATTGTTGCGCGTACCGACTCATTAGGTGCAAGCCTTACGCAAAAAGTGCCTGTGTCGCAAACACCAGGCGACTTAGCTAGCCAATACAATGCGTTTTTAGAAACCACGCCTATTAACGGTGTAGATGATTTAAACGAAGGTGATACGGCAATGAAAATTAATGGCCAATTATGTAAGCCAACGCGTTTAGAAAACGGCTTGTACCAGTTCCGCGAAGGCACTGAAAAAGACCGCGTAGTACTCGATTGTGTTACAAGCTTACAATCAGGCGCTGATTTATTGTGGATAGAAACCGAAAAACCACATGTTAAGCAAATTGCAGAGCTAGTAAACCGCGTTAAAGAACAAGTACCGGACGCTAAACTTGTTTATAACAATTCACCATCATTCAACTGGACACTTAAATTCCGTGAGCAAGTGTATCAACAGTGGGTAGAAGAAGGTAAAGATGTAAGCGCGTACCCAACTCTTGGCGATAACAAAGGATTTATGGCACCAGAAATGGACGCTACAGAGCTTGCAGCCGAAGCGGATGTACTAGTACAAAACTTCCAGCGTGATGGCGCACGTGAAGCAGGTATTTTCCATCACTTAATCACGCTACCTACTTATCATACGGCTGCACTAAGCACCGATATTTTATCAGAAGGCTACTTTGGTGACATGGGGATGCTTGCCTATGTACGCGATGTACAACGTCAAGAAATACGCCGTGAGCAAGCTTCAGTTAAGCACCAAGATTTAGCTGGCTCAAATATTGGCGATACACACAAAGAGTACTTCTCTGGTGAGAACGCACTTAAAGCCGGTGGTGAAGATAACACCATGAATCAGTTTTAACGTTTCTAGATAGTGTTACTCAAGGGCCTTACGGCCCTTTTTTTGTGGCTGATTATTAATACTATTCAGTAATAAAGCTTAATCACTTCGAGAGTTAAACGTGTCGTTATTGGTGTTAAAAAACTCTCATTTACGACTTCATGGAGGCAAAGCAAGGCAGGGGCAATCTCCAAGAGCAACTAAATAGCTCATTTTTGCTTAGCTATTAACACGTTTTCCATCTTCAAAATTGTTCACTTAAATAGGCGGATTGGTATCACTGTTTGAGATTTAGATCAGCTTTTAACTAGCTCAGTTATTTTGAGATCAGAATTTAACTAGCTTTTAAGTTGGCCTGATTTAATAGCTTATTTTTACTTTAAATACGATGAAATAGAGGAAAAAACAAAAGAAAACAGCCGTTTTTAAGTTTATAACAGGTAACAAGTAAAATAATAAACCGAATTTTTACTAACTAAGCTCTGTTATAAAACATTTTTTTACTAACTGAGCGCTTATAAACAGTGACTCAAACCGATTTTTTACTAACTCAAACCATTAAAAACACAATAAACCGAAATTTTACTAACTGAAAACCAGCTAAGTCCGATATGGTTAAAGATTAAAACTGTAAAGGGGGTTTACAGTTTTAGCAAAATATTAGCCACGCAGAGGTGGCTAATATTAAATTTAGTCACAGTACTTACTTTTTGTTTGTATGTTTATCAAACCACCATTGGATATAAGCGACTTTGGTCATTAAATTAGAAGGGCGAGCTGTAATTCCATGCGAGGCATTAGGTATACGTACCATCGCAGTATCAACACCTTGGAGCTTAAGAGCTTGGTAAAATTGCTCGGTTTCTGAAATTGGAGTACGGTAATCAGACTCACCTGTTAAAAGCATAGTGGGAGTTGTTACGTTCCCTACATAACTAATAGGAGAGCGTTTCATGTAATGCTCCATATGATCCCAAGGCTTACCCGGAAACCAGTAATCAGCGAAGAATGGATAGAAATCGGCAGTTAGTACAAAACTGATCCAATTAATAACAGGTTTTGCAACTACGGCAGCGGCAAACCTATCAGTGTGACCTACAATCCATGCGGTTAATACACCACCGCCCGAGCCACCGGTAACAAATAGTTTAGACTCGTCAATAAAGCCTTTTGCTATTAGCGCATCAACACCGGTCATTAAATCGTCAAAATCGTTACTTGGATAATTATGATGAATTGTCTGCGCAAAGGCTTTACCGTATGAATCGCTGCCACGAGGATTCATGTATAAAACCACGTTACCTTTGGCTGCAAATAATTGCACCTCGGTACTAAAATGAGGGCCGTAGTTAGCCACAGGGCCGCCGTGAATTTCTAGTACCAGTGGGTATTTTTTTGATTTATCAAAGCCTGGTGGGTAAGCTACCCAGCCTTGAATCGGTAATTGGTCGTGGCTTGATTTAAGCCAAATTTCTTCTACTTTTGCCAGTTGTTTATCGCCTAGTGCATCGGCATTGAGTGTGGTGAGGCGCTGAACTTTACCGCGTTTTATAGTGGCTATATCTGCAGGGCGCTGAGTATCGGCAAGTGTAAAAGCAATGTCGCCATCTTCGCTTATATCAAAGTCACCACCTGAGTAGGGGCGGCCAAAAGCAACACTACCAATTTGCTCAGTGATCACTTTACGGTTGCCACTGCGAGGCTGATAAGCAAGGGTGGTTTGACCTTCATCTGCGTAGCTAAAGTAAACCCCTTTAGTATTAGCACTCCATTTAATTTGTCCCACGCTTCTATCAAAGTTAGGGGTTAGGCTTGTTGTTTTACCAGACTTTAAATCGCGAATATAAAGTTGCGTGTTTTCGTAATTAGTACGTTTATCGTCATACCCTGTATACGCTAAGTAACGCCCATCGGGAGATACTTTAGGTTGTTGATCTGGCCCATTGCGGTTGGTAATGGCCTTGATGTCTAGGGTGGTTAAATTAAGTTGGTATATTTCACTGTTGATTGGTTTTAATTGATTTTGTTCATGGCGATTGGCAGAAAAATAAAGGGCTTTACCGTTTTTACTGAAACTTACTTCACCCGCATTATCAAACTTATCGTGTGTAAGCTGCTTTGCATTACCGCCGTTGGCATCTATAGCAAATAATTGATTATAGCCTTTTTGTGTGTAGCCTCCACCGTCGGCTCGGTAGTAAACATCGTCTATAAATTTTGCTGGTTCGGCCCACATCGCGCCTTTAGGCTTACCAGGCAAGCTTACAGGGGCGGCACTGCTACTTGGCACAAACATACTAAAAATAAGTTGATTAGAATTAGGGCTCCAAGTAATTGCACGTGGGTTGCTGGTTAGGTTACTTATTTTTGCTAAAGCACCTGTTTTAAGCCACTTTATATAAATTTGGCTGCTACCATCGCGGTTAGATATAAATGCAAGGCGCTGGCCATCAGGTGAAAGAACAGGGGAGTGATCCATATGAACGCCAGAGGTAAGCGGCTGTAGTTGTTTGGTTTTATAATCAACTGACCAAATATTACTGACTTTACGGTCGGTTTTTATATCCATCCGATTACGTACAAAGTACACCGTTTTACCATCGTCGGTTATATCAATTTGATTGGCATATTCAAGATTAAACACATCTTGTAGCTGTAATGTGTTGTCCTTTGCAAAAGCTAACTGACTACTAGCTAGTAATAAACTGCTACTTAAACTAAGTGCTATAAGCGTCTTCATTTGTATTCCCTGTTGTGTTTTTTGTATACATAGTTATATGTCAGCAGGGAAAGGATGAAAAGCGCAATGCGGTGAAACAATAATTTGTAACTACGAGTTGAAGCTGTAAAGGGGCTTTACAGCTCAAAAGTATGAGTTATTAAGTTAATTCACACAGGGATTTAATTTCTTTAATAAGTGCAATACCGGCTGCGTTGTCGCCATGTACACATAAGCTGTTAGCGTTTAAATTAAGTGTACTACCTGAGCGGGTAGTGACTGTGCCGTCGTTTAAAAGCTGTTTTACTTGCGCTAAAAGCGCTGGTTTATCGTGAACACTGCCCTCAAGGTGGCGAGATACTAAGTGTCCTTCGTCTGTGTATTGCCTGTCGGCAAAGGCTTCTAAAATTAGCTCAACGCCTAAGCTGTTTGCGGCTAAAGAGTGTTTAGCAGAGTCTTTAGTGGCTAATAGCATGAGCTTTAATGGCGACGGGTAGTGCGCAACGGCTGTAATAACCGTTTGTAAAATATGATCGTTTTTCATCATATCGTTATACAAAGCACCATGTGGCTTAACATAGCTAAGTGTTAAGCCTTGCACTTTGGCCATGCCATCAAGGGCAGCAATTTGGTAATGTAAGCAATTAGTCAGTTCTTGCGCACTCAGCGCCATAGAGCGCCTACCAAAACCTTGTTGGTCGGGATAACTTGGATGCGCACCTATTTGAACGTTATGCTGCTTTGCTAAATATAATGTATCAGCGATGACATCTGAGTCACCAGCATGAAACCCACAAGCAATATTCGCCATATCAATATGAGGCATTACCTCATCATCTAACCCCATTTTCCATGCGCCAAAGCTCTCGCCTAAATCGCAATTAAGTTTCATTTTATATCCCTTGTTTTTATTATTTTATGGTAACAGGCAGCACGCCGTGAGCCGGTACATTACCCAACAATACCTTTGCTAGCGCTGTAAATGCAGGCCCTGCAACCGCATTGTTTTTATCTGTATCTATATTGTACGCATAAGAAGCAAGCACTGCATCAGCTTTGCTGCCAAACTGCGCTATGTCGTAGGGGGCACGTAAGCTTATAAAAATTGTTTTTTTATTCACAGATGCTGCAATATCCAGTAAAGATGCCAGCGCTTTAGGTTGCTCTGCCGTATTGAGCGCAAAGCGAGGATTGTCTTTTAAATCATCCATTCCGCCAATCTCTACTGCACTTTGGTTTGGTGTGGCGTTGCCCGCGATAACAATATCTGCGTTTTTAATTAAGTTATGTGCTTTTACTGGGTCAAAGCCTTGCAAACTGCTGCAACTATATTTAAGCGTAATTGAACTTGTGGCGCTAAGTGCTTGCTGCATAGCCATGCATTTTCGTGTGTCGGGCATAATAATATGTACATGCTGCCCTTTAGTTAAATTAAGGGGTAATGCGTTATTGTTATTTTTAACCTCGGTAATGGCGTTTACGGCAAGCTCAGCTTCTATTTTTCGATGAGCTTTAGAGCCAATAATATTTTTTGCTTTAGCTAACGAGCTTAATGGGTCTAACTTGGTCGTTAATTTAAACTTATTTTTTAACGTTGTTATACGCGCAGCCGATTGAGCCACTTCGTTTTTATTTAGCTGGTTGCTGTTAACCGCTGCGATTAGTTCATCCATGAGTTCGTCTAGTGCGTTTAAATCATCCGGTGTTCTTATTTCTATGGGCATGAGGGCTAAATCTACGCCTGCTGCAAAAGTATTAATTACCGCTTGGGTAGGAGTGAAAAAATCGCTAATGCCAGCCATATCGAGTGCGTCGGTAACAACTACGCCTTGATAATTTAACTCGCCTCGTAAAATATCAGTAATGATAGTACGCGACATAGTGGCAGGCTTAATCATACTTTTGCCTTTAGTACTAACAAATGTACTGCTATCGAGCTGTGGGTATTGAATATGCGCCGTCATAATCATCCCCGGGTTTTGCGTAGCAATAATATGCTTAAATGGAGCGAGATCTTGCTGGTAAATTTCTTCTTTAGAATGGTTAACTTGTGGCAAGCCTGTATGGCTATCTACGTTGGTATCGCCGTGCCCTGGGAAGTGTTTTAACGACGTTATTACCCCATTGTTTTCGTACCCTGCAACTTGGGCTGCGCCAAGCTTACTGACTAAAGCTGGGTTTTCACCAAATGAGCGTACATTAATTACAGGGTTATCTGGGTTCATGTTTACATCTACGGTGGGAGCATAGTTAACATTAATACCTAAAGAATTAAGTTCTTTTGCTATAACGGTCGCTATTTGCGTCGCGTATTTTGTACCGTGCTTTTCATATGTAGCCCCAATAGACATGTTACCAGTAAATGAGGTGGCCACGTCGCGAGGCAGTCTAGCAACGCGCCCGCCTTCTTGATCTATTGAAATAAATAACGGCAGTTTAGAGCTCGACTTGCTAGCAGCATTTTGTAATTGGCTATTAAGGTTAATGGTTTGCTCAATAGATTGGGTGTTTTCAGAAAATAAAATTACCCCACCAATATTATGCTTTGTAATGGCCGCTGCTAGTTCATCAGGGAGAGACGTAACCGGTGTTCTACATTGTTTGCTTGACCCTTGTTGGCAAAAATAGCGTAAATCGAGTATTAGTTTTTGCCCCAGTTGTTGCTCAAGAGACAGAGTAGGCTTAGCAAAAGAAGATTGTAATGGCATTAAACACCCAGATAAAAAAACAACAGACGAAATAAAGCATTTATTTAGCAAAACACACTCCAGCGCTAAATAGATAAGTACCAGTAGCTTATCTACTTTTTTATACAACTGCAAAGTGCAGCTGCTTGTATGAGCAGGGTAATTTATTAGGCGTGTATCATTGCTGAATACAGATTTTTAGTTTGTACCAACATGTACAGCTAAAGTGCTTTTGGAGTAAGTAGTAATGCACTTTGCGTAGGCCGCAGTATATATTTACACCGTTTGGTAACAATACACTTTTAACGTATGCAGTGGATGTTACAAAGGCGCTAACGTACATAGGTTTTGGCGCAATTAAACGTGGCAGGTGAGGGTGATGTTATTTCCAATGGTGGGTATGCTTATAAATAGGGGCTCTGCAAAGGGGATGATAAAAAGCTGAGAATTTAATAGTGTGCAGTTTAAATAAGCACGTTAACTACAAAAGCCTTGCTGTGGTTAGGTTTCAGGTTAGTTGCGAGGCTATTTATAGCAAAGCCCAAGCACTATTTATTAATTGTATTACCATAAAGGCTTGACATAAATAGTTAACTCTATATAGTGGGCCGCAGCTAGAAAGAAAGCATGATAGTTTATAAATCTTTATTTCGTTGTTGTATAAGTAATACTTGTAGTACCGTCCTGAAGTTTTTAAGTACCATCTCATTTTTTGCTACACCCGCTCTTACGAGCATATTTTTTATTTTTATATCAGGATATTACAATGTCTAACATCGTATCAGGTACAGTTAAGTGGTTTAACGAGTCTAAAGGTTTTGGTTTCATCGAGCAAGAAAACGGCCCAGACGTTTTTGCACACTTCTCAGCAATCAAAAGCGAAGGTTTCAAAACTTTAGCTGAAGGCCAACGTGTAGAGTTCACTCTTTCACAAGGTCAAAAAGGTCCTCAAGCGGATAACATCACTCCGTTATAATTTTTACTGTTAAAGTAAAAATAAAAAAAAAGCGCGTAAGGCGCTTTTTTTGTGCCTAAAATTTGACTGTCCTACCTAAACACCTATTCTTTTATAAAAATTTATTATATTTATTGTGGTGTTGTTATTTTAAAAGCCTTACTTTCACTTCTTTTTATATTTTGCATACAACCTGTTTTGGCAAATAGCTTTAAGCTAACTATATATACTGATCATTTTGCACCCTATAACTTTTTAAACGATGAAGGTGTTTTGACTGGTGTAAATTTTGATATCGTAAATACATTATGCATTGACGCAAACATAGAATGCACATTTAGAGTGCAGCCCTTTGCGCGTGCTATGAAGTCTGTATCGTTAGACCCCCACTCAGCAATATTTTCTGTAGCTAAACATGAAAACCGGGTAAGTGTATTCAATTGGTTAGGGCCATTAGTTTCAGGTAAAACCTACTTTTATAAATTGGCTGGTAACAATCAAGTACAGAGCGCTAGTTTGAGCGAGCTTAAAAGTTATACTTTAGGTATTGTTAGAGGAGATATATATAGCACCCTAGTAGAAAAGGCGGGTTTTGAACGCGGCAAAAACCTCTTGGTGGTGGCACAAGAGCAAGAGTACATTGAGCTATTTATAAAAAAGAGGTTAGATTTAATTATAGGATCGGAGCAAGTCGTTAATAACCAACTTAAGGCATATGGTTTATCGCTAAGTAATGTTGAACAACTGTATGAGCTGCCTGTTCCGCCTTCTCTAAAAGATAACTATTTGGCGTTTAATAAACAAGTGCCTTTAGAGGTTACTAAGCGCTTTGAAATTGCGTATAACAAGCTTGTGCAACAGCGAGGGCTGGCATATTTTATGGCCCCCTATGAAAAATAATTAAGCTAGTTAAGGCTAAATATCATAGGGTAGGGGCGTTGTTTTTACTACCTCAAAATAGGCTTCATTAAGGGCCTTTATATATTTTAGATCAGTATTTATGTTGGCGGCTAAGTATGCATTAATGGTTAATTCATCCACTTTATAAAGAAAGCTTAAATGGTTTTTTTCATAGCCTAAGTACTCTACCATTTTAACCATAAAGTTTTTATCATCTACAATTAAGTCGACTTTGTTTGCTAACAACAGCGCATATGATTTTTTTATGTCAGAGGTTAGTACCACTTCAAAGCCTATTTTCGATAACGTATCTGTTGCAAAATCGTTGCGCTGCATCGCAATTTTATATTTTTTAGCATCCTCAGTTGTTGAAATACTTATGTCTGAGCGACTACTTAAGCTAATAAATCCTAGTTCAAAATGACCTACTGGGCCGCCTATCCAGTGAAACTTAGCCTCTCGTTCTGGGGTTCTGGCGAGGCTATATATAAATGTATTATCGACTGTTGTTGCTAATTTATAAGCACGCGCCCAAGGGTACATATGAATGTCGGGAGATAAGCCAGCAGCTTTAAAAATGTCGCGTATGAACGCAGTGCCAGAGCCTGACACCTCTCCATTAACGAGGGTTTGATGCGGTGGTGAAAGCTCCGTAACGACTAAAATTTGCTTAGATGAAGCAAAGCTAAAAAAAGAAAAAAACAGCAATAAAGATACAATTACACGCATTAATTAAGTTCATCTCATAGTGTTCAATAACGAATACAACGCTTAGCTGGCCATCACATAGCAAAAAGTAAATAGGTTTTATTTTTTGATAGTTTTGTGACTAATAGCTCATAAGCAAAAACACACGCCACTTATGTGCAAAAGATGCGGCAACGTTACAGCAAAAAATTACTACTAAGTGTGGTCTAAGATTGCAAATTTACCAATAATTAAAAGGATTTATGAAAAAAAGCTTATTTATTACGGGTGTTTGAGTAAACAGCTCGTTGAGGGAGGGACAAAGGCTAGTGCTTATTTAACTAAAAGGAGTAAGTTTTTAATAGCCCTAAAACGATAAAAGGGCCTTGCGGCCCTTGGTGAAGTATCGTTCAAGTCAGATAGTGCTTTAACCCCTTAAAGTACTATCTTCTTGTTTTGCAACACCGGTGTTCATCTCATTAAGTTTCTAAGCTAGCGAGAGGAAAAACCCAGCAATTGCTGCGCTCATAAGGTTAGCCATAGATCCTGCTAACACTGCTCTGAGCCCTAAGCGTGCGATATCCTTTCGCCGACTAGGCGCCATACCGCCTAATCCACCTAGTAAAATAGCTATCGACGATAGATTAGCAAACCCACACAAGGCAAAAGTTACAATTGCTTGAGTGTGCGCACTTAACGTATCGCGATAATTTATAAAGTCTAAGTAAGCAACAAACTCATTTACTACTAACTTTTGACCAATAAAACTACCTGCTATGATTGCCTCATCCCATGGTACGCCAAGTAACCATGCAACAGGGGCAAATACATAACCTAAAATCTCTTGTAGCGTTAAAGTAGGATAGTCAAACCACCCTCCAATTCCGCCTAATAAGCCGTTTAATAACGCTATTAATGCTACGAAAGCTAATAGCATTGCGCCCACATTTAGCGCTAAATGCATGCCGTTAGCTGCGCCTGATGCTGCTGCATCAATAACATTAACAGGCTTGTCTTCATCGCTATCTAACTCTGCGAGCGTATCTTTAGGTGTTTCGGTTTCTGGCACAATCATTTTAGCCATTAAAAACCCACCTGGTGCAGCCATAAAGCTAGCGGCAATTAAATACTTAAGCTCTACACCAATTATTACGTAACCTGCCATTACAGAGCCTGCTACCGTGGCTAAGCCACCTACCATTACTGCAAACAACTCAGACTTAGTCATGGTTGCTATAAACGGCTTAACGATTAAAGGTGCTTCAGTTTGGCCTACAAATATATTAGCCGTTGCTGAGAGCGATTCTGTGCGCGAGGTTTTCAATAATTTTTGTAAACCGCCGCCCAAAATTTTAATTATCCAATCCATTATGCCAATGTGATAAAGCACAGCAACAAGTGCTGAGAAAAACACAATGACCGGTAAAACTTGAATAGCAAAAATAAAACCTAGCGTGTCTTGCGAAGCAAGTGGGCCAAATAAAAATCCAATCCCATCGTTTGCAAAACTAATAACCGAAGAAACGGCACTAGACATACTTGCTAACACATTTTTGCCTGCTTCAAAAAACAGTACAAACCCACCAATAACTACTTGCATAGCAAAGGCTATCGCTACGGTGCGTAAGTTTATTGCTTTGCGATTAGTCGACGCCGCAAAAGCAATACTTAGTAGTACAAACATGCCTACTAAGCTCATAAATGTTGTCATACAGATGTTTCCCGTTATTATTCTTGTAGTAAATACTTAATTTTACTTTTAATAATATCAATCGCAACGCGGTTCATACCGCCTCGAGTCACAACCAAATCAGCGTTATGCTTTGAAGGCTCAATAAATTGATAAAACATCGGTCTAACAGTTGCTTGATATTGCTCAACAACAGATTGTAATGTTCTACCTCTTTTTTCCATGTCTCGTTGCATACGACGCATTAAGCAAATATCAAGGGGGGTATCTATAAACACCTTAATATCAAATTCTTTATTAAGTGCTTTATCACTTAATAATAAAATACCTTCTACTATTAAAATTTTAGCTGCAGCAACGCGGCGAGTTTCATCGCTTCGTGTGTGTTGTGCATAATCATAAGTAGGTACTTCGACAGAGTTACCACTACGAAGTTGAGTTAAATGTTCTAGCATTAACTCATGTTCAAATGCATCAGGATGGTCGTAGTTAGTTTGCGTACGGTGTTCCATAGGCAAATGCGACTGATCCTTGTAATAAGCATCTTCTTCAATAATGGCGATAGCGCCTGGTTCAAGCTCATTAACCAACTCATTGTAAATAGTTTGGCTAAAAAGAGATTTGCCCGACGCCGATGCGCCAGCAATAGCTATAATAGTTCGTGTCACTAAAGTTCTCACCCACACAGAAAAGGAAAAGTTGTTTGGTTGATCACAATAGCAAAAAAGACACGAATAATCTCTTTTGCTTTGCTTAAGAACGCAAATTTATAATGTTTAGCTTTTATGAAACAGGACTTATGTCCTGTACGGAAAATTCGTTCAGCGGATAAAGTAACCACCTAGAAGCAAAGTGAGGTCAACATGGCAAGAGCAATCATCTTAATGGCAGACAGCCTAGGTATAGGCGCAGCACCCGATGCAGACAAATTTGGTGATGTTGGAGCAAATACACTTGCCCACTTGTTAAAAGCATACCACGACGAAACAGGAAAAGCGTTATCGTTACCTAATTTATCTAAATTAGGTTTAATTGATGCCTGTGAGGCAGCAGGTGGCGAAACGTGTTTAGTTTCTGACCGTCAAGCATCACAAGGTGCATGGGGTTATGCAAAAGAGCTTTCAAGCGGTAAAGATACGCCTTCAGGGCATTGGGAAATGGCCGGCGTACCCGTGTTATTTGATTGGGGTTACTTCCCTAAAACACAGCCGAGTTTCCCACAAGAATTTGTAGATGAGTTTATAGCCCGCACGGGTATTCCTGGTATTTTAGGCAACTGCCATGCATCAGGCACCACCATTTTAGAGCAACTTGGTGAAGAGCACGTAAAATCAGGTAAGCCAATTTGTTATACCTCTGCAGATAGCGTATTTCAAATAGCTGCTCACGAAGAGTCATTTGGTCTAGAGCGACTTTACGAAATTTGTGAAATTGCTCGCGAATTACTCGACAAGCTAAATATAGGTCGTGTTATAGCTAGGCCATTTTTAGGCACAAGCAATGCAGACTTTGCTCGCACAGGTAATCGTCGTGATTATTCTGTATTGCCGCCGTCGCCAACATTGTTAGATGTGTTATCTAAACACGGTGGTGAAGTAATAAGCATTGGTAAAATTGCTGATATATATGCACACCAAGGTATTACGCAAAAACATAAAGCCCCAGGGCTAATGAATTTGCTTGAAAAAAGCAGCGAAGTATTAGCAAACGCGCCAGACAACAGCTTAATTTTTACCAATTTAGTTGATTTTGACGAAAAGTTTGGCCACCGTCGTAACCCAGTTGGTTATGCAAAAGCATTAAAAGAATTTGACGATTACTTACCAACTATACTAAACCAATTAAATGCAGATGATGTATTAATGATCACTGCAGATCACGGCTGTGACCCAACCTTTCCAGGTTCTGAGCACACCCGCGAATATGTACCAGTTATAGCTTATCAACCGGGCATGCAAAATACCCCGCTTGGCGAGCGCAATAGCTTTGCAGATATAGGTCAAACCCTTGCACAGTGGTTTAACTTACCTGCACTTGAATACGGCGACGGCTTTTTAAATAAGCTTAACGCGCCTAAATAAAAAGGAAAAACAATTAATGAGTACTCCGCATATTAGTGCAAACGTTGGTGACTTTGCTGAAACAGTATTAATGCCGGGCGATCCGCTTCGTGCACAGTACATTGCTGAAAACTTTTTAGATGATGCAGTACAAGTAACTGGTGTACGTAACATGTACGGCTTTACAGGCACATACAAAGGTAAACCGGTAAGTATAATGGGTTCGGGCATGGGCATACCATCTATGTCTATTTATGCGCGTGAGTTAATTGTAAGCTTTGGCGTTAAAAATATTATCCGTATTGGTACCTGTGGTGGTATTGGTACAGATATTAAAATTCGCGACGTAATTTTTGCACAAGGTGCAAGCACCGATTCAAATGTAAACCGTGCACGCGTTCGTGGTTACGATTTTTCAGCAATTGCTAACTTTGACCTACTTTTAAACGGTGTTAACGCCGCTAGAGAGCTAGGTATAAAAGCAAAGGTAGGTAACGTATTTACTACCGATACTTTCTACCAAGCTGACGACACATTTTACAAAGACCTAGATAAACTAGGAGTACTTGCTGTTGATATGGAAACAGCCGGTTTATACGGTGTAGCAGCAGAGTACGGTGCAAATGCAATGGCATTATTCACGGTAAGTGACCACGTGATCACTGGTGAAGCAACACCAGCCGATGAGCGCCAAAGCACGTTTAACGAAATGGTTAAAATTGCATTAGAGTCTATTTAATAAACGTAATTTTATTAAATTAGCAAACAGTTCCTTGGTAACGTATTCACTAAGTTTTGGAGACACGCCCAAAGTGAAGTGAGACTAAACCCCCAAAGCCGCATTTTATGCGGCTTTTTTTATGCCCATAAAAGCGTTGCTCTTAAAACGCCAGCAAGCTGCGCGTCTACAGGGCTGGGTTTTGCTCCGGCGTTAGTTTGACTTGTAGACGTTGAGCTTGCTCACGTTAGAAGCGCAGCTTCTCATGACTTTGGCAAAGGGGTTTACACAACGTAAAACGTTGTTTTTA